>JAZQWU010000048.1:0-19004 GCA_045632505.1 Alistipes sp. | reverse complement strand
GTATTGTAGCGCACGATTTTCGTCAGCGTCATATCACCAGGTTTGAAGCACGAAATAATTCGTTCCTTCTTATCCTTCTCGACCACCAACGCCAAGTTATCGTTGCACCAATAGAGTTTATCCAAATCGTGCTGGGTACGGAGGAGCAATCGTGCCGACTCGTCGAATGGTGCATCCTGCTCATAGATAGAGTATTTATAATCAGGATTATCCTTCTTCGCCTTGACGCTCCAAACAAGCGTTGCAGGCTTATCGCTACGCCATTGCAGATTGCCACGCCTTTTCACCTCCTTCACCACTTCACCCTCGACATTCTCGATTGTCACATTCGATTTAAGCCCCATAAATTTAGCGCTATTGGAATATGGTTCAACCACACGATAGACCATCATATAGGATTTATTCGGCGAGACGATAATTGTGCGATAGATTGCTGGTTCGCCAATTTCGCGCTCACCCGACGGAGAGATGCACACCAACTGCGCAGTGCAGTAGTACTTGAGTGCTTGTTGGTCGAAATCGTCGCGCAACAATCCCTGCTCGGTACGCTTACGCACCTTCTTGCCAAGCGACTCCTGCACCACTGGTCCAGTCGGATGGATGCGTCGTGGAGCATCTCCACCCTCGACCACGCAAGCAGTGAGGAAGTCGGTATCATTCAACCACAAGGCATACTTTCTTGACGTAGTGTTTATTCGTCGATTCGTAACGCGTTGTGCCACGCCATCCGCCACTGCTGCCGAATAGAGATAAACACCATCCTTCTCGCGATTGAAAATCAAGACCTTATCGCCCTTAGGATACCAGGTAGCGTGGATGATTGTAGATCCTTCGGGGAGATTACTAATATTTTTCTCCTCGCCGTTGGGAATAGTCTTGAGCGTGATGGTATGAAAACCTTTCTCGCGCGTTAGACAGAACTTTTCGGGATTTATATGCTTGCCAGCAAGGAACAATCCGTCGAGTGGCACTTCCGCCATCGGTACAGCGGTATTTGCATACATCAGCATAATTGCCGAGCAGTCGCCATTTGCCACCAGGTTTGGCGTTGGCGAAGCGAGCAGCAACTCCTCAAGTACTTGGGGTGGTCGCTGATAAGCAACTTGCTGAGCATCAACTACTAATGCGCCAAACAGCGCAGCAACAACAAGCAAGAAAAGTCTCTTCATAAAAGGTCGTATTTTATGGAAATTAATCTACTACAAAGATAGTATAAAAATTATTATTTTTATCAATTATTGAGATATTCGACAAATTTATTCTATATTTGTGAGTTCAAACTAAAAACAAGCAATTAAAACAATATTTTATGAAGAGATTTTTTACAATTTTGGCAGTCGTAGCATTCGCTTCGACAGGCATCGCAAAGGCTCAGGCAACCGTTGAATCGGCAACTCCTCAGGAGCAGGTAACATTCGCTAACGAGGTTAAGACCGAGAAAGAGGCTCCAGCATTCAAGAGCGAGGCTCAGATTAAGGCTGAGAAGGCAGCTATCCGCAAGGAGCGCAACACCATCGAGTTCAACGCAACCTTGAACGGTTCGCTCGCTCACTTCAACGACAAGTGGTTGTCGGTGAACGGAAACACCAACTCACTCACTGGTATTGGTAACGTACTCTTCACCCACACCTACACTAAGGACAAGTTCACCATCGGTACAAAGGTGACTGGTAAGTTGGGTTACGCTTACAACTTCACTAACAACGAGGCTGCAAGCACCATATCGAAGAGCCAGGATGAGTGGTTCATCCAGACCTCACCAGCATACGTAATCTCGAAGAGCTGGAATGTTGGAGGTTCGCTTTCGTTGCGTTCGCAGTTTGCAAATGGTTGGAACAGCACAGACAAGATCGAGCGTAAGCTCACCAGCTCGGGTTTTGCTCCTGCATACCTCATCGCTTCGTTGGGTGTAACCTATGTTTGCCAGAACGCTAAGTTCCCAATCAAGATTAACATCGCGCCTCTCTCAATGAATGCAACCTATGTTACCAGCGAGTTGGTACGCGACTTCTACTACAACGAGAAGTTTGGCGAGACTGCATTGGCTGATGCTGACAAGAACACTCCATATGTTTATGGTTTGACATTGGCAAACGGCAACCAGCGTTACGAGGGTGGTTCGTCTATCCAGGTTGACTTCGACAAGACTTTTGGCAAGAAGGGTATATTCCGCTACCGCACTACACTCTACTCTTTCTACGGTTGGATCAACGAGGTTGCTCAGCAGAGCGATAGCAAGAAGACTGGCGTAGTTTACGAGAGCATCGCACCTACAGTTCGTTGGGAGAACACCATCGACATCAAGGCTACAAAGTACTTCTCTGCACAGTTCTACTTCCAGCTCTACTACAACAAGGCACAGAACAAGAACATCCAGACTCAGACTGTTCTTGGCGTAGGTCTTGCATATACCTTCAAGAACAAGTAAAAGTCAGCGGTAACACCGCATTTATAATTATCACCCACCACCAAACCCCTGCCCAAGGCGGGGGCTTGGTTGCCTTTAGGGCGATAAGAAACAGATTACCTACACCTTAATTATCAATTAACTACGGGATATGAAGCGAGGGACAAAGGAAATTTTGTCAATATTTGTAACCATTGCGATATTTGCATCTGGTATAATCGTAGGAAACTACTACGCTCAACGCCGATTAGGCAACCAGGTGCGCGTATACCTCAATAGTTACAACACACACAACGACAAACTTACTCGTGTGCTTTCAATGATTGAAAACGAGTATGTAGACTCGTTGTCGCGTGATTCATTGGCAGAGTTGGCAATCCCTGCAATCCTCCACAAGCTCGACCCTCACTCTGCATACATCCCAGCACGCGACTTCCAGAAGGTGGAAGAGCCTCTCAAGGGCGAGTTCGATGGCATTGGCGTGGTCTTCAATATGGCAACCGATACGGTCATCGTCTTGAATGTCATACCTTCAGGTCCAAGTCGCAAGGCGGGCGTGCAGAATGGCGACCGCATAATCAAGGTGAACGACACCCTTATCGCAGGTCAGAAGATGCTTCAGACATCGGTTATGAAGCGTCTGCGTGGTCCTCGCGGTTCACAAGTAAAACTATCTATTGAGCGCAAGGGTATTGAGGGGTTGGTTGACATTGTCGTTACGCGCGATGCGATTCCTTTGCATAGTGTCGAGGCATCGCTAATGCTCACCGAGAATATCGGCTTCATCAAACTCTCGCAGTTTGCACGCACCTCATTCACGGAGATAAAGAGCGCCCTTACATCGTTGCGTCAGCAAGGTATGACCTCGCTCATCTTCGACCTCCGAGGCAACTCGGGTGGATTCCTCGACCAAGCGATACTTATTGCCAACGAGTTCCTCCCTACGGGTTCGCTCATCGTCTATACCGAGGATCGCAATGGCAAGCAGTTGCGCCAATATAGCGATGGCCGTGGCAGTTCCACCGACCTCAAGTTGGTGGTGTTGATTGACGAGGCGAGTGCATCGTCGAGCGAGATTTTGGCAGGAGCATTGCAGGATAACGACCGCGGTACAATCATCGGTCGTCGCTCATTTGGCAAGGGATTGGTGCAGTCGCAAACTCCATTCAAGGATGGTTCGGCATTGCGTCTTACCGTTGCTCGCTACTACACCCCTACAGGCCGTTCGATTCAGAAACCATACACCGCAGGCGATGGCGAGTCGTACGAACACGACCTCATCGACCGCTACAACCGCAATGAGTTTTTCTCGGCGGATAGCATTCACTTTGCCGACTCGTTGCGCTACACCACACCGAAGGGC
The DNA here is from genome assembly GCA_045632505.1 of Alistipes sp. Taxonomy (GTDB): domain Bacteria; phylum Bacteroidota; class Bacteroidia; order Bacteroidales; family Rikenellaceae; genus Alistipes. The sequence goes on along the minus strand of JAZQWU010000048.1, from coordinate 15,234 downwards.
AAGGTTGTATATGGTGGCGGAGGCATTATGCCTGATGTATTCGTGCCACTCGATACACTCGACATCACCAAGTACTACACCGAGGTTACAGGTCGCAACATCCTCTACCGCTACACCATTGAGTACTCCGACCGCCAGCGCAAGGCGTTGGATGGAGCAAAGAGTATTGCCGAGATGAAGGCGGTGCTTGATGGCGACAAGACGTTATTCAACGACTTTGTGCGCTATGCCGAGAAGCAGGGTGTGAAACCTAACTGGAAGGATATCAACCGTTCGCGCCACATTATGGAGGCACAACTTCGCGCCTACATCTCGCGCAACTCCGACCTCGGCGAAAACGCATTCTACTACTTTATCCGCCCGATTGACAAGACCGTTCAACGAGCGATTGAGGAGCTACAATAAACCGGGAACGGAAAAACTAAGTGGGTGTCTTTTTGCAAGACACCCACTTGTTTTTTTAGAAGCGGAACGCAAACGTCAATGCGATATTGTGCTTTATCAAATCAAGACCATATACCGGACTGTGATTTGGGGTATCACCAATCTGCGTGTAGAACGAGTAGTAGTCCGAATAGCGAGTATTGCGATACTGATATGCCAAGTCAATTGAGGTCACCTCGCCGAGGCGGAAGCCCAAACCTGCCGATGCGTACCACATATTGTCGGCAACTGGCTCAGAGAATGCCACGAAGTTATATTCGTTTCGCAAAACTCGGCTATTAAATCCACCACCAACACGCAACGACAACCAAGGCAGAGGCTTAGCCTCGATACCTGTACGGAGGGTATGCACACCCTTCAAGCCATACTTAAACACCTCGTTCGTATAGCCCGTATCGACTGGAGCATAGTTCAACTCCACCGCACGATAGGCATCGTACTGATAGTCAACCGAGAATACAGCATAAGGGCCTACCGAATATGAGATACCAGCCAACAGGCGCGTAGGTGTAGTAAACTTCCAGCGGTAGTCGCCACCATCTTGCAAGATAGGGGTGTCCTCTGATGCGTAGACATAGCCATTCTCGACATCCCAACCATAAGGGTTTGAGCCGATGCTACGCGCAGCCGAATCGAGCGACCCCTCATAGCGATAGTTTATCGAGTAGTAGCTTGGTGTATGGACTGCGAAACCAATTCTCAACGCCTCAACCGGACGCACAACGATACCGAACTTAGCACCTACACCCGAGCCATTCACCTTCATCGACTGTCCGAACTCGAAGTCTCTGAGCAAGTACGGATAGACCGACGAGTCGATAGGTGTACCCTTCTCGTAGTCGATATACTCACTATAGTAGATAGTCTGCTTGCGCGAGATGCTCTGTATATCGAGCGAAGCACCGAGGTAGACGATGTTGCTAAAGTTAAAACCAATCGCAAACGAAAACTCGCCAGCCGAGCCACGACTCTTCAGGTTAGTATATTGCGACATCTGCGCACCCGGAGCAATCTCGTCGGGGTACCAGCCATTTGCGCCGCGATTGATAAGGCCACCCTTATACGCCATCACCGCACCCCAATAGTAAGGGTTCATATCGTAGTCGTAGTAGCCTCTTTCGTCAGCAATCCTATTGTCCGAATTGATTACCAACCCATTCGCGTTGGCAATATCGGCAAAGGCATCAGCCAACGACGAGACGTCTGGATTGCCATAATAGTTGACATCATAGTTGTAGTCTGCCACCTTATTGTATCCAAAGGCAAAGTTTATCGCCGTAAGTTTGCCTGTGCCCTCATAGATATTGGTCGCAAAACCGATATTATTGATTGCAAATTGAGCCTTGAGGTTGTCGCCGCTATTGTAGGCATTGTAGTTCTTCGCCTTCGCGATGCCCGTTCCAAGGGTCGCCGAAATCTCATTGCGCTTGTACATTCCGAAACCCGCAGGGTTCACGCCGAACGATGCCATATCCGCACCCAACGAAGTGAAGGCACCACCCATACCCATAGAACGTGCCGTACCAGCCGACTCGCGCTGTGAGAGCGAGAGAATCGAGGATGCAGGGATAATATCTCTGTTGAAGAGAATACCCGAAGTATTTTGTGCTTGCACCGCGATAACCGATGCAAGGATAATCGCCAATAGCGAAACAAATCTTTTCATAATCCGAATCTGTTAAGCATTAAAACTATCTGCCACGCGAATTGCCACCGCCCGAACTTCCGCCCGAACTTCCGCCCGAGTAAGAGGAATGACCGCCACTCGAGAAGGATGGTGTTGAGCGATAGCTCGAAGACGACGATGATGACGAACTGCTACTACTGCTACTACGATACGACGAACTTCCGCTACTGCGGTAAGACGATGAACCGCTACCATTATATCTGCTCGACGACGGAGTCTTACTACCACCGCGATATACAGGTTGTGTAGTATGTCCCGAAGATGGGCGCGACAACGAAGGTGAACCTACCGAACCTCCTCTATCCACTGGGCGCGATGCGCCTGGGTTACGACCAACAACCATACCAGGGCGGTTGGTGTGATGACCTGTATTGCCTACACTGCCCGAGCCAGCGTGTGGAGGGTTGTGATGGTGCTGAGGTGGACGGTGTGGACGATAGTGGTTGTGACGATGGTGGTTGTGATGATGGTGGTGGTAATAGTGCGAATGGTAGCAAGGGTAGCCCCAACCCCAATAGTAAGGGTTGTTCCAACCATAGTACCAGCCCGTATTCCAGTAGTAATCGTATGGATTATAGCCGTAGTATCCATATCTATACGGCGCACCCCAGCCATAATACCAGCTATAGGATGGCACAACCGCTGCACCCCACGAACCGAACATCGAGGTTATATACTTTGGCTCCACCCAAACCATATCGCCCGACACCATAACGTTGTAGAACGCAGGGTCGTACGCCGAGGCGTAGTGAAACGCATCCGAGTACTGCAACGAATAGTACGACGACGGCATACGATAGGTAGGCGACGAGAAGCCATAGAGACGACGAGCGTAGGCACTCTCGTACGAATCTGCCAACACCGCATCGTAGACATTTACATTGCCCTCCGATATGGTCACGCCTTGCTTTGCAGCCTCCGCCTTAATCTTTGCAAGGTTCGCCTCATACTGCGCCTGCTGAGCCTCGTACTGCGCCTTCGCAAGCTCAGCCTCAGCCTTCTGGCGGTTAGCAATCGCTATCTTGTTGTGTACCGAATAGAGGTCGTCGGTATAGGTCACATTTCGCCACGCAGTGGCGCATCCCGACATCGAGAGCACCATTGCCGCAGCGGCCATTATTGCAAAAATCTTTCTCATAGCTTCTTCGCTTTTATCTATATAACGGAGAAAAGAGTCCGTTTAGTATAGCAAATATAACACTTATATTTGTAAAAATCACTACAAAATAGCAGTTATCGCAAAAAAAGTGCAATTTATCGAATGATTTAGTTGCAATTAAAAAATAAATTCGTACATTTGCACCGCAAAACGCATTGGAAAGATGCCGGAGTGGTCGATCGGGCCGCACTCGAAATGCGGTGTACGGGCAACTGTACCGGGGGTTCGAATCCCTCTCTTTCCGCAAAAATCTAATGAAGCAAGGAGATGTCGATTTTATCGACATCTTTTTGTTTTTGCACCTAACGCACACAAACTTGTTTGTGGGGTGTAGGGGGCAGAAACAAAATAAGGTTGATTTATCAACTCCTTGCGTAGTGCTGATTTTTGCAAGGAGCCCGCCGGCGAGGCAAGGGAAAGGCGTTAAGCGAAGCGACTGTAAGGAGCGAAGTAGCCAATCCCTCTCTTTCTGCTCAAACCTGCTGCGACCGCTCGAATCGGTCGTTAGTAAATGGTCGGTTGTGGGAAGGGTTTTTATAGAGGCGTTAGGGGTGATTAGGGGTTATTAGAGAAAAAACCTTAATAACCCTTAACAGCCTTTAATCAGCTTTAATATCCCTTATGACAACAAAAAAAGCCAAGCGCAATGCTTGGCTCTCAGTTTTTCTCTTTCCGTTATTAGTTTTCCGTTACTAAAGAGGCGAGCACTGCCTCCATCTTGGCAATAATCTTATCGTTGCAGAGGTTGCCGATGCTACCCTCGTGGGTGTGGTGCACCTCGCGAGTTGGAGTGTAGCGACCCTCCTGCACTGCGATGCCCACTTCGCGGTATGCCTCGCGGAATGGAGTGCCCTCCAAGACAAGGCGGTTAACATCCTCAACAGTAAAGAGATAGTCGTATTTCTTATCGTCTAATACACCCTCGTTGATGCGGATATTCTGCAACATAAAGTCGCACATCGCCATCACGTCGCAAATCTCCGTCGTAGCAGGGAAAATCACATCCTTCAGCAGCTGCATATCGCGGTGGTAGCCGAGCGGAAGGTTTGCCGTCATCAGCGCAATCTCGTTCGGTACTGCCTGCAGGCGATTGCACTTGCCGCGCGTAATCTCAAAGACATCCGGATTCTTCTTGTGTGGCATAATGCTCGAGCCCGTCGTAAGGTTGTCAGGGAACGACACAAAGCCAAAGTTCTGGCACATAAACAAGCATACATCCATCGCAAAGCGACCTATGGTCGAGGCAAGAGCTGCGATAGCATACGCCGCTGCGCGTTCAGTCTTACCGCGACTCATTTGTGCCGCAACTGCATTATAGTGAAGCGTTTGGAAGCCGAGCAACTCGGTAGTCATTGTGCGATTGAGCGGGAACGACGAGCCATATCCAGCAGCCGAGCCAAGAGGGTTTTGGTTGGCGGTATCGTACGCAGCAACAACCAATCGCATATCGTCAATCAGTGACTCGGCATACGCTCCAAACCACAAACCAAACGACGATGGCATAGCGATTTGCAGGTGGGTATAGCCTGGCATAAGCGCCGCCTTATGCTCCTCGCTCAAGGCGATAAGGCGGTCAAAAAGGGCTTTGGCGTGTGTTGCAACCTTACGCAACTCGTCGCGCATAAAGAGTTTCAAGTCAACCAACACCTGGTCGTTACGCGAGCGTCCCGAGTGAATCTTCTTGCCCACATCACCGAGTTTGCGAGTAAGCATCAGCTCCACCTGCGAGTGGACATCCTCAACTCCCTCCTCAATGATGAAGTTACCCTTCTTTGCCTCCTCCAACAGTTCGGAGAGAGCCGCAAGGAGTTGCTCCAACTCGCTCTTCTCGAGCAAGCCGATAGTTTCGAGCATCTTTATATGTGCCATCGAGCCTTCAATATCGTACTGCGCAAGGCGAAGGTCGAGCACGCGGTCGTTACCTACGGTGTACTCCTCGATTGCCTTGTCTGGCTCAAATCCTTTGTTCCAAAGTTTCATATCTATAGTCTATTTTTCAATTCATCAAGTAGTTGCTGATATATTGCGACACCCTCCTCCACCTCGCTTACGAGGACAAATTCGTCTGCCGTATGCGAGCGCGACGACTCACCAACGCCCATCTTCAGCGCAGGCAAGCCCTGCATAATCGCTCTATCCGACGTTGTTGGCGACACGAAGGTGGTGCGACCAATCGCCGTAGCCGCCTGAACAAGTGGATGGCTGAGCGAAATTGCCGAAGCACGCACACGTGTAGAACGAGGCTTTGCATCACACTCCACAACGCTTTGCAGAATCTCCACCACCTCCTCGTTCGAGTAGGCATCCGTAGTGCGGACATCCGCCACAAAGCGACACTCGTCGGGTACGATATTGTGCTGAGTACCAGCCGAAATCTGCGTCACAGTAATCTTGATATCGCCCAGTTGCTCGGAGGTGCGCTCGAAGCGATAGTTGCACAACTTCTCGATGTCGCACATCGCCTTATATATCGCATTTTCGCCCTCGTTGCGGGCTGCGTGACCGCTCTTGCCGTGAGCGGTGCAATCCAACACCACAAGTCCTCTCTCTGCCGTTGCCGCCTGCATCGAGGTTGGCTCACCCACCAAGACCATATCGACCTTCACGCCCTGCTCGGCGAGGTGCGGCAAGAATGCTCGCATACCCCTCTCGCCCATATTCTCCTCCTCGGCAGTGAGTGCCAACAGAAGGTTATAGGGGGCATCCGAGGTGTCGTAGTTGTTGCAGAAGGCGGTGAGCAACGCCACAAGCGAAGCACCGGCATCGTTACTACCCAAGCCATAGAGTTTGTCATCTTCGATGGTCGGCTCGAACGGATTGCGTGTGTAGGCAGCCGATGGCTTCACGGTATCTTGGTGCGAGTTGAGCATAAGAGTAGGTTTCGACGCATCGTAGCCCTTGCTCAACGCCCACACATTGTTGTGAAGGCGGCACACCTCAACACCTCGCTCCGAGAGTTCGGTGGCGAGAATCTCTGCCGTATCCGCCTCGTTACCCGAGAGTGACGGAGTGGCAATTAGTTGTTGCAGTATTTCGATTGCACGTTTCATTACTTTATCGTTGTTCCTGCCGAGGCGTTGCAAAGTGCCTCCGAGTGTTTGATAGTCACACTCTTCACACCCTCATCAATAGCGCGGAAGGCGTTATCAATCTTCGGTATCATACCCTTAGATATAACTCCCTCACTGCGTAGGATTGGATAATCATCCTTGGTGATTAGCGAGATGACCGAACTATCATCCTCTACATCTCGTAATACACCCTGCTTCTCGAAGCAGAATATAAGGTTAGTTTCGTCTATTGTCGAGGCAGCCACTGCCACTGCCGAAGCCACACTATCTGCATTGGAGTTTAGTAGTGTGCCCTCACCATCGTGCGTAATGGCACAGAATACGGGTGTCACACCACCCTCAAGCAGAGAAGATAATAGTTGAGTATTAATCTTCGATGCCTCAATATCGCCCACGAAACCGTAGTCGAGAGGCTCGGGGTTGCGCCTAACGGCTGGAATCATATTGCCGTCAGCACCCGAGAATCCGAGTGCATTGCACCCTTCACGTTGTAACTTAGCTACTACTTGTTTATTTATTAAACCTGCGTAGACCATAGTTACAACATCGAGTGTTGCTGCGTCGGTCACTCTGCGACCCTCAATCATAGTGGTAGGTATCTCGAGTTTCTCCGCCAAGCGAGTAGCGAGCTTACCACCACCGTGTATAAGTATCTTAGGGGATGGCAACTGTGCAAAGTCGACAACGAAACGCTCTAATGTTGCCTCGTTGTCAATCACATTGCCACCTATTTTTACTACTGTAATCATATAGTTTATTGGCTATTAGCCATTAGCTATTTTAGTTGTATATAAGGGTGGTTAAGGGTGGTTAAGGGGAAAATAATAAGCGTTTAGCGCACCCTTAACAACCTTTAATATCCTTTAACATCCTTTAATAACCTTTAATAACCTTTATAGTCTGCGCTACCGTAACAAGCGTAACAGCGTAACACGGGCGTATTCCCCTGTTACGGTGTTACGGTGTTACGTCTACTGCAAATCTTCGAGCATTCGCTTCAACACTACCTGTGCCGAGATTTCGCGGTTGGCAGCCTCTGGGATAACAAGGCTGGTAGGCGACTCGATAACCTCGTCCGTAACAATCATATTGCGACGTACGGGCAAGCAGTGCATAAAGAATGCGTTGTTCGTCAATGCCATCTTCTCGGCATCGACAGTCCAATCCTTATCCTCCGACAAGACCTTGCCGTAGTTCTTGCCCTTGTATGCCGACCAGTTCTTCGCGTAGATGAAGTCCGCTCCCTCGAACGCCTTGCGCTGGTCGTACTCGATGGTTGCACCGCGAGTGAACTTCTCGTCCAACTCGTAGCCCTCAGGGTGTGTAATCACCAACTCGTAATCGCTCTTCAGCACCCACTCGGCAAACGAGTTTGCCACCGCCTGAGGCAAAGCCTTTGGATGCGGTGCCCACGTAAGCACCACCTTCGGTCGTTGAGTGCGCTTATACTCTTCGATAGTAATCATATCGGCAAAGCTCTGCAATGGGTGGCGTGTTGCCGCCTCCATACTGAACACTGGACGACCCGAGTACTTGATGAACTGCTCGATTACGCGCTCCTCATAATCCTCGTCGCGGTCCTTCAGACCTGCAAACGAACGTACACCAATAATGTCGCAATAGGAGCCCATAACTGGGATTGCCTCCAACAAATGCTCCGCCTTGTCGCCATCCATCACCACGCCACGCTCGGTTTCGAGCTTCCACGCGCCCTGGTTGACATCCAACACAATAACGTTCATTCCAAGATTCATCGCCGCCTTCTGAGTCGAAAGACGGGTGCGGAGTGACGAGTTGAAGAATATCATCAACAGGGTCTTGTTCTCGCCCAAGTGTTTGTAGGCATAGCGGTCGCGCTTAACCTCCAAAGCCTCGCGCAACGCCTCCTTCAAGTAGCCTATATCCTCTACGCAGGTAAACTTTTTCATATAGTGAGTAGTGTGTAATTAGTAGTTAGTAGTTAATAACGCTTTGAATGCCGCAAGGAACTTATCAGCCTCCTTGCGTGTGATGGTGAGTGCTGGCAAGAGTCGAACGGTCGAAACGCCTGCGCCACCAGTAAATATGTGATGCTCCTTCAAGAGCTGCAGACGCATCTCCGAAGCCGAGCCTTCAATCTCCATTCCAATCATCAGACCACGACCGCGCACCTCCTTCAACTGCGGAATCTTCTTCAACTCCTCGATGAGGTACTCGCCCACTTCGCGAGCATTTGCAACGAGATTCTCCTGTTCGAAGATGTCGAGCACCGCAATAGCCGCAGCGCAAGCGAGGTGGTTACCACCGAAAGTTGTGCCGAGCATACCCTTCTTCGCCTCGAAGTGTGGCGCAATCAACACCGCACCCATAGGAAAACCGTTGGCAATACCCTTTGCCGAGGTGATGATATCGGCACGGATGCCAGCGTGCTGGTGTGCAAAGAAGTCACCCGTACGACCATAGCCCGACTGAATCTCGTCGAGGATAAGCGACACGTTGTGTTTGATTGTCACCTCGCGCAACTGGCGCAAGAACTCGTCGCTTGGGCAGTGAATGCCCGCTACGCCCTGAATACCCTCAATCAATACCGCGCAGAACTCGCCAGTAGAGAGTTTCGCCTCCACCGCCTCGATGTCGTTCAACGGCACAAACTCCACATTCGGAGTACGATTGAACGGAGCAACAATCTTCGGATTGTCAGTCGCTGCCACAGCACCGGAGGTGCGTCCGTGGAATGCCTTGCCAAATGCCAAGACCTTAGCCTTGCCCGAGTGGAACGATGCCAACTTGATGGCATTCTCGTTCGCCTCGGCACCCGAGTTGCAGAGGAACAACGAGTAGTCGTCATAGCCACTCGCCTTGCCCAACTTCTCCGCCAACTCCACCTGCAGAGGGTTCTCCACCGAGTTGGAGTAGAATCCGAGTCGTGCCACCTGCTCCGACACCGCCTTCACATAGTGCGGATGGGCGTGTCCCACCGAAATTACAGCGTGACCACCATACAAATCGAGATACTCTGTTCCATCAGCCGTATAGACATAGTTGCCCTTACCGCTTACTGGCTCAATATCGTATAGACTATATACATCAAAAAGTTTCATTAGAATGCGCTTGGTTTAAGGTTTAAGCCCAATTTTTCGTCAAATCCGCAGATGAGGTTCATATTCTCAACCGCCTGTCCCGATGCACCCTTGAGGAGGTTGTCGATAGCCGACACAATGTGCAACTTCGAGCCATACTTCGCCACATATACCAACGCCTTGTTGGTATTCACCACCTGTTTCAAGTCGATATTCTTCTCTGCCACGAAGCAGAAGCGCGAGTCAGCATAGTACTCCTTATACAACGCCACCGCCTCCTCTGCCGAGAGCGGACACTCGGTATAGACCGATGCCAAGATACCGCGTGCGAAGTCGCCACGCATAGGGACAAAATTTATCGTCTTATCGAACGATGGTTGCAACGAACGAAGGTTGCGACCAATCTCGAGAAGGTGCTGATGCTCGAACGCCTTGTAGGTCGAGATATTATCCGAACGCCACGAGAAGTGAGTTGTTGCCGAAGGCTTCACTCCTGCTCCCGTAGAGCCTGTAATAGCGGTAACGTGCACCTCGTCGTTCAACAACTGAGCCTTCGCAAGTGGCAACAATGCCAACTGAATAGCCGTAGCGAAGCAACCAGGGTTTGCGATGCGTGTTGCGCCCGAAATCTTCTCGCGCTGCATCTCCGCCAAACCATAGACAAAGCCGTCGTGCTCATCACGAAAATCCTGCGCCAAGTCCACAATCTTCAACTCGGCAGGAACGTCGTTTTCCTCCATAAACTTCGCACTCGCTCCGTGAGCCGAGCAGAGGAACAACACGTCGATTGCTCCCAAGTCGTACTCCGCCGAGAAGCGCAAGTCGCACTCGCCATACAAGCCTCCGTGTACATCGCTTACGAGATTACCCGCATTACTTGACGAGTGAATAAATGCAATCTCCACCTGCGGATGGTTAATCAACAAACGAATCAACTCACCCGCGGTGTAGCCTGCGCCACCTATGATACCAACCTTAACCACTACTTTCCGTTTTTCTTCTGGTTATTGTAATAGATCTTGAGCGGGTTAGCCATAATCTTGGTGAAGCCCTTAACATCGTCAGCACTCCAAGCCTTATTCACCTCGCCATACTCACCGAAGTCGGTCTTCATCAAGTCGAACGACGACTCCACACCCACGAGGGTGTACGAGAGTGGACGAAGGATAATCTCAACCACACCCGTTACATTCTCCTGCGAGTGGAGCAACATAGCCTCGATGTCGCGCATCACAGGGTCGAGGTACTGTGCCTCGTGGAGGAACATTCCGTACCAAGTACCCACCTGGTCCTTCCAGTACATCTGCCACTTTGTGAGTGTGTGCTTCTCGAGCATCTTGTGAGCGTTGATAATCAACATCGGTGCCGCAGCCTCGAAACCTACACGACCCTTGATGCCGATGATTGTGTCGCCAATATGCATATCGCGACCAATGCCATACTTCGATGCGATAGCCTCAACAGCACGAATTGCATCAACCTTGCTTGCGAACTCCTCGCCATTCACGGTCGTAATCTCGCCCTTCACGAAACCAATCTTGAGCGACTCCTCACCCTCAGCAGTAACCTGCGATGGGTAGGCGTGCTCCGGCAGAGTCTGCTCCGAACGCAAGGTCTCCTTACCACCAACGCTTGTACCCCACAAGCCCTTATTGATTGAGTACTCCAACTTCGTAAAGTCAGCAACATAGCCGCGCTCCTTCAAGTAGTTAATCTCGTACTCACGAGTCAAAGTCATATCGCGGGTTGGGGTGATAATCTCAATCTCGGGTGCCATAATCTGGAAGGTCAAATCGAAACGCACCTGGTCGTTACCTGCGCCAGTCGAGCCGTGCGCTACGCAGTCTGCGCCCACCTCCTTAGCATACTGAATAATTGCCATCGCCTGGAATATACGCTCCGACGACACCGAGATAGGATAGGTGCCGTTGCGCAAAACATTTCCAAAGACCATATACTTGATGCTACGCTCGTAGTACTCCTCGGTGATGTCGAGTGTAGCGTGCTGCTTCGAGCCGAGGCGATATGCTCGCTCCTCGATAGATGCCAACTCCTCATCCGAGAAACCACCAGTATTGGCGATTGCGGTATATACTTCGTAACCCAACTCCTCGGTCAGGTACTTTACACAAAAAGAGGTATCCAAACCTCCGCTGAATGCTAAAACTACTTTCTTGCTCATATCTTTTGTTTTTTATTATTTTCTATTTACTACTAACTTTCTAGCGCACCCTTTAATAGCCTTTAATAGCCCTTAATGTAGTTGCGCCTTGACCACCTTTGGAGTTCAGTCGACCCCTATTTCAAGTGAAAAATCTTTTTTATTGCGTTCTTGATTGCCATTCCGTAGGGACTCCACCACGACTGCTTCACAAGCGGCGTCTTTGGGTCGTATAGCATTCCCGTGCAAAGGCACATACGGCGATTGTTGCGCTTGAGGATGTCGTAGTTGCAACAACCCTCACAACCCTGCCAGAACTCGTCATCCTGCGTAAGCTCCGAGAATGTTACCGGCTTGTAACCAAGGCGAGTATTCAACTTCATCACTGGCAACGAGGTTGTGATACTAAACAACTTCGCGAATGGGAAACGCAAACGAGCCAACTCAAAGGTGCGCTTTTTGATCTCTCCCGCCAAACCGAGGTGACGATACTCGGGGTCTACAATCAAACCCGAAGTGGCAACATAGTCACCGTGACCCCAGCACTCGATGTAGCTAAATCCCACCAAGCGGTCACCCGCAAGTGCAACCACCGCCTTACCGCCAGTAATCTTCGAGGCGATATACTCGGGTGAACGACGCGCAATACCAGTACCACGCTGGAGAGCCGACTCGTAGATTAGTTGACAAATCTGCTCGGCATAGTCAGCGTGCTCAGGTTGCGCAAAAATTATGTTAACTGCATTTTTTTTCATTTATATGCGATATCTTTACAATTTCACTTTCGAACCAAATAATTGCAAATATAATAATAAAATGGTCTCGTTGTACACTATTTTGCATTTATTTTATTAAATAGGTATGATTTTTTGCCCGAGCAGTGCATTTATGAAATTATATGCAAAAAGCCAATCAGAATGATTTCCAATTTCTTGTCAGAAGACGCGAGATGCAGTGCATCGCAAAAGAAACATCGCTGGGATAGTACTAAAACGTACTGCCCAGCGATGTTTGCTTTTTGGGATGTGCCGCAGATTGCGGCTTATCACAAGAAATTACTTCTTGCGCGACTTCTTAGCGGCAAGAGCCTTCTCCACCTCAATCTGGAAGTCCGACAAAACATTCATATAGTTGATGAATGCCTCGTACGACGAGCCGTAAGGGTTGAAGTAAGAGTGAACATCTCCGTCAGAGAGCCACTTAGTTGCCATATAGTAGAAGTGATCCGAGGTCTGCAAGAAGTTCCATACATACTCGAAATCCTTACTCTTCAATGCGCGAACCTTATCCTTCAAAGCGTAGAGCTTAGAGAACGCCTCGTTCTGCAAGTCGTTACCCAACCAAGCGGTGATGTCGCGCTCCTCGTCAGCCCACGACATAACGTGAGGACAGTGGAGAACTGCTACTGGCTGGTGCTCAGCTGCGGTCTCGCTAACGGTAGCAAACTTCAAATCACCACGCTTGAGGATAGCTGCAGGGAGATTCTTCACAAACTCGAAGATGCCAGTCGAAGCCTTCTGGTGCTCACCGAAGGTCTCGTAGTCCATAAAGAGGTTAATAACCTCACCTTCCGACTCCGAAAGCCAAGCAGCATACTTATCTGCTGTGAGTGGATACTCATCCCAACCCTGGTTAGAGAAGCGGAATGCGATATCGTCAGAAAGCTTGTAGTTGCGGAGCAAGAGACGAAGGCTCTGGTCTGCAGCACCGGCATATACGAAGTCAGGCGACTTCCAACCGAGGATGTGCTTTGCACCCTCTGCCAACATTGTCTTGAAGCCGAGCTCGCCAACTGCCTCGCCAATCTCGTCCGAGTAGATAAGCTCGGTGTTGCGGAATGCCTTTGGCTTAACACCAAACTCCTCCTTGAGCATTGCGGTGTGCTTCTTTACCTGGTCCTTGAAGTCATCCTTCGACGAAAGGGCCGCCAACGAGTGCGAGTAGGTCTCTGCCAATAACTCTACGCAACCTGTATCGACCAAAGCGCGGAACGAATCCAACACCTCAGGAGCGTATGCCTTGAACTGCTCGACAACGTTACCAGTGAGCGAGAACGAAACACGGAATGCACCCTTATTCTCCTTGATGAGCTTCAAGAGGAGCGCATTCATAGGCAAATAGCACTCGCGCGCAATCTTCAACATAATAGCGCGGTTGGTCAAATCGTCAAGGTAGTTGTGATCCTTGCCGATGTGGAAAAAGCGGTAGGTCTTCAATCGCCAAGGTTGATGTACCTGAAAATATAAACAAACTGTTTTCATATTGTTTTGTGTTTTTATTTTTTCGTTTCCGTTTATTTCATCGATGCGATAGCATCCTCGTAAACCTGCTTAATCTTCTTAGCAGCGTCGTTCCACTTGAGGTTGGTAACCTCCTCCAAGCCCTTCTGCGCGAACATCTTCGCAAGAGCTGGGTAGGTAATCAAACCGTAGATTGCATCTGCCGTAGCATCAACATCCCAGTAGTCAACCTTCACCGCATAGTCCAAAACCTCGGCTACACCCGACTGCTTCGAGATAATCGAAGGCACGTTAGCACGCATAGCCTCGAGTGGTGAGATACCGAATGGCTCCGACACCGATGGCATAATATATACGTCCGACAACTGGAACATCTTGTGTACATCGTCGCCCTTCAAGAAGCCTGTGAAGTGGAAGCGGTCTGCAATACCGAGGCGTGCAACACGACGAATAACGTGATTCATCATATCACCCGAACCTGCCATCACGAAACGTACGTTAGGCACTTGCTTCAACACCTTTGCAGCGGCCTCTACGAAGTAGTCAGGACCCTTCTGGAAGGTGATACGACCGAGGAAGGTAACGATCTTGTCGGTCACACCGCGCTCCGGAACCTCAGCCTCATTCTCAGCGAAGCGCACAGCATTGTGTACTGCAACTACCTTCTCTGCAGGGATACCATACTTCTCGATACAGATGTTACGAGTGAGGTTCGACACCGCAATCACGCGATCTGCCGCAGCCATACCAGTACGCTCGATTTCGTAAACGCGAGTGTCGATATTGTCGCTCGACGAACGGTCGAACGAGGTTGCGTGCATATGCACAACCAGCGGCTTACCCGATACGCGCTTTGCAGCGATACCAGCGTAGTAGGTCAACCAGTCGTGTGCGTGAATAACGTCGAACTGTCCCTCCAAGTCCTTAGCAATCTGTGCTGCAACGATGGCGTAGCGAGCTACCTCCTCCATAATGTTAGCACCATACTTACCCGAGAAGGTGTAGCGCTGACTCCACACGTCGCTTGTCTCCCAACGCTTCTCACCGCTCTTTACGAACTCATCGTGATAAGTCGCGTAATCCTCAGGCGAGAGATAAGGCACGAGGTTGGAATCAACGTGAATAAACGACAATTTGTCGATGATGTCGGCGCAATCGGAACTTACTTTGCCGAATACGGTCTCGACATCGCTTGCATTTACCACGCGAATAAAGCGCTCGTCCTCATCGCCCGAAGCGCGAGGCATAACGAATGTAACATCCACATCGTTGCGAGCCAATCCGCGGGTCATTCCGTAACAGGCTGTACCGAGTCCACCGGCAATATGCGGAGGAAACTCCCAGCCAAACATTAATACCCTCATCTTACTATATTTTATTATTTCTTAACACTCTTTTTTGTTGCAGTGCGCT
>JAZQWU010000047.1:0-2529 GCA_045632505.1 Alistipes sp. | reverse complement strand
GAACAAGATGTGGGACAACGAGTTGTTGGAGCGTCTCAACTTCGTTCTCGCAAACGACTTCGTACGCCTCGAGTATACCGAGGGTATCGAGATTTTGAAGGCTTCGGGCAAGAAGTTCGAGTTCCCTTGCGAGTGGGGTTGCGACTTGCAGTCGGAGCACGAGCGTTACCTCGTAGAGGAGCACTTCAAGAAGCCTGTAATTTTAATCAACTATCCAAAGGATATCAAGGCATTCTATATGAAGCAGAACGAGGATGGCAAGACCGTACGCGCTATGGACGTTCTTTTCCCAAAAATCGGCGAGATTATCGGTGGATCGGAGCGTGAGGCTGATTATGGCAAACTTTCTGCACGCATTCAGGAGCTCGGCATTCCTGAGAAGGATATGTGGTGGTACCTCGACACACGTCGTTGGGGTTCGGCACCTCACTCGGGCTTCGGACTCGGTTTCGAGCGTTTGTTGCTCTTCGTGACTGGTATGAGCAATATTCGTGATGTGATTCCGTTCCCACGAACTCCAAAGAACGCAGAGTTCTAAAAATCGTTCTGAAATCATAAACAATTTTCGGAGAAGTAATAAGCTAATGGCCAATGGCTAATGGCTAATAGCCAAAACAAAGTCTATGGCACGCCCATAGACTTTGTTCGTTTAAATAAGAAACCGATAATTTGTTGCAGTAGGACTATATTACCGCTATGAAATTATCAAACGCACAACTGCTCTCGTTGCAGCAGAAACTCTCACCACAACAGATTCAGATGATAAAGCTTCTGGAGCTGCCAACCGTTATGCTTGAACAGCGCATAAAGGAGGAGATTGAGGAGAATGTTGTTCTCGAAGAGGAGCACTCCTCCGAGAACGATGAGGAGCCTCAGCAAATCTCGGTCGAGGAGTATCTGCGCGAGGATGACACACCATCCTACAAGAGTCGCTTGAACCACTTCTCCAAGGATGACCAACCACGAAATGTTCAGATTTCGGGCGGTCGTTCATTGCAGGAGTCGCTTATCGAGCAGTTGGGCTACAAAAATCTCTCCGAGCGCGAAACGCAACTCGCCATCTTCATTGTCGGCAGCATCGACGAGGATGGCTACCTGCGTCGTGACCTCGAGTCGTTGGCTGACGACATCGTCTTCTCTCTCGGCGTTGAGACTTCGAGCCGCGAGTTGGAACGCCTGCTCTCGGTGATTCACCACCTTGAGCCTGTGGGCGTGGGCGCAAGGGATTTACAGGAGTCGCTATTGTTGCAAATTGAGGCACTACCACTCGACACCCCCGAGCGCGAGTTGGCGCACACGATTCTCAAACACCACTTCGACGAGTTCGTCAAGAAGCACTACGAACGCTTGATGGCGCGCCTTGCGGTGTCGGAGGAGGAGTTCCGCGATGCGGTGCAGGAGATTCAGCACCTCTCGCCAAAACCTGGCAACCTCTTCTCTGAGGGTGGTGCGGAGGCTGCTCCGTATATCATTCCCGACTTTTTGCTGGACTTCCACGATGGTCAGTTCGACCTCGCACTCAACTCTTACAACATCCCCGAACTGCGCATCAACCGCCACTACGTCGAGATGATACGCGATATGGCAACCGCCAAGGGCGAAAAGAGCGATAGCGACAAAGAGGCGATACAGTTTATAAAGAACAAGATAGACTCGGCAAAGTGGTTTATGTCGGCGATAAAGCAACGCCACGACACCCTTATGCGCACGATGCAGACCATCCTCGACTACCAACGCGAGTACTTCAAGGATGGCGATAGGAGCAAACTGCGCCCAATGATTTTGAAGGATATTGCCGACCGCACAGGACTCGATGTTTCGACCATCTCGCGCGTGGTGAATAGCAAATACGTGCAGACGCAGTTCGGCATCATCTTATTAAAATCGCTCTTCTCGGAGGCTATGCAGACGCAGAGTGGCGAGGAGGTATCGTCGTACGAGGTGAAGAACATCTTGCAGGAGGCAATCTCCACCGAGAACAAGCGCAAGCCGCTGACTGACGAGCAACTGATGAACATCCTCAACGAGAAGGGTTACTGCATCGCTCGCCGTACGGTGGCGAAATACCGAGAAATGCTTGATATTCCGGTGGCTCGCCTACGCAAGCAGATATAAAAAAGAGAATGTCCATCGGGGCATTCTCTTTTGCTATAAATCTGTATAATAATCTATCGGTGTGAAATCTTTTTTGCCAAACCACCCTCCGAGGTTTCGCGATAGAGGCTCGGCAAGTTGTGTCCCGTTTCGTGCATAACCTCCACAACCTTATCAAACGAGACAAGGTGCGAGCCATCCGAGAGTGTCGCATAGGCATTTGCATCGAGGGCACGTGCCGCAGCAACGGCATTACGCTCAATGCAAGGCACTTGCACGAGTCCGCACACAGGGTCGCAGGTGAGTCCCAAATGGTGTTCCAATCCCATCTCCGCAGCATACTCAATCTGCGCCGGAGTACCACCAAAGAGCTGGCACGCTGCCGCTGCCGCCATAGCACACGCAACGCCAATCTCGCCCTGACAACCTACCTCT
>JAZQWU010000046.1:0-33052 GCA_045632505.1 Alistipes sp. | reverse complement strand
CGAGTGCATAGCTATTATTGCCATTTGTAGTTCGAGTGTTCCGATTTACGAGAGCCCACACAATTCTCGGCGTGCTTACCATCAAACTCTACCTGCTGTCAAAACCGGTCACCCCCATAGTTTCCGGTGCAGTCACAAGTAAGGCTTCGATGAATCTGCGGTGCAAAGATAGTGCAAAAAAGTTTAAGAATTAAATATTTCGTCCTAAAAAATGTCCACCAGATTGCGTGATAAACGATTTTGTTGTATCTTTGGGAATAAATCTAAAGAATACTATGAATCAGAAAGCGAATTTCCCATCGTGGGACAGAGAGTATGCCGCACAGCGAGAACTGATAGGACATAAAAAGGGTAAACTTTTGAGACAAGACGTTTACAAGAGCAACAGCGAGATTTTCCACGCTGGTGGTTATACCTGCGAGTCGGGCAAGGTTGTAGAGTTGCCAATTGATGATCCGATGTTGGCTGGCACCATTTTCTATAAGGATAGTATCGACGCAAATCATATCGCTGCTTCAGTTGAGAAGACTGCAACTTCGACCGTAAACGAGGACTGCATCAAGGTGGCAAAAAGTATGGTGGAGCGAGGTTTGAAACCGTGTGTAATGAATCTTGCCGATGCCTATGTGGCGTGTGGTATGTACAAGTTAGGTTCAAATGCTCAGGAGGAGAGTCTCTGCCGCGCTACGACCCTATCGCGTTCGTTATTCCAGTTCTTCAAGGCGCACTCTGGAAAGGCCAACAGATATGCCGAGGAGGCAAATGTGGCAATTCGCGAGTATGCCTATCCGATGGATATCAACTTCGGTGGTGTCTATTCTCCTGAGGTTACCGTTTTTCGCAATGCCGAGGATTTATACTCCCTGTGCGAGGATACCTACAAGGTGGGTATCGTTTCGGTAGCGGCATTGAACTTCCACGAGAAGCACGGAAAGAATCGTGAGTATCAAGCTCCGGACGGAGGATTCACCGCTGAGGGCGAGGAGGTTATGCGAAATAAGATTCGCACCATCTATCGTATCGCTTTGGTGAATGGTCACGACTCGCTCGTTGGCGGAGCATTTGGTTGTGGTGTATTCCGCTTGCCTATAGACAAGGTTGCCACGATGTTCCACGAGATTCTCAACGAGGATGAGTTCAAGAATAAATTCACAGAGGTGACCTTTGCCATCCTCGACAAAGATGGCGAGAAGGGCAAGTTCGCTCCGTTCTACAAGTTGTTCTAACTTACAAGAATCATTAAGAATGGTGCTGGTCCTAAGGTTAGCACCATTCTCTTTTATTCTTAAGCGTAACCTAAAAGCTGCCCCTCGGCAGGAACGTCAGCGCGTTGTACATATCGACGAAACAGTCGTGTTCGTAGAGTCTAATCTGGTCGATTGGTTGGTCGATAATCTCCTCGACCTCTTCGGCTGGCATTGCGTCGCGATTCAACTCCGTTGCCAACTGCGCAGTGAGGCAAGGTATCTGCACTATGGCGTGATGCTTGTCGGCGAAGATGACCATTCCGGTTGTGACGCTGGTATAATCGGGACCACAGTAATCAAATCGCACCACATCGCCTATGCTGTAGTTGCTCTCCACCTCCATATCCGCTCGGTTCTGTCTGCGGATTCTAGCGAGGATGTTGTAGTGATTCTTCGACCAACCATACGCGTAGTTGAAGTTGAGCATCTCGTGCGTTGCAAAATCGATGAATAGCATCTCGGACACGTGGCTATCGCAACCAATATCCGCCAAGATAGCTTCCGCAATGTAATAGCCCTTCTCGTACAAGTTTTCCGCTGCGATGAACATATAGCCATATTTCTCGGCAAGGTGTGTTAACACTGCTAGACTGCCGTCCAAATCTGCGCCGCTGAATAAATCGTAATCACCTTCGATGTTAATGCTTGACTCCTCGCCTTTGAGCGAGATGCAGTTGTCCACAACCTTCAGTTGTGGGTCCTCCATCAACCCATCGAGGTAGATGGAGGGGTAGATGATGAAGTGTTGCATAGCCTACAAGAACTTAGCAATCATCTCACACAACAAGTCCTTCGAGCAGAACTGGCCACGACTCCTTTTCCACGCAGCTGCGCTCGCCATATCAGCCTTAGTCACAGCTCTGCGATGAGTGTGAGTGAAGGCGTCACCGCTTTTGCGGTGGTGGTAGCGGATGGCAAATGCCTCATCCTCAGTGAGTTCGAATCCGCAACGCTCCAAAATCGCGATGGCGCGAGCAGGGTGGTGTCCATCGAAGTGCCAGCCACGAAGTCTCGACTTACCGAGGTCGTGGAGCAATGCAATGATGATGATTGACTCCTCAGGGATGTCAAGGTTAAGGCTCTTAATGCCCTCGTACACCTCAAGTGAGTGGTCCACGAGACCTCCTCTGTACTTGTGGTGACTGTAGCAACTTGCTGTGGCGAAGTTGCTGGCGTTGAGGTAGTTGATGAGGTTGTCTACACCTGGTCTGTTGGTTGATTTCAAAAACTCAATGATACGTCTCATATTCTATCGTTCGTTAAGAAGTGTTTCAGTTACTAATACATTGTCAAGTTCGAGGGCCCAAGCAAAGGTGCTGCGGAACTCCTCAATCGTCATTTTGCCACTCTCGATGCCTATATCGTGCAGGTGCCAGCGGAAGTCTTTGGAGCTTTCGCACTTGGCGCGAATCAAGAACAACTGCTCGTCGAGAGGTACTCGAGGCGAGTCGAAGATGATAGGGTAGCCCAGGTTGTAGTGGCGGTTGAACCTCGATGGGAGAGTGAGTCGGAACGCACGTTCACCCAATGTATCATCCTCGTTCGTAGCGCAAATCACCACGTCGTGTCTGCTCCAGCGTCCCGATTTCGGCGGTATGAGCTTCGATGGCTTCCAGTCCGAACCATCCACCTGGTTGACCAAGGCGAGGATGTCCGAAGGAATGTAGAGAAGCGAAGCCTCGATAATCTCCTCAGGAACACCGTAGTATGCCGCTGCAATTCCGCCAGCGATAGCAGCCTCGGTGTCTGCATCACCACCCAAGCAGATGGCTTTCCTGATTACGTCCTCGTAGCTCACACCGGTGAGGAACGCAACCAACGCATCCTGAACAGAGGTGCCTGCACCTACGACTCTCTCGTGGCTGGCGTAGCGAGTAAGCTCGTTACGATTGGCTCTGGCAGCGCGAATCTCAGCTTTCAACACCTCGTACGAAGTGTGAAGATCGTAGCCGAACTCACGCTCGATGTAGTCGCGAATCTCAGCTTTGCTCTTACCCTCACGCGCCAGGAAGATTGCCACAGCGGTAGCTTGAGCAGCCTTGATGGCAACCTCGCTGTTGTGACTTGGCAAGGCCGACTCCTTGGCGAGAGCCATACACTCCTCGATGGAGTTGGCAATGTAACCCACTGGGCTAACGCGCATTACCGCACCGTTGTGAGTGCTTCCGAGCGAAGAACCAGCCTCGCTCTTGAGGAAACGCTTGAACGAACTACCATATCCCGCGTGTGGATAGTCGTTCGCCCACTTGCGCATCGAATCCTCAATAGTAGTCTCGCGGTTAAGTAACCACTCCGCTACTGCGGCGGTCAACACTGTGTCGTCAGTGATGGTTGACTGCTTGTTGAAGAGCTTGAAGCTCTCACGTGTTACAGGTTTCGCCTCGTGCGATGAACCTGCGATGTCGCCAATGATGGCTCCGATGATACCTTTTCTCATAGTTCCGACCTGCTTACTGCGTTAAAACTACGCAAAGGTAAGTCGAATTTTCGAAACCACCAAATTTATTGCGCAAAAAATACGCAAAGAGGGCAAAATTTTTTCGATTTCGGCGAAAATTGGGGTTTCGGAGCGACTTTTTCGCTCCTAACTTACACTTTCGACCTCCAAGTTTATCTATTTTGGGAAACCTACGGCTACGAATTGCGTAGCTGGACAGAGCCAAACTGCGGGATTCGCAACGTCGAATTTGGGCAAAAGAATTAGGGCGGTCACACTACCGTAAAGATGGTTACCGCCCTAATACCTATTTATATATATTAAGAGATTTGCTCCTAAAACTCCAGTCTGAAACCCTTGCTTTTCAACTCGGCATATCGCTTCTCGTTGAATCTATATTTGCTTGGGTGACGCGATGGAGCATCCTTTGGTCGAGGCTCAGCCTCGTCGAGGATTCCCAACTTCAGCATCTTGTTGTAGAAGTTTCGGCGGTCGAACTTCACCTCGAGGATTGCCTCGTAGAGGTTTTGCAACTCCGACATCGTGAAGACCTGTGGCAACAACTCAAAACCGATTGGCTCGAAGCAGATGCGCTCCTTCAAGCGGTGGAGTGCCATACGCAAGATTTGGTCGTGGTCGAACGCGAGGCTTGGAATCTCGTCTAACGAGAACCATTGCGCTTTTGCAGCATCGTCACCACCTTGCACCTCCGAGAGTCGTACCAATGCGTAGTGGGCAACCGATATTACCCTACCTCGAGGGTCGCGATCGTGTGCGGAGTAGGTGTAGAACTGCTCGATTCTTTCGATATTGAGTCCGGTCTCCTCAAGTAACTCTCGGGTAGCACACTCCTCAATGGTTTTATCGTAAGGTTTTTCATCCTCGTCAGTACGCAGAAAACCGCCAGGCAATGCCCATTTGCCCTTAAACGGTTCCTCTCCACGCTGGATAAGCAAGATGTTGATATTCGATTCGTCATATCCGAATACGACACAGTCTGCTGCCACTGAAGGAAGAGCATAGTCGTAACAGAATTTCTTTTTATTTTCTTGTTCCATATTAGTTCTGGTTACAAATGTTGTGTGAATCTAACACAAAGGTATACGCAAATTTTCTAATCCCCAAATTTATTGCGTGAAAAGTGCGTAAAAACTCCTATCTTATCTCCAATACATTCTTGCGGAAGATGTGCATTTCGTAGTAGAGGTTCACCTCGATTGGTTGGTAATCGGCCAATACCTTCCACGACAACTCCTTGCCGTTATCGTCGTAGTCGGCAATGCCGAGTTCGATGTGGAACGTCTCCTTGTTCACCTCTTTGGATTTCCAGTCTGTCATAAAGCAGTAGTCCTTAACGGTGACGCGCTGCTTATGCTCGGCATAGGCGCAAACCTCCAGGCAGTTATCCTTGCCGCTCTCCCATACTCGGAGTTCGTAGTAGTCGAGCATACTATCGCCCACCCACTCAATGTCGAAATAGATTTCGTTGCGACCGTTGGTCGTAATCTCAACACTCTTGATTTTGTAGTCCGTATTCATAATAATATGTTTAAAAGGTTTATAAATGTTCCTAAAGAATCATCAGGTATAAATCGTAGTATAGAAATCGCACTTGGGCCTTTAGCCATTCCCAAGCGGATGAAGGCGTTTTCTCGTAGCGACGAGGGTAGTTGAGAGTAACGACTATTCCATATTTCAGCCTCAGGTACAAACATACCAGCCTAAATCTAAGTCCGTGCGGTGGAAACAAGTAGTTTCGTTTCATTAGTACGCAGATGTAGTAATGCACCATTTCGTGAATAATCACATCCTTCAACAACTCTTTCGTGAAATAGCGATATCCCTTAATATTTGGATATTTAGAGATGCGGAGTCTGGATTCGCCTTTCCCATTTGCATTGTATAGGAAACCACCCAAGCTGTCCTTCTTCCAGTTCCGCACAATGAACTTGGGCATAGGCAACTTGTTGTTGAAATAGTTCTCGTTGTACTCAACAAAGCACTTCTCAATCAACTCCTTTGTAATCTCTACTCTCTCCATACCTATATGCCTGTCTATTTGTTTCGTGCAAAAGTATTTCGCTTTTTTGACAGTTTTGTCATAAGGATTTTAAGTGGTGTGCCACTTAAAATCCTATTGGTTTACGCTCTTTCTTAGCGTCCAAAATCTCTGAGTCGCAATGCTCGCAGAGCGTGTCGAGCGAGAATGGCTCGCCCGAGAGAATCTTATCAACCACGCTCTTGCGTGCAATATTCTCAATCTGTCCGCCGCTAAAGTCGTACTTTGTTGCCAGCGCGCAAACGTCATCCGCAGACAAATCTGGAATCATTGAGTGCCAGATTGCACTCTTTGCCTCTATACAAGGCTTGTCAAACTCTATCTTGTAGATAAAGCGTCGCTCAAACGCCTTGTCCATATTGCAGGTTAGGTTGGTGGTGGCAATCAAGATGCCGTCTAACTTCTCAATCTCCTCAAGGATGATGTTCTGCATAGAGTTCTCCATCTTATCCACTGAGCGCTGCACATTCTCCAAGCGCTTGCCAATGATGGCGTCTGCCTCATTGAAGAGCAAGATTGGGGCAACTGCAGACTCTGCCACCAACTTGCGGTAGCGTGTGAAGACATCCTTGATGTTCTTCTCGCTCTCGCCAACCCACATACTCTTAATCTCTGAGATATTGACCTGCATCAAATCTCGCCCAGTGGCTCGCGCCAACTGCAATACTGTCTCTGTCTTTCCTGTGCCTGGTGCACCGTGGAAGAGGCAAGCAAAACCACTGCGCAAACCTTGCTTCTGCATCTCATCCTTCACCTGAGCAAAACGCTCTGGTTGTAAAAGCTGAGACAACTGCTCAATTGCCTTCTGCTCTCTTGCGTTGTAGAAGAGTTGCTTTGGCGTAATGGTAGTGTGCTCAATAATGTTGTTCTTGCTGCACGCTGTAGTAGTCTCCAAGTCAAACTCTGCCAGCATCTCCGTAACCACCCAAGGGGTAAGTTCGTAGTTATCTTTGGACTTCTGCTCGTCACTGCTTGCTACTCGCACAAGATCCAGTTTAATAAGGTTGCTCTTGCCTAATGCAAATGCTTTACACTGTGCGCGATACATCGCAGCATCGCTATATAACTTTCTGAAATGCTTGGTCTGGAAAGTCTCAAAGTCAGCAGTAACAACCAGATTGCATAACCAGAGGAATAGCATTATCTCATCGTCACTCATATCCTTTGCCTTAGTTATCAACTGCTCAACCATTGGCAGTTCGCTGTTATCCTTGATGAGCTTAATAACTCTATTGCGCGCATCCTCGTAGCTTATGCGTCTGTGTAGTCTTCCAGCGCAAATCTTATCTAAAGCGCTAAACCAATCCTCGCTACTCTCAATCTTGGGCTTCTCACCGCTGATGGCGCGGTCCTGTTTTAGTGCGTCAATCGCACTTCTTGTCACGCTGTAGCAGCGCTCTGCTGTATCCATATCCTCGTTCTCGGCGAGATAGTTTCGCCGGCACAACTCCTCCAAGTCTGCGCTAAACATTATTGCCTTGAGTGCTGAGATGTCCAAGCGCCTCGCAATATCTCTGACAGAAATGGCTCTGTCGTAATACAAATCCATAGCCAAAGCATAGACTAAGACCTGCTTCTCTGTTAGTCCCAACTTGTCAGCTATGTAAGCTATTGGGCGCGCTGCAGCCTCAAAAATACGCTTGTCGTATTGAGAGTCTGTTGCAACCTCAACAATCTGGCATACCGCACTAAGTAGTGTAAGCTCCTCTGTGTTGTCAATCTCTGCTGGTGACCACACATTCTCCTCCATCTCGTTCATCTGAACTCCTCCTCTGTTAAAATTTCTTGCCATAGTCTATTCTTCGTTTTGGTTTTGTTATTAGTCCTCTTTTCTGTCCGCTTTACTCGTGCGCCTCTGCCCTTATATATACTATAGGTGTAGGGCGTTTTCGGTTGGCCTAACAGGCTTACTGCGTTAAAACTACGCAAACATAAGCAAAATTTTTGAGATCACCAAATTAATTGCGTAAAAAATGCGCAAAAAGTTTTAAATCGACCTCTCACGCCATTCTGCGAGGGGTGGGGTAGTACGGCCATAGTATATCGGCATCTCGGTGCGGGGGCAGATGCTTTTCCGATTGGTCTGCCTTGCGATGTTGGTTTGCGCAATCACTGCCTATTTTTGCGTCTGTATTGCAATTACAAAGGTCCTCTAAATTTTCGAGAAAATGCCAATTCTTATACCTATAAAAAACGCTCTCTTCTGCAATGTTTGACTTACCTTTGCATCACGTTCGAGGTCGAAAAATCTTCCTCTTTCGCAACGGCAAAGGTTCTAATAATTTTCAGGAAAACACCAATTCTTATACCTATAAAAATCGGTTTCCTCTGAAATGTTTGACTTACCTTTGCACTATAGAAAACAGAGACGAAAACTTTTTGTTAAACTTTACTTATACCTTTTATTATTATGAAGAGTACCTACAATTTCACATCGGAGAGCGGTCGTGCCGCTGCAATTGCAAACTTTTTGGCATCTAAGAGTGCTACCAAGCGCTATCTTGTGGAGTATCGTCGCGACTGCGACGATTTCGATCCAGGATGCCTCTTTGACCTCTCGGAGGAGCAACTTGCTTTAGTGAAGGAGCTTGTTGCCCTCTCGGTTGAGGAGGATGAGCACCTTTGGGCCTACTTCTTGGAGGAGGAGTTCCGTCAGAAGTACGCATTCCTCGCATTCCCTGGCGATGACGAGTTTGCGGAGTTTTATCCTACGAGGATTGACCTCGACAACCCACAGCCAGTCTACAAGTTCCGCTTGGCCTACTTCCACAATGGTTTGGAGGAGAAGCCACGAATGATTGATTGCACGGTCGACCTTACCGATGAGGAGTATGCATCGTTGCTCGAGTGGCGATTGCACTTCCGCCACTACGACTTCCACTCGTTGTCGTATGCGCTTCCTGAGTTGTTCAAGAAGTTGACTCAGGCGTTTGACTCGGTATTCTACGACCACGACTGCTTGCCTCCATTTGGTGGCCCAGCATACCTTGTCGTGATGAGCGAGGTTGAGGAGGATGTGAATCAGATTTTGGCGTTGAACGAGTAAAGCACTACCGCTATGTCCATATCAAAGATGAAGTTCTTCATAGCAGAGCAGGCGCACAACTACTTGCAGAGCAAGGTGCGCCTGCCAAAAACCGAGAAATGTCCGGGTTGCGACCCCGTAACATACTACACCTACAAGGTTGAGGTGGCTCTCTTTGGCGAGGATTTTCACGCCGCACCTACAATCCACGAGGTCGATGTCCGCCTTACCGATGCAGAGTATTTGCGTCTGCTTCAGTGGCAAATCCACAACCCGAATATGGGCTACAACGGATGCGATGCTGACCTCTCGGATATTATGGGCGCAATCGAAGCCGAGGTGGAGATGACGCTCTTCCCCGACGATGTGATTGGAACCTACGCGGTGAACCTGACCGAAATCAAGCAGGATGCCGAGGAGGTGGTAAAGAGAATGTGCGAATAAATAGGGTAGTGCAGAATGATAAAGAGATCGTTTGTGTTTTTCATAAGTCTTTTGTTGTTGGGTTGTGGCAGAGATGCCACAACCACCTTTGTCTGCTCCATTGCCGATTACTACGACTACTCTTCGGTCGATTGGCGCGAGTTGCGCCGTAAATACTATAGCCCCAACACGGCAGATTGGTCGCCCGAGGTGGATAGCCTAATTATCGAGGAGTTCCCTATGGAGTATGCTTGCGAATATTGGCATATCTTACAGAATGCCCGCATCGACTTCCACCAAAAATCTCTCCCCTTGCGAGCGAAAGCATCTGAGAATGTTCTCCACGCACTCAATAATGCGGAGGCGAAGTTCGATACGGTCTTTGTGCGTTGCATCTCGCAAGAGTACTATCTGCGTCTCTTCCCCGAGATGTACAACGAGACGATGAAACCCGCAATAGATTCGTTGCTAACCGCCATAAACAGGCAGTAGAAAAAAGAACAACACCCCAAAATCTTGGGGTGTTGTTCTTTTGATGTATAGACTTTTTTTAGTTGCCGACCTCGCAGAGGAACTTGATGCGCACCAAGCGAATCTCCTCCTCGGAGTAGTCGCCACCCAACTCCTCGATAGCCTCGTCGAGCGAGTCGCTCTCGGCATCCTCCTTGAAGTAGAGGTAGATGTCGTCAATCTTCTCCTCGTCCATATAGTTATTGAGGTAGTACTGGATATTTAGCTTTGTTCCTGAATTTACGATAGCCTCAATCTCGGTCAACAACTCGTCGAAGGTGAGATTCTTAGCACGCGCGATATCCTCGAAGTCCATCTGGCGGTCGATTGACTGGATGATGAAAATCTTGTTTCCGGCCTTGTTCGCCACAGCCTTAACGACCATATCCTGAGGGCGAATGATGTCGTTCTCCTCGACATATGCCTTAATCAGTTCGATAAACTCCTTACCAAACTTATTCGCCTTACCTACGCCCACACCCGAGATGTTCTGCATCTCCTCGATGGTGATAGGGTACTGAATCGCCATATCCTGCAACGATGGGTCCTGGAAGATAACAAATGGTGGCAAGTCGTGCTTCTGCGCAACCTTACGACGCAAGTCCTTCAGCATAGCAAAGAGTTGCTCGTCGGCTACGCCACCGCCCTTCGGTACCATTGCTCCAGCTTCGCGCTCCTCCTCGTCGTAGTCGCGGTCCTGCGCAACCATAACCTTTGTAGGTTTTGCGATATATGCCTCGCCCGATGCGTTGAGCGAGATGAGTCCGTAGTTCTCGATGTTCTTGTCAATAAAGCCCATTATCAAGCCCTGACGCACAACTGCCGACCAGTAACGCTCGTCCTTGCCCTTGCCCACGCCAAACAACTCGAGCTTAGCGTGTCCGTAGCTCTTGATAGCGGCGGTAGTACGGCCAACAAGAAATGCCACGAGGTGGTCCATCTTGAACTTGTCGCCAATCATCTGCAATGCCTGCAATGCCTTGACCAAGTCCTGGGTTGCATCGACCACAGGGCGCGGATTGCAGCAGTTGTCGCACGCACCGCAGTTGTGTTCTGGGTACTCCTCGCCGAAGTAGTGCAAGAGAGTCTTGCGACGGCACATCGCACTCTCGGCATAAGACTCAGTCTCGAGGAGGAGCAACTTTCCAATCTCCTGCTCTGCAACAGGCTTACCCTGCATAAACTTCTCGAGCTTCTGAATGTCCTTATAATTATAGAAGGTAAGACAGTGTCCCTCGCCACCATCACGACCGGCACGACCAGTCTCCTGGTAGTAGCCCTCGAGTGACTTAGGAATGTCGTAGTGAATTACGAAGCGCACATCTGGCTTGTCGATACCCATACCGAAGGCGATGGTCGCAACGATGACATCCACACCCTCCATCAAGAAGGCATCCTGGTTGTCGGCACGAGTCTGCGCATCCATACCTGCGTGGTAGGCGCGAGCCTTGATATTGTTTGCCACGAGCAACTCTGCCAACTCCTCAACCTTCTTACGGCTCAAGCAATAGATGATACCGCTCTTGCCCTCGTTCTGCTTGATGTAGCGGATGATGTCGCGGTCGGGGTCGTTCTTTGGTCGCAACTCGTAGAAGAGGTTTGGACGATTGAACGACGATTTGAATACCACAGCATCGGTCATACCGAGGTTCTTCTGGATGTCCATCTGCACCTTTGGCGTTGCGGTAGCCGTAAGTGTGATAAGCGGAGCCTGACCGATATCGTTGATGATAGGACGGATACGACGGTACTCTGGACGGAAGTCGTGACCCCACTCCGAGATACAGTGTGCCTCGTCGATAGCGTAGAACGAAATCTTTATCTTGCGCAAGAAGGCGATATTATCCTCCTTGGTGAGCGATTCGGGAGCAAAGTAGAGCAATTTGGTTTTACCTGCCAGTACCTCGTCGCGCACCTGCTGCACAGCGGCACGGCTCAACGATGAATTGAGGAAGTGCGCAATGCCCGAGTTGTCGGAGAATGTACGCATAGCATCGACCTGATTCTTCATCAGAGCGATAAGCGGCGAGATGATAATCGCCACGCCATCCATCATCAAAGCGGGCAACTGATAGCAGAGGGATTTTCCTCCTCCAGTTGGCATCAATACGAAAGTATCACGACCAGAAAGAAGATTCAAGATGACATCCTCCTGATTGCCCTTAAACGAGGTAAAACCAAAATATTCCTTCAGTTTTTCACGCAGTAAATTTCTGTCAGTCAATTGCTGTGACATATCTATTTTATAGTATAAATCTCTTTTTTTAGTGAAATTTCATATCAAAGTTAAAAATTATTTCGGAAAAAAACATAACTTTGTGTGAAATTTATTAGAAAAAATTTTGTTGTATGAGGCTTTACACTACAGACCTTGTCAAAAAATATAAGGCGCGAACCGTTGTAAATCACGTATCTATCGACGTTCAGCAGGGCGAAATCGTAGGCCTGCTCGGACCTAATGGTGCAGGTAAGACCACATCGTTCTATATGATCGTAGGACTTATCAAGCCAAACGAGGGCCGTATCTTCCTCGAGCACGACGATGGACACGTTGACGAGTTGACCAAGTTGCCCGTTTACAAGCGTGCGCAGTTGGGCGTAAGTTACCTTGCACAGGAGGCGTCGGTATTCCGTCACCTCAGCGTGGAGGATAACATCCGTTCAGTGCTCGAAATGACCAACTATACGAAGGAGTATCAGCGCGACCGCACCGAGGCCCTTATCGAGGAGTTCCGCTTGCAGAAGGTGCGCAAGAGCTATGGTAATCAACTTTCGGGAGGAGAGCGTCGC
This sequence comes from Alistipes sp., assembly GCA_045632505.1. GTDB lineage: Bacteria > Bacteroidota > Bacteroidia > Bacteroidales > Rikenellaceae > Alistipes. Next base: position 20,561 of record JAZQWU010000046.1, on the reverse strand, counting down.
CGTACCGAGATCGCTCGTGCCATCGCTATCAACCCTTCGTTTGTATTGCTCGACGAGCCATTTGCTGGCGTTGACCCTATTGCGGTGGAGGATATTCAGAGTATCGTTGCGACATTGAAGAACAAGAATATCGGTGTTATCATTACCGACCACAATGTCGACGAAACACTTGCTATCACCGACCGCACCTACCTTCTCTATGAGGGTAAGATTCTCAAGACTGGTACTGCCGAGGAGTTGGCAGCCGACGAGATGGTGCGTCGAGTATATCTCGGCAAGAACTTTGAGCTGAAGAAAAATCACAAGTTCGAGCTTACCGAGGAGTAAAATCGTTCTGATGGGTAAATTTTGCACTGCACTTCGGCTGTCGAAATGCTCACATAGGTCCACTATGCTGCGCTTTCGCCACCTCGCTTAGCACAAAATTTCCTCCATCATTGACGATTTTACGGCAGAATAGGATAAATTCTGAATTTTGCATTTTGCATTAAAAAGCCAATAGCCAATGGCTAATGGCTAAAAGCTAATATAGTATGGATAAATCTGTCCCGCGAGGGCGAATCGCAGGCGTAGTAACTCCGCCTTGTTCAAAGAGTTACGCACAACGCGCCTTGGCTGCAGCATTGCTGGCCAAGGGCGAAACTGTATTGCGAAATCTCGATTTTTGCGACGATACTTTGTCTGCAATCCGCGTTATCGAAACTCTCGGCGCGAAGGTTGAGCGCGTAGATGAGCGCACCGTAAAGGTCGAGGGAGGTCTTGCTCCGCAGAGCGACACCTTGAATGTTGGCGAGTCGGGTTTGGCAACACGAATGTTCACCCCAATAGCATCCCTTTGGAATACACCTATCACCATTCAGGGCGAGGGAACTCTACTTTATCGCCCTATGCATATGATGATTGAGCCACTGCGCAAACTCGGTGTTGATGTTCGCGATGGTGGAGGTCGTCTCCCCGTAGAGGTTTGCGGACCTGTGCAGGGTGGCGAAATCGAGGTCGATGGCTCGGTGTCGTCACAGTTCCTGACTGGTCTTTTGATGGCGTTGCCATTAGCAGAGGAGGATACAACCATTGCGGTGGAGAACGCTGTGTCGAAACCGTACCTCGATATGACCATAGATATGGCATCGAAGTTCGGTGTTAATATCCAACATAACGACTACAAAGAGTTCTACGTCGAGGGCTCTCAGCAATATAACGCTACCGATATCGTTATCGAGGGCGACTGGAGCGCAGCGGCGATGTTGCTCGTGGCTGGTGCTATTGCTGGCGAGATTACCTTGCCAAACATCTCGCTATTGTCAAAGCAGGCAGATGTTGCAATTTGCGATGCATTGGTGCGCGCTGGAGCGTTGGTAACAAGCGAGCCGAACTCTATTACTGTCGAGCAACGCGACTTGGTGGCCTTCGAGTTCGATGCAACACAATGCCCAGACCTCTTCCCAGCCTTAGCGGCCTTGGCTGCCGCAGCCGAGGGTGAGAGCGTCATTTATGGCACACACCGCTTGGAGCATAAGGAGTCCAATCGTGCCGAAACAATCAAGCAGGAGTATACCAAACTTGGCATTGAGGTGCGCCTGGAGGGTGATGCTATGTATATCCGAGGCGGCGAGATTCACTCTGCGGAGTGCGAGAGTCACCACGACCACCGTATTGCAATGTCGCTTGCTGTGTCTGCACTTCGTTCTGATGGCGAGATTCTCATTCACGATGCCGAGTGCGTAGCGAAGAGTTACCCTGATTTCTTCGAGGCGTTGGAATCATTAAGAAAAGAGTAATACTATGTGGCACAATACGTTTGGCACGAAGTTTAAGATTGAGATATGGGGTGCATCACACACTCCGCAGTTGGGTGTGCGCATAAGTGGTGTACCTGCTGGCATTGCTCTCTCGGAGGGCGATTTCGAGGCGGACCTATCTCGTCGTCGTGCTTCGGCTAAAGGTACTACGGCTCGCCACGAGGCGGATATTCCAACTATCATCTCGGGCGTAAGCGAGGGAAAGACTACGGGCGAAATGTTGGAAATCGTATTCCAGAATGGCAATACTCGCTCGTCGGACTATTCGCAGTTCGAGAGTCACAATCGCCCATCGCACGTCGATTTTGTTGCGCGTCACAAATATGGCAACGAGGTAGATTTGCGCGGTAGTGGTCAGTTCTCGGGTCGTATGACCGTACTACTTGTCGCTGCTGGCGTAGTGGCAAAGAAGATTGTCGAAGGGGCTGCCTACAACACATCGATTATAGAGATTGGAGGCTCTCGCAATAGTGCAGAGTTTTCAGAAATTATATCTTCGGCACTTAGCAATGGTGACTCCGTAGGAGGCGTTGTAGAGTGTTGCGTAAAGGGTATCAAAGCGGGCTTGGGAGAGCCTTTCTTTGACTCGGCCGAGAGCATTATCGCCCACCTTCTCTTCTCCGTTCCTGCAGTTAAGGGCGTAGAGTTTGGTAGTGGCTTCGAGGGCGTGAAGTTGCGTGGCTCGGAGCGAAATGACTGCTTTGTAGACGGCGAGGGTCACACCGCTACAAATAACGAAGGTGGCATAAATGGCGGCATCACCAACGGAAACGACTTGGTTGTTCGTGTTGCGATTAAGCCGACACCGAGCATCTCGCGTGAGCAGATGACCTACAACAAAGAGTTGGGCGCAGTTGCTCCACTTTGTATCAAGGGTCGACACGATGCTTGCATCGTACTGCGTGCTGCAGTGGTTGTGGAGGCGGTGGTTGCGATTGCATTGGCAGAATTAACACTTAATTTTTAACCTTTGCAATGACTGTTCGTCATATAATACACGACATCCGAAACTCCGTAGAGCCTTTGTATGGTCTGCGCGAGGCGGAGTCTATTGCACGAATGGTTGTATGCGTTAGGTTGGATTACAACCTTTCGCAGTTAGTTGCCCACTACGACGACAAGGTGGAGATTACTGACCTTGACAATATAATCGCCGAGTTGAGCAATGGTCGCCCCGTGCAGTATGTGCTGGGCAAGGCGGAGTTCTGCGAAGCGGAGTTTGAGGTGGCAGAGGGCGTGCTGATTCCTCGTCCCGAAACCGAGGAGTTGGTCTATCGCATTGCCGAAGCCGCAAAGCGCGGTGCGCGAATCCTCGACATCGGCACAGGTAGCGGAGCAATAGCAATTTCGCTTGCACGACTGATTGAAGGTGCGGAGGTTGTTGCCGTTGATATTTCGAAGGAGGCGTTAGCGATTGCGCGTAGAAATGCCGAGCGACTTGGCGCAAAGGTCGAGTTCGTGGAGGCAGATGCTTTGGGCGATTTGAGCCTCTTGGGAGAGTTCGATATTATAGTGTCGAATCCGCCATACATTCCGCAGAGCGACATTGCTGATATGCGTAAGAATGTGGTGGAGTTCGAGCCTCATATTGCACTGTTTGTTCCCGACGACGACATCTTGCGCTTCTATCGCGCTACGGCGGAGAATGCGTTGAAGATGTTGCGCGAGGAGGGTGCTATGTGGTTTGAGATATACGAAAAGGCTGGCGAGCAAATGTGTGAGATGTTGCGTGAGATGGGATTTTCGCGCAACGAGGTGATTGCTGATGCCAACCTAAAACCGCGAATGGTATGGAGCAGAAGGTAGCATACACCAAGCGCACCAAGACTCCAGAGCAGGCTTTGCAATCGCTGATGCGAATGTGCGCTCGCTCGGAGCGTTCGTCGGGCGATGCTCTGCGACTGATGAAGCGATGGGGTGTAGCCGACGAGGATGCAAGAAAGGTGTTGCAACGTCTGCAGAATGAGCGATTTATCGACGATAGTCGCTTTGCCGAAGCATTCGTGCGCGATAAGATAAACCTCAGCGGATGGGGTGCATTTAAGATAAAAGGTGCGCTGCGAGCAAAGGGTGTTTCGCGCGAGATTATCGAATCGGTGGTGGAGTCAATGCTCGGCGAAACCAATATGAGCGAACGATTGGAGGAGATGATGCAGCGCAAATTGCGCACGCTGAAGTACAACTCGCCATATGAGGCAAAGACCAAACTCATTCGCTTTGCCGCATCGCGAGGATACGATATGGAACAGGCGATAGAGTGCGCCTCAAAAGTGATTAATGATTAAAACTACAATAAAAAATGACTATGAAGAGACTTTGTAAAGTATTGTTGTCGTTTGCGACTCTGCTCGCACCAATGACACTTTCGGCTCAAGCTCTATCGGCACAAAATCAGGAGGCGCAGAGTTTTCCGAACTTTGTGACCAACTGCTTTATCAACTACTACACAACGGGAGGTATCCAGGAGAAGTTGTACGTCGTGACCGACAAACCTTTCTACAGCGCAGGTGATACCATCTACTTCAGTGCCTTCCTTGTGAACTCGATGTATTTTAATCGTATCACCGACACACGATTTATTTATGTGGAGCTGATTGATGCAACGGGAAATGTGGTGTCGCGATTGCGTGTGATGGGTAGTGGTGGCCGTTTCTACAATGCCATTCCTCTCTCGACGCGTATCACTGCGGGCAAATATACCTTGCGTGCATACTCTAAGTGGCAGACTAACTTCGACGAGTCGTTACTCTACACCAAGCAGATTGAAATCGGAAACTACATCGACGATGCCATCCACACCAAGGTGTCGTACGAATTCGACCGAATGGGCAAGGTTGTGGCTTCGGTGGAGGTTACAAATTCGCACTATACCCCTATTGCCGACAACACTATCGAGTACTCGCTTTGCATTGATGGACGCACAACGCGCCATATGACAAAGACCGACATTAATGGTTACTTCCGCTTCTCGTTCCGTCCAAGCACAAACACTACCGACTGCGTGAGAATGAATATCAACGCAAATGGTCGTAAGTTGGATAGAAAGTTGCAACTCCCAACCTTCGAAGATGACTTCTCGGCGAAGTTCCTCCCAGAGGGCGGTAACCTCGTGGCAGGTGTCGACCAGGTAGTAGCCTTCAGCGCAGTGGGCGTAGATGGCCGCTTCGTAGATGTTGAGGGCGTGGTGCTGACCAAGTCAGGAGTAGAGGTTTGTCGCATCAAGTCGGAGCATAATGGTATGGGTAAGTTCGTGCTCAAGGCGCAAGCTGATGAGACATACATTGCAACCCTCACCACCTCGAATGGCATCTCGCGTTCATTTACAATTCCAGCGGCAGCAAAGTCGGGTTGCGTTATAAACCTCACGCCAGAGAACGACAACCGCCTCGTACTTCAGGTGCTTACAACCTACGACTATCCTCGTCGCAATCTCGTTGCGATTGTGCAGTCGCGAGGCATCGTGAACTATGTTGTCGAGGATTTGTCGCTCCCATTGCGCATTCCACTCGACAAGTTGCGTAGCGGTGTTGGTCAGATTTCGCTCGTCGACAAGACTACTCGCACCGTAGTTGCACAGCGTCTCTTCTTTGTGCGTGGTGCAACGGCTTCGGCTACCATCACTCCAAGTGTGAAGAAGTTCTTGCCACGCGAGCGTGTGCAAGTTGACTTCGCAGTGAAGAATAGCGCGGGCAACGCAATCAAGGGCGATTTTGTGGTGTCGGTAACCGATGCTGATCTCCTCAAGGAGGATAAGAATGCCGACAATATTCTCTCGTATATGTTGCTCAACTCCGAGTTGAAGGGCCATATCGAGAATCCGAAATACTACTTCGAGGCGAATGATGCTAAGCACAACGAGCACCTCGACCTTGTGATGCTCACTAACGGATGGCGTCGTTACGACATCAACAACATCCTTGCTGGCAAGAAGCCTCGCCTCTTCCACTCATTCGAGGCGGAGCAGAGCATCTCGGGAGGTGTAACGGGCATCTTGGGCAAGACTCGCAATCCGAGCGTGATGATTTTCCGCAACCGCAAAGAGTATCTCGGTGTACACTCGCTTAACAAGACTAACCGCTTCTACATCACAGGTGTGGATTCGCAGGATACAACCCTCTATCTCTTACAGGCGCTCAACCGCGAGGGTAGTAGTGCGCGTGTTCGTATCAAGGTCGATCCATACTCATATCCTATCACTCCAATTATTGCACGCGAGGTCTTCCAGAAGAAGAAAGAGACAACTTCGTTGACTGAGGAGTATATGATGCGCTCGAAGCAGTCATACTTCGAGGAGGGTGGTATGCCGGTTGTCGATATCGATGCTGTGGAGATTATCGCAAAGCGTTCGGTGACCTACGACTACTCGTCGTCGCTCAACGACTTCAATACCGTAAGTGGCGATATGACACGCTTTGTTTCGATTTTCGATGCGTTGCAGCGTTTCCGCCAGCTCGAGGTTGAGGGCAATAGTGTCTATGTCCGTTCGAATCGTAGTGCTGCAGGCTCGCCAATTAAGGTAAGTCACGATAGCGGTAGCGCAGGCGATTCGGGTGCTTCTGATACCGACGATAGTAGCGGTGGTAGCGGTGGTAGCGACATCGCCGAGGTTGAGGTTGTGATGGACAATAAGGACGACCTTATGCCTGCCGTATATGTCAATGGCACATTGATGGATATGGGCGTTATTGATGCCTATCCTATGAGCGAGGTTATCAGCGTTTCGTATCTCGATAAGTTCGAATCGATGGCAGCAGGTATGGGCTCGGAGACTGGTGCAATCATTCTCCACGTTAAGGATATTAACGCACGCGAGAAGTACCTCATCAACTCTATGGCGGAGGTTGTCGTACCTGGTTATGCTGCGCCAGCAGAGTTCTACGCGCCAGACTACTCGGTGAAGAACGATCGTAGCAAGAAGGATAACCGTACAACCATCGCGTGGATTCCTTCCTTGCAGAGCAACTCGTTGGGCGATGCTTCGATGTCGTTCTGGACTGCTGACCGCGCATCGAACTACCGCGTGACAATTGAGGGTATCACCGCCGAGGGTGAACTTCTGCACAACGAACTGATTTTGCAGTCGAAATAGTCGACTCTGACAATACGAAAGAGGGTATCTGAGATACCCTCTTTTTGTTAATAATTCTCCTTTTTAGGCTCAAAATAGGACTGCGGATGCTGACAGGTAGGGCAGATGCGCGGAGCGTCCTTTGCCTTGCAAACGAAGCCGCAATTGCGACATTGCCACCATATCTCGCCATCGCGGTGGAAGAAATCGCCGTCGGTAATGCGCGACAATAACTTCAAGTAGCGCGTTTCGTGCTCTACCTCCACACTTGACACCATACGGAAAGCACTCGCTACTTCGGGGAATCCTTCATCCTCGGCAATCATCGCAAAGGTCGGATATAACACATCCCACTCCTCGCGCTCACCCTCCGCTGCGGCGAGTAGATTCTCCTCGGTCGTGCCGATGCGCCCCGCTGGATATACCGCCGCGTGGATCTCCGCCTTGCCACCCTCGAGCAACTTGAAGAACACCTCGGCGTGCTCCTGCTCCTGCGCCGCTGTCTCGTCAAATATGGCAGCAATCTGCTCGTAACCCTCCTTGCGTGCACGCTTGGCAAAAAATGTGTAACGATTGCGCGCCTGCGACTCCCCGGCAAAAGCCTTGAGCAAATTTTGCTCGGTGCGCGTTCCTTTGATGCTTCTCATAACGAAATTTTGATAAATGTACTAAAAATGGTTTAACGATTTGTTTTACAGCGCATTCCACGACAAACAGCGTGCCATCGGAATGGGATGCGAAAAAAATAATTACAAAAAATGTGTATTTTTTTCTCAAAAAAATTTGCAGATTAAAAAAAATGCGCTACCTTTGCACTCGCAATCAGGTAATGCTGAAAGCAACAATGCCTCTTTAGCTCAGTTGGTAGAGCACGACACTCTTAATGTTGGGGTCCAGGGTTCGAGCCCCTGAGGGGGTACAGAAAGCGAGAAACGAAAGTTTCTCGCTTTTTTGTTGCTATTCAGTTAGTTACGATGACACGGGGTGTAACCCTCTGAAACAGCGCTTCTTACATTGTCTATTATTTGTCTATTCGTTGTCCACTTTACCCCTCTATTTTTACCCCCGAAAGACAATTCGTTGAGAGTAATGAGAGAGTTACTCGAAAACTCCCTTTTTTAACTCACCTTTTTCGTGTTTTGGTGTCTATCTACTTTATTTGCAGATAGTTGCGAATTAACTTGACAGTTCCAAATAGTGATGTTATGTTTGCACTGCAAATGGCTCATTGAAAGGCAATTACAACGATTTAGAGCTGGTTAGAATGTCGATGCTTGTCTACTACTTTTCTACTCTTGTCTAGTTTTAGACTACTCTCTTCTACTGCTTGTCTATAATTGCACTCTTTGACTGCCTAGCAAAACAATACTTTTGCAGCAAACAAAACATCTAATACGAGTGAATATGAGTAATCAAACAATTTCAGTGCGCATGATCGCACAAAAGGGAAGACCTAACCCAGCGGGACTAATTCCAATCTTCGCCCGCATAAAGGTAGGAAACGAGGTTTCAACAATCTCTACCAAGACTTACATTGAGCCTGACAAATGGGGCATGGGTAAGACCATCGGCACAACACGAGAACTCAAAGCTATCAACGCAATGCTTGAAGAGATGCGATTTAAGATTTACCAGAAGCATACCGAGATGATTCGTTGTGGAGAGGATGTTAGTATTGAGAAATTAAAACTTGCCTTGCAGGGCAAATCGCACAATAACGATTGCCGTTACTTCGTGCAGCTATTCGATCGTTGGCTTGAGGAATATCAAAAGCAGGTAGGCATTAGTACTAGCCAGCGCACATATCAGAAGTATGTAGTCGTGCGCGACCGCCTGCAGGCATATATAAAGAAGACCACCAGCCTCGACGATATCCTCTTGACCGATGTTACACCGATGTTCCTAAATGGTTTCGATACCGATAACCGTCTGGAGAATGAGGTGGCACATAATCACGCCATGAAACAGATGCAGAAACTTCGCACCATATATAAAACAGCTATCGATAACGGTTGGGTACAGAAAAACCCATTTGCCTCTATAAAAATTCGATTTGAGGATGTTGAGCGTGAATTCCTAACCAAGGAGGAGTTGGCGCGTATTATGCAAAAGGAGTTCCCTACAGAGCGAATGGAGCATATACGAGATGTTTTTATATTCTGTTGCTTTACGGGTCTTTCTCACTGCGATGTCCTCAAACTACACCAAGAGGATATACGCACCGATGATAATGGTAATCTCTGGATTCATACACATCGAAACAAAACTGATGTAGCTGTCGATGTACCATTGCTAGAAATTCCACAAATGATCCTGGCAAAATACAAGAGCAAACGCAAACTGCGTAGTCGCCTGCTTCCCGTTATCAGTAACGGCTGTACTAATGTTTATTTAAAGGAGTTAGGCGAAGCATGCGGCATTCGCAAGAATATAACTTTCCATATGGCTAGACATACTTTCGCAACAACTGTTACGCTGACAAACGGTGTACCTATTGAGTCGGTCTGTAAGATGCTCGGCCATAGAAACATTCGCACTACTCAGATATACGCCAAGGTCATCAATGAGAAGATTGCGCAAGACATGTCGCTCCTGGCAAGCAGAATTGGCTCAGACTACTCAATGCCTCGCACTAAAAAACGCGCCACAGCATAACATGTTACCTATTCACTTGTCGGCCGCTCCAGGAATGGGGCGGCTATTTTATTTAAAGAAAATATATAATTCGTTAGATATTTTTCGTATATTTGCTCTCGCAGAGAAAGTTGTCCCCTCTTAAAAAGAGCGTTGTATGAGCAAAAAAGATCTTGATTCCATACATCTATTCATGGTTATAGTAGGTATTATAGTACTTATTATTTCATTATTCAATTGTCCATATTGGTACTATACATTAGTACGAATAGTTACAATGCTGGTTGCTGCATATCTTGCATTCCGTTATTGCAGTAAAAAACGCTTTCTCCTAGCATTAGCTTGTCTACTTATTATTGCGATATTTCAACCGTTTTATAAGTTGCCTATTCATAGAATATTATGGAAGGTTATTGACTTTGCTCTGTTGTTTTTTTGGAGCTATTCTGTTAAGCTTATTGATAGCTCTGAAAAGGATGCAAATCAAGAAAAGCGCACTGATTCAGATGTGGCAGACTCGGCCGAATCTACAGAGCCGCAATTACCACCATTACCACCAGTGCACAAACCTCGACAGATATGTTATAATAATGAGATGTGGCAGGTTACAGGTCAAAGATCGTTTAGTGAGGAGGAAAAAAGTGTTATAGCCTATGCTGAAATTGTGGATGGAATTGGTCGATCAGCTGATAATAAGCCAGTATTATTCATTAGATTAACTACAGATGCAAGGACATACTTTAAAATTATGACCACATCATCTTTCCAATTCGGAGATAGGGTTGATCATAGGTTAGACCAACTCCAATTACTTACACTGTATAGGTATGGACATGGAGAAATAACGGTGATATGTCCAAGTTCTTCACTTTCTTATTTTGAAAATAAAAGGCCTACGCCTATAAAATCAGAGTTGGATATCGAAAGTACAGAATCTGAATTACAGCCAACAATTGATCTTGAGAAAATACATATAGGTTGGATTAAATTCCTAGCAATAGATGGTTATGGGTTTATTGTTGACCTTGTCGATAATTCAGAATACTTCTTTCATGTTTCGTGTCTAACTGTAAATCCTTTACCAGATGATATTGTTTCATTCAGGATTCGTAAATCTAAAAAGCATGCTGGGAAATACGAAGCATATAGCATTGCTCCACCTTCATACCGAAAGAATGATGTTCTAGAGATATATAACTCAATGCCAGATGGCATTAAAGAAATTATAGGTCTTCAAATACCAAGTTTATTATATTCAACAAATATAACACATCAACATTATGTAGAAAGATTGTTATATAAATATAAGATGCTGATTGCTGATTTGCATTCGTATGTAGCAAGCTTTGATATAGAAGCATTTATAAATGCATATTATGTCGAAACAGATTTCTATAATTCTGCGAGTACTAGAGACTGGGACTGGAATATCCTAAGTTATAAGGGGTTTGTAGGAGAGGCTTATGCTAAGCCTGAGAGCATATATAGGAGTTGTTGCCATTACGAAGAATCTTTGGTCTACGAGCCATTTCAAGTAAGACAACAATCATTTGGTTACAATCGTTTTGATGCTTATCTAGCGCATATTTCAAGTAAAAGTCAAGAAATTAAATCAACCACAGCATATGGCTATGATACATCTTTTTGGAATGATCTTGATAAGGAAAAGATAGAAGCTAAAATCCCTGAAATTACAGATATGTGGAGAGCTGAAATAAGGAAAGATTATAGCAAGGAGGAACATATGCGACAACTAGTATCACAACTAAGAAATAGGTTTGCCCAGTTATATGACTACACAGCTTTATTTACATATTATGATGGTGGTGATGCTACAGGAGTATATGTCCCCCATTTTGATGTAAAATTAACATATACGAATGGTAGCATTCATATTAGGACAACAGCATATGCGAATGCTAAAGGTTATGGATATGAAGTAACTCATATGCTGAATGGCAAAAAAACTACATCAGAAAAACGGGATTTACAAGTTGTAGATCCAGATTTCATATATCTTAGAGAATATCAAAAAGAAACAAGAGCTAAGTATATGAAAAGATTTGATGAGATAATAGAAGAATATTCCAACTTTGATTAAGTAGTGATAGTTCTAGCCGCTCCAGCAATGGGGCGGCTATTTTACTGATGCCTTTGGAATGTCAGACCAGAGGGTCGTGTAGTGTGGCGATTGGCTTTCGCTGGCAGACTTTATTGCGCCACTTCCCTGGATGCCGATTTTTACCGCACCACGCCCGAATGTGTGGTTTATGGCATCCATGGCCGAGGATAGCTTACTCTCGCGCTCTATGGCGGCTGTGTCGCTAAACAACGAGCGAACAACGCCCGACTCTGGTATGAGCTTACTGATGACCACTCCTGCCTTCTTATAACCGTAGCCACGCTTGTACACTTCGCGTGTAGCGTTCACTGCCGCAGCAACTATTGCGCGATGGTCGTTGGTAGCCTCTGGGTACGAAACAAGCACCGAGCCATAGGTCTGTGGCTCATTATCCTTGAAGCGATTTGTGTAGGCGAAGACCATCATCTCCACACAAGCGGAGTGTTGTGCGCGGAGCTTCTCGGCTGCCGAGGCTGCGAAGTTGGCCACCTGCTCGGCAAGCTCTCCGACCTCGGTTATCTCCTTGGCAAAGCTCCTCGACACACATATCGACTGCTTTGCCTCGATGGTATCCTCAAACTCGATGGCTGGTATGCCACGCAACTCCTGCCAGGTACGCAATCCTACGATGCCGAACAAACCTCGCACCAGCCCTTCGTCCATTTGCGTAAACTCCCACGCTGTCGAGATGTTCCTATCGTGTAGTTTGCGGGCAGTCTTACGACCAATACCCCAGACATCCTCAATCGGAAATTTGCGCAGCACCTTCTCGATATCCTGCGGGCGGTGCATATAACACCCTCCTCGCAACTTCGGGTACTGCTTGCAGAGTTTCGATGCTATCTTGGCAAGTGTTTTTGTGGGTGCTATGCCCACAGATACGGGTATGGATGTAAGTCGCCAGCACTCGCTCGATATCTTTTTTGCATAGGCATCGAAGTCGATGTTATCCATACCTCGCAAGTCCAGGAAGGCCTCGTCAATAGAATAAACCTCCACAGCAGGCGCGTACTCCTCGAGCACCCAACGCACACGCTGGGACATATCTCCATAGAGAGCCATGTTGCCCGAAAAGACAGCAACATTGTGTTTATCTACTATATCGCGGATTTTGAATAGCGGATCGCCCATCTTGATGCCGAGTGCCTTCGCTTCATTGCTACGCGCAACAGCACAGCCATCGTTATTCGAGAGTACGATGACTGGCTTGCCTTGCAGGTCGGGGCGAAATACTCGCTCACACGAAGCATAGAAGTTATTGCAATCGGCCAGGGCGAACATTGCTACATTTTCTTTATGGTGTAGGTGACAACGCCCCAGATCATAAACTGATTATCGGGCGACACCTCGATTGGCTGATACTTTGTGTTGAGCTCATTGGCAGGCATCAAGCGCACCTTGCCATCGAGCATCTCGACACGCTTAACGGTGTATTCGCCATCAATGTAGCATACCGCCTTGCAGTTGTTGTAAGGCTCAACGGCTCGGTCCACGATAATGATGTCGCCATCGTCCATCGCGGCATCAACCATTGACACACCATCAATGCGGAAAAAGAAGGTCGAAGCCTTGTGTTTTACAAGTAGTTTCACAAGGTCGAGCTTCTCGCGTATATCTTCAGCAGGCGAAGGGAAGCCAGCCTTCACATCGCCCATCACTAGACTCTCAAACGAAGAGGAGTCGTCTATTGCATAAGGTTTCATTTTCTCCATACGAGTACAAAGATAGCGAAAAAGTGCGTAAATGCGTAAATTTACACACCCTTTACGCACTTTACGCAGTTACGCACTTTTTACGCATGCGTACTTCTGCGTACTGCGTACTTGGTACGCACCAGTACGCACCGACTATTCATTACGCTTTGCAGATTAATAAAATCCAACACTTTGATTTATTCGTTTATTTTTAATAACTTAGCAACGAAATTCAGAGAATAATTCCAAATACCGCAATAATAGATGAAGAGACTAATTTTATTTATATCCCTTATATTTTCTGTTCAGTTAACATTTGCTAACGCAGGAATGTTTGATAGATATTTAGAGTATTTCGTAAGCTCACGAGTAATACTGGTTACCATCCTCATTACCCACATTGTACTATTGTTGTGCGTGAAACTTTTTCGCAAATGGCTGCATGGATACAAGCGAGTTTTATTACGCATAACTAAATGGATAAAGCAACAGCAAATAACCACGATGGTTTCCTCGTGGCTATTATGCTCCTTTGTGTATGGTATATATCTAAGTCTTCTCTCTGATCAGCTTTTCCTATTCGGAGTAATCATTGGATTAATATTAGTGTTGGTATTCTCTATCCTTCTATGGATAAATAAGACGAGTAAGAGATTTTTCTTAGGATTTCGTCCTTTGTACTACTATTTGCAGTCTTCTATATTTATTCTAGTGGGACTAGTATTGTATTATATGTTATGCAATTATGATTGGTTTAGAGAGTGCTTTGTTCTCGTTGATTATGTGTGCGACGATTTAAGCAGAAACTTATACCCCCAAAGGTGTGGTCTTACAGCACTAGCAAATAGTGTTAAAGATTATGCTTTATGCTTTCTTATGTCATATACGATATTAGGAATTTGTTATTTGTGCAAATACGCATCCAATAGAAAACGCACAAGACACAATCAGTAGCAACTACTACATCACTCCAATTTCCACCCTTTATTTGTAGCTATAGCTTTCTGCTCTTCAGTGAGTTTGGCGAGATTCTTTGTGCCAATCTTGCAAGTTTTATTTGCTCCATCAGCCAGGGCGTTGAGCAATGAGAGGAGACTCGTTACGGTGAGTTTCTGACATCCGTTTATTGCTATATCGACATTAATAGTTCCCTTGAAGTAGACATTCTCTAATGAACGACAAGAAGTAAATGTATCGTCAATTTTCTCTGTGACATTGGAAAAGTCGAGGTCGTTGTGGATTGTAACGAGCGAGGTGCATCCATGGAACATCTCCGTTGCAGAGGTAATAGAGTCAGTGTCGATACCATCAATATTTACCAGCGATGAACAACCATAGAACACCCAGCGTAGGTCTGAGATGTTGGCTGTTCGGAGCTCTCCTACATTGACTAGCGCAGTGCAGCCATAGCACATCTTGTAGAGTGTGCCTAGTTTTTCGTAGTCTAGTCCAGTGGGTAACTCGGTCATCTCCGTATTATTCATAAAGAGCTGATATCCTGAACGCACATGCTCTATTCCCGTAGGCATAGCGTATATCTGGTTAGATAGCTGGGCGAAGGACATCGACTCGTCCGCTGTGCCACCCTTGTCGTTAATGGCATCTACGATATAAGTTCTGACCACTGCCAGGCGGTTGATTATTTTTGCGAAGTCTGCCATTATCCAATAATATCGGTTAAGGCATCAGCAAGTTCGTTGATGCCGAGTGAATTTTCAAGTTGCGTAACAAGGTCTCCATATGTAACAGAGAAAGCACCACCATCTCGATCGATTTCTATGCGATCGGTGGTACTGAGAGTTGAAGTCTGCGTTAGTTGCGAAATTGTAACGCCCGTTGTGTTGTCTGCCATAATTGTTATATTGAGAATGGTAAAGAAAAACATGTCATCGAGTGGTGGCTAACCATCCACCAGCACTTGTCGCTTGAGTAGATGCTCGGCACTGCTATAAACTGTATCAAGCCACCGAAACACTCTATCCTCTGTATCGGGAAATATGTGAGCATCTCCTCGCTATATCCGAGTGAGCATAATATACCAGACTCCTCGTCATCAGTTGCGATGATAACATTCGAGGACGAGCGCGTTCGCACTGGGCAATCGTATATGTTTATTACGCTACCGATATAGTCAGCCGATGTCGGCAACTTAATAGTGATCGTATATGAGTCCCAATTAACCTGCTGCGTTATAAGATTGAGATTTCTATTAACCGTGTGGGTGTTGGTTGCTTTGTCGTAGTCCGTTCCCTCCTCGGAGAGTCGTTTGAACGGCACTCGTGTGTAGCCACTAAATACTCCCGTTCCCATCTCGACATGGCCATCCTCGTAGATGCGTGTTGTTGCCGAGCCAGCATTCTCGATGCCATCAGCTCCCGCAAAGAACATCAACTTGCCATGCTTCGGGTCGGTGGTATCTGGTAGAGCACATCCCGCCATACCCGCCACGACCTTGGCGTTGCCCTCGTCCTTGACACCTACGAATCCTGAGAGCACCACTCCCGACTGCCCATCAACCTCGGTTGTCGAGTTATGGAAGTTCTCGCGTAGGTAGTCCAGGTCTGTGGATGTTGCGGCAGCTTCGCGTAGCAGCTTTGCAATGGTGGCACGAGCCTCGTAGTATGCCCCAATATAGGCGAAGTCGTCCTCTATGTTGATGTATTCGGGCGATGGTGCGGTGTACTTCTCCAAAGCCGACACAGCCAAAATATAGGCGTTGACATAGGCATCCCACTCCTCGCTCTTCTTAAACACTCTTCGCGCCTTGCCACCAGCCTTGCGGAGTACTCCGTTCGCTACACGCATATACTCCGCCACGAGGTATCGCTCCGCCTCTGCCAGGAGCTCCTCGTACTCGGCTCTGATGTCGGAGAGTCGCTCTCGGAGGTAGGTCTTTTCGATTGGCGAGATTACCTCATCGGAGTTCATCTGCGCCAGGCTCTCCTTGGCTGATGCCACATCCTCAATCAACACATCAAGGTCAACGCCCTCCTCGGGATTGGTGGGGTTGATACGACCAAAGCGTAGCACACCATCCTTGAACGATATGCCACACCCCGTTGAGCGGTCGTAGAGTTGGGCATTGCCCGACACCGAGTCAAACCAGGAGTCGCCCAGCGCATCGGAGATGTAGCCTTGCAAGTAGATATTCTTCAAGTAGGCCGAGTAACCCTTCATATTTACGCTGTGGGCGGAGAGGTTGGAGAGATCGCCAAATTGTGCTGCTATGTTCTTGAGTCGTATGCGCCAGTCACTCATACCCACCAGGTAGCGCTCGTAGGTGCGTGTTGTGTAGCGCGAAGTCTGGCGCGAGGTGTCCGTAGTGTTGCCGAATGCCACGATGTTCATCGACTCGGTTGGGTGGTATGGAAATCCCTCGCGCAGTTCGTATCGCCACTCTCCGTATGTCGTAGTGTTTAAGCACTCGGCGAGCTTGAAGTAGCATGTGGTAAATCCTGCGAAGGTGCGTGTGCCGAAGGAGTCGTCAGAGTCGATGGTCGTCTCGGTGTAGTTGCCCACCTCGGAGTTCTTGAAGATACCCATGCATAGGTCGTTTTCTCGGAGAGAGCTTACCTCTCCCGACTCCAACTTTATGACAAGGCGACAAGTCTCTCTATCCACTATCTCCACGATGCCCGCACCAGGTGCTGACCATTGGTCGCCCACGATGGTCTCCACGCGGTTGTAGCGAAACTCTGGTACTTCGAGGAACTCCTCCAGGCGAAGGTTGCGCATAGAGGTGTCGCCCTCCACTCGGAGGTTACCCGATATCACACCGCCCGCCTTGTCGAGCTTCTTCTCTAGTGCTGATGTCAAACCCTGCACACTCTCCATTGGGTGGGTGTGAGCCTTTGGTGCTACACGCTCCTGGAGCTCACTTCCCTTTATCTTCATCGATGCATCGGCAGCGGGAACATCGACAATAAACTCGAACTCATCGAACTTATCGAGTTGCCCAGCGGCTGATGCTAACTCTTTTATTCTTACCTCACTCATATATCTATCCTCCCAAGATTGATGTTTTGAAGTTCTCCTTGCCGAGAACATAAACCAGGTCACGACCCTTGGCGACGAGTTGTCCGCCAAGGGTTAGTTTTATATTCTGACTACCACCACTCGGCAGCATCGACTGCAACTTCGACAGCGGTGCTATGACCTCGGGGTCGGCTATGGCATTAGGGTTATCGCCTACGAGGGCGAGGGTTTTGCCGTATGCCAAACCTCCCGTTGCTAGTGCGGGTACGCTCTCTTGTGCGTTCTTGTTGATGAGCGCAGTCATTATGGCCGCAGCCGCCACCATCGCAGCACCGATGCCTATCGCTGCCCAGGGGTTAGCGAGCACCGATTTGAGTGCCGACTTAAAGGCTATGATCATAATACCAAACTCAATGAGCTGCGCACCGATGTTTTTGAGGAAGTTGGCGAACTGCGTGAGGATCGCCTTCATCAAACCACCAAAGCCTAGGTCGCCCGCGATAACCTGTCCCAGGGCATCTGCAGCCGCCACGATGGAGTCAGCTAGAAACTGCGACACTTGCTGGTCGAAGCGCTGCATTGTCGATGCTACGGTCTGCGACACATGCTCCAAGGCGGCTGCGAAATTCCAACCCTTGCTCGTTAGTGCGTTGGTGTAGTTCTCGACCATATCGACCGTTGCCGACAGATTCTTTGCCAGGTATGTACTCGTGTTGTCCGCCCAACCCATAAGACCTTCACGCACGAAGGAGAATATCTCCTGCATCTGGTTGGTGTACTCCGACACCGCGAGTTTTATGCCATCTATTTTGAGCTTCGGTGCGGGGAACTCAATCTCAAAGTCTGTGGCGAGGACTGGCTCTAACTTCTCTAACGGTTTGAGGTCTTCGGGTTTGATGTCCTGGAGACGCGAGAGCTCTCCTCGCAAGCGCTCTATCTCGGCATTCGTTGCGGCAATCTCCTCTACGGTCTTGGCATTGCCGAGCGACTTCTCTAGGTCGCGTATCTGTTTTTGCAGTTGTCCTATGAGTCCCGTTGCCTCCTCGGTCTGGTTGTTCGTCACACCGAGTGTCTGGTTATAGGCTGCCTGCACTGCTGCTGCATCCTCGGCAGCACGCTTGCGGGCATTGCGTACATCGGTAATCGCCAGACGAGTCTGGTGCAGGAGGTTGAGCTCTTGTGCCTGGGCGGTGGTATAGTCGCCACCATTCTGTGTGCGCTTAAACTCGTCACGCTTCTGTGTCCACTGCTGGGTTACCTCACGCTCCTTCTGCAGGAGGTCGGCATCGCTGTATATGGGTCGCGAATACTCGTTGTAGGTGTCGTTGTACGCCTTATCCTGCGCCTCTTGTCGTTGTTGTCGTGCCTGCTCTGCCTGCTGTCGCGCAAGCTCGGCCTGCTGTTGACGAACACTCACAAAGGCAGCGGCAAGTGAAGCAAGCACCGTAACCACGATGCCTATTGGTCCTGTCATTGCGGTAAAGGCGGCCTTGATAAGAGGTAGCATTGCCAGAAGCTTACTACCAACCGTAAGGACTGGTCCGATAGCCGCAGCGAGTGTTCCTATGACGATGACCACCTTCTGCGTTGCGGGCGAGAGGTTTTGAAACCAGGTGGCGGCATTCTGTATCCAGCCTACAATCTTTACGAGCGCAGGCATAAGTATAGCACCGAGTTGCTCGGCAAGGTCGCCCAACTGATTCTTGAGCTGGCGCATACTTCCCGCTCCCGACTGCGCAGCTGCCTCGGCATATCCCTTATAGTTTTGAAGGATAAACTGCACCGCCTCGCCACTCTTGAGCTGCTCTACGGTGAGATTTTTCAAGGCGGGGATG
Organism: Alistipes sp.; assembly: GCA_045632505.1. Taxonomy (GTDB): domain Bacteria; phylum Bacteroidota; class Bacteroidia; order Bacteroidales; family Rikenellaceae; genus Alistipes. The sequence continues at coordinate 1,434 of JAZQWU010000046.1, read as the reverse complement.
CTCTCGCCCAGCTCTCCCGTAAGACCTCCGTAGGTCTTGGCGAGATTCTTAACTGCCGACTCGAGTGTCATTCCCGTTGCTACGGAGAGCTGTGCCGAGGCCTCGATGACATCGTTTATCTGTCGCTCGGTCATACCCAACGAGGCAAGGTATGCCTGCTGGGCGATGACCTCCTCATCTCCGAAGGTGGAGCGCGACTGCAACTCTGCCGCCTGCGCCATAAGCCTGCGCTGTATATCCTCACGACCTTGGAGCGCGGTTAGCAGGCGCGTTTCTGCCTGCGCCTGGGTGTCGGCCGCCATAACCGATGCTGTGCCGAGGGCTATGAGTGGCAGCGTGAGCGTCTTGGAGAGAGTCTTACCTACAGAGGACATCTTCTTCTGGAGTCCTTCGAGCGACTTCTCCACCTGCTGTGTTCGCTGCTGAAACTCGTAGCTATCAGCACCAATCTTAATGAGTAGGTCGGCTATGCGTCTTGACATAGGTAGTTAGGGTTTAAGGTCTACATCTCTGGTATAAGTTCCAGCCACGCAACACATCATCGACATTGGCGATGCGACCATTCTCGACACGCGACATTGCCGACACCAGGAGTACCATCTCGTCCTTGTTGGTGATGTCGATTTCGTCGTCAGCCGAGCGGAAGCAGATGCCTGCCACTTGCTGGACATAGCCCTCGGTGTTGTTCTCAATGGGTGGTGCGTAGCGTGAGATGATCTGGCGGATGGTCTTCAAGCCTCGCGCCTTGTAGTAGTGTTCAATCAGTACGAACATAGCGCGGTAGCCATAGTCGATAGACTGAAACTGCTTGAATGCCGAGTCCTGGGAGGGTTGCACCTCGCCCAGGTACTTGGTCTTGCTGTTGCGAATGTTGCCTGGATTGTTATTTCGCAATCCACGCGGTAGTCTTTTCTCTTTGTTGTTACACATAGTTTTAGGGTTTAGGTTGTTTGTGTTTGCGGAGGTTGTCGAGCTCTACGCGCTTGAGTAGCACGGGACACTCCTCGGGCGGTGTTTTACACTTGTAGGCCTGGCGGATGATGATGCGATCGCATTCGAGCTGCACATCCTTCTCCTCGATGATGATCTCGAGTTTGTCGACCTTCTCTTCGAGCTTCTCTACGCGACCATCAAGGCGCGTTATCTGCTCCGACTGTATGGCGATAACCTTGTCGGTGTTCTCGAGCTCTGCGCCATCAGCCTCGGCAGCCTCCTTGCGCTTCTTCGACTTGAAGAAGATGAGTGTGCCAAGCAGTCCGCTGGCCAGGATGAAGTTTAGGATTATAGATACCGTTTCCATAGCGTTATGATTTAGGTGGAACATACTTGTAGATGGCTGTTTCGCGCACGATGTAGAGCTCTCCGTAGATGAAGTACATACCCATAATTGTCTCGGCAGCACCCTCGATATTGTCAATGCTCTTGAGCTCTTGC
>JAZQWU010000045.1:0-21636 GCA_045632505.1 Alistipes sp. | reverse complement strand
TTAAATAAATGAAGAAACCTCACTGCGGTGTGCAGTTATCACCGCAGCTGTTAGATTGTTGTGCAATCTCTGTGCCAAAAACGAAAGTGGCATACACGATATTGTGTCATAAATCCAAACCATATATCCTTTCGCCCAAATCGAACATTTCGTGCGACAATCTCGAAAACCGCTAACGGCACTAATGTCGCTAACCTGTTATTTTTTCTGCCACATAAGCGAAATTTATGCCGATATAAGAAAATTGTATTTGCAAGGAATTGAAAAAATATCTATCTTCGCAGTAGCAAACAAGAAAAACTAACAATTAAAACTTATACAACTATGAAAGATTTGAAGGGAACACGCACAGAGCAGAACCTCTGGACAGCATTCGCAGGTGAGTCGCAGGCTCGCAACAAGTATTCGTACTACGCTTCTAAGGCAAAGAAGGAGGGTTATGTACAGATTGCAAAGTTGTTCGAGGAGACTGCTAACAACGAGAAGGAGCACGCTAAGCTTTGGTTCAAGTTGCTCGGTGGCATCGGTAACACTGCTGAGAACTTGAAGCACGCAGCTGAGGGCGAGAACTACGAGTGGACTGATATGTATGCAACTTTTGCAAAGGAGGCTCGCGAGGAGGGTTTCGACTACATCGCTAACTTGTTCGACGGCGTAGCTAAGATCGAGAAGGAGCACGAGGAGCGTTACTTGAAGTTGCTCTCGAATGTTGAGGGTGGTTTGGTATTCTCGCGCGAGGGTGATATGATCTGGCAGTGCTCGAACTGCGGTCACATCGTAATCGGCAAGCAGGCTCCTGAGGTTTGCCCAGTATGCGCACACCCACAGGCTTACTTCGAGATTAAGGCTGAGAACTATTAATAGATTGCTCACCCGCAAACAAAAAGGCTGTCGCAACTTCGGTTGTGACAGCCTTTTTTATTCGCATTAGCCTCTACTCATCGAGTTTCAGCCACTGATAGTCGTTGCAAGTACCACCCTTGACGCCCCACGAACGCAATTTATTGACATAATCGGCATCGCGCATAGGCAGACCATAGCACTCAACAATAAAGCCCTGCGAGTGGCTATAATCAACGAGTTCCTTCGTAGCACGACGCGCTGGAATGCGGATAACGCCATTCTTCAACTCCTTGACCTTGTCGATAATCTCGGGAGTATAGCGTTTGTACATAAACTCCAATGGAGCATCCGAGTACTTTGCCGCCTCCTTCAGATACTTCCAGCGGAACGACGTAAGCACATATTTGCCCTCGAGTCCCATCTTGTGAAGCATCTCAATGGTCTTGCGGACACCCTCCGATGGAAGGACCTTCAACTCCACATAAGGTACAAGGTTTGCCTTCTTGCACACCTTCAGATACTCCTTGAAGGTTGGAATGCGGAGTTTGCCAGCATACTGCTCGCTCCAGCCCGTGCCACCATCGATGCGGAACTTGCGCAACTCCTTCCAGGTGTAGTCGCTAACCTTGCCCGTACCATTTGTAGTGCGGTCGATAGTCTTGTCGTGCATACAGACAAGGACTCCATCCTTTGTCATCTGCACATCGGTCTCCATACCATAGAAGCAAGGCACCTTGCCAGCCTCGCGGAAGGCGACGATAGAGTTCTCGGGGAATTGGTTCGAGAGTCCTCGGTGAGCTTGCAGGCCAAAGTTGACGTTGCGGCCCTTCGGAAGCTTGACCTGCGCCATAGTATCAACTGCGAAAAGGAGCGCTACGATGGCGAGAATTGCGGTTTTAGTCTTCATAACTATTCTGTTTTAGGGTTAGTTTTCAATACAATAAACGGACCGCCTTTTGGACAGTCCGTTCTATTGCGGTTGCGCAACGACTCTAATGATTAGAGTGCGTTTACGTGCAACTGAGCTGCGCTCTTGAGGTTAGCAGCCTTGTTCTTGTGGATAATGTTGGTCTTAGCCAACTTATCGAGCATAGCTGTTACCTTTGGAAGCAATGCCTCTGCTGCGCTCTTCTCGGTAGTGTTACGGAGAGCCTTGATAGCGTTACGAGTAGTCTTGTGGTAAAGACGGTTGTGAGCACGCTTAGTAGCAGTCTGGCGGATTCTCTTCTCAGATGACTTGTGATTTGCCATAATAATTTTCTTTTTTTATTATTTATTGTTTATATCCTTTATTTGTTAGCATTTAGGGTTGCCCACCCAAGACATTTATTAAGTCGTCTCACCCCTCTTATTACGGCCTTGACCGCTTGCGGATAGGCACTTAGGCCCGCTCCTGAAATAATGTGTTACCACGCCGTCTGCAGCTTCGCTACAGTCTTGTAGCCCGTACGAGAGTCGAACTCGTCTTTCAAGAATGAAAATCTTGCGTCCTAGCCGATAGACGAACGGGCCTTACCGCTATAACCCTATTTGGGTATTTAGCGGTGCAAAGGTATAAAAAAATTGATAATTGACAATTGATAATTGAAATTTTTTTCAAAAAAGATGATTTTTCGTGGATTATTCATCTGTAAATCAGTAATTTCACCAACTTAAGCCTTTTGCAACACAAAAATAAATGCGATGAATTTATCATCGCATTTACCTATAATTGTCAATTGTAAACTATCAATTGTCAATTTATTTTGTAGGATTCTTGCCGAAGATTGCGCGCAAACGAGCAGCATCGTACTTAGCCTTACGGTCGTAATAGAAGATACCATTCTCCTCCTGCTCAACGTCGGTAAGCTGGGTGTAACAATAACCCCAAACCTTGTCGCTAATCGAAAGCAACGCGTCAACCTGATCCTCCAAACGCTTGTAGAAATCCTCGCGTGTAACGGCCGACTTACCATAGCCCCACGATGCGGTGCGTGGCTTGCCCTTCTGATCCAACTCTACGCCTGGAGTTGTCTCGAGGCACTTGATACCACCGAACTCGTCGATGAAGTATGGGCGCTTGCCGTCGTAAACTGCCTGCACAAACTCAGCCTTATTCACAACGTCGCCAGTAACTGGGCATCCACTCGAAGTCTTGTACAACACCTGTGTGCGCGAACGGTTGTGGCGGAACTCGCCTGTTTCAGGGTTGTAGGTCGACTTCGCCAACTTAGCACCATCCTGCTCGTAGTTGTGCATAGCGCAGATATCGTACTCGTTGGTGATGATACCACCACTTGCGGTATTTACTGGACGAGTTGGGTCGGTGAGGTGGGTTACATCATATACATCCTTCACGAAGCGTGGGTACTGAACATTGTCCGGATACCAAGTCTCGTTCATTGGAGTCCAAGTCACGATTGCTGGGTGGTTGCGGTCACGAAGAACGATGTTCTGCCACTCCGAGATGAAGTTACGCGCAGTCTCAGGCAACGAAACGTCGATACCCCAGCTTGCATACTCGCCCCAAACGAGGTAGCCGAGTTTGTCAGCCCAGTAGAGGAAACGCTCCTCAAAGACCTTCTGATGGAGACGAGCGCCATTGAAACCTACAGCCATAGACATCTCGATATCGTGCTTCAACGCCTCATCGCTTGGCGCAGTCCAGATACCATCTGGATAGAAGCCCTGGTCGAGAACGAGACGCTGGTAGTATGGCTGGTTGTTGAGGTAAACCTTATTGCCATCGGTGTGCACCTTACGCATACCGAGGTAAGACGAGATGCGGTCGAGCACCTTGCCATCCTTGTCGCTGATGATATACTCCACATCGTAGAGTTTTGGATTCTCAGGCGACCAAGTCTGGTACTTCTTCATCGGAACGATGATAGGCATACCCTCAACCTGTGGCATAACCTTCTTCGCGATAACCTTGCCGTTATCCTTGATGTTGATGGTCAAAGTATTCGACGCCATCGCACGATAGTAGCGCGGAGTGAATACTACGTGGTTTTGGTCAATGTCGGTGATAACCTGGATGTGGTCGAGCGAGTAGTCGTTTGTTGCCTCCAACCATACGGTCTGCCAAATACCAGTTGTACGGGTATATACGCATCCATACGAGTAAGAGCGCAACGACTGCTTACCTGCACCCTGGGTGCGACGACGGAGGTCGCTGTTAGCGCGTACTACGAGGTCGTGTGCCTTGCCATCAGCCAAGTACTTGGTCACATCGAGTGCAAATGGCGACGAGCCACCGAAGTGGCGACCAACGAAGTTGCCATCCACATAAACCTCAGCCTCATAGTATACTGCGCCAAAGTGGAGCATAATCTTCTTCTCGCTCCAAGCGGCAGGTGCCTGGATGGTGCGGTGGTACCAAATGCCGGTGATGATATCCTTGTGCTCAACACCCGAAAGCTTACTCTCTGGACAAAATGGCACGATAATCTTGCTACCAAAGCCCTTGTTCTCGAAAAGTCTACGCTCGAAACCGGTGTTTGCGAGGTCGAGTTCGTAGGTCCACTCACCGTTGAGGTTAATCCACTCGCTACGCTCGAACTGCGGGCGAGGATACTCAGCGCGAGGCTGAACTGCAAATGCGGTTACCGTAGCAACTAACATCATTGCAAATACAAAAATTCTCTTCATAATAGTTTAGTTTATAGTATTTTATTGTTTGAAAATTTGTTCTATTTCGATTGCCGCCTCTGCGGTAGGTAGCTTTCGCAACTCGCCACCTTCGATTATCGCAAACGAGTCGCAGACAGGCAGTGCTGCATCTACGTCGTGGGTCGAAAAGAGGATTGTCTTACCACCCTTGTGCGCCAACTCGGCAAGCAGACGGCACACCTCAAAGCGCGTCGGAATATCCAAGAAGGCGGTTGGTTCGTCAAGCAGAATAATAGGTGTCTGCTGCGCTATGGCGCGCGCAATCATCACTCGCTGCAACTCTCCATCCGAGAGCGAGGAGGTGTCACGACCGACAAAGTCGCCCATACCTACAGCCTCAATCGCCTCGCGGACAATCTCGCGGTCAACTTCTTGCAGATGCCCCATCCAGTTGGTGTAGGGCGCACGTCCCATAGCCACCAAATCCTCGACCAAGAGATTCTCGATGCGGATGCGCTCCGTGGTCACAATAGCCACCATCTGCGCCATCTTCTCGGGTTCAATATCGGCAAGTGCAGAGCCTTTAATCTGCGTTCTGCCGTCAGAGGTTATAGCCCTAAGAAGAGTACTCTTGCCCGCTCCGTTGCGACCAATGAGTGCGCACATCTCACCTGCGTGGAGATGCAACGATGCATCGCGCAAAATAGTGCGCGAGCCATATGATAGAGATATGTTTTCGAGGCGTATCATCGGCGGCGTGTTACAATATAGATTACAATCGGAATACCCATCAATGCTGTAATCGTATTGATTGGCAGCGCAAAATACTTCGCTACAACATCCCCCACAAGCAACATCACCACTCCGACGAGGATAGTTGCCGGCAACAATGTTCGATGGTCTGCCGAGCGGAACAACATACGCGCAATGTGCGGTACGGCAATACCGACAAAGCCGATAGGACCGCAGAAGGCTGTAATCGTACCTGCGAGCAAAGTTGTCGAGATGAGGATGAGGTTGCGCGAACGCGCTATATTTAGTCCCATCGAGGCGGCATAACGCTCGCCTGCAAGGAGCATATTCATAGGTTTAATAGCCGCTACAGCCATTGCCAAGCCCACCACAAGCACTGGAGCAAGCACCGCCAACTGCGTGGCTGTAACATCGCCCAACGAGCCCATAGTCCACACGACGTAGGACTTGAGCGAGGCCTCGCTACTGAAGTACTGCATAATCTCGACCAGAGCACCTACGCCCGACGAGAGCATAATGCCGAGGATGAGCATCACCATAATATCCTTGATGCGACGCGAGAGTGCCACCACAAGCAACAATACCACCGCCGAGCCTATCCACGCAGCACCTGCCGTGCCGAGGCTTTGGAGCGTTGGCGAGATGGCTACGCCCAAGATTGGCGCACCCAACAGAAAGAGTGCCACACCAAAACTCGCACCTGCCGACACGCCCAAGACATAAGGTCCTGCCAATGGGTTGCGGAACAAAACCTGCATCTGCAAGCCACTAACCGCGAGTGCAGCACCCGCCAGCAACGCCACAATGGCACGCACCAAGCGAATATCGACCACTATGCTACGAATCTCCTCCGAGCCACCGCCACAGAGAGCCGACACCACCTCCGAAAGCGGTATTGCCACCGAGCCGACAGCAATATCCACAACGAAGAGGAGTGTACAAAGTACACTCAATAAAGAGAAAAGTATGGTATTTCGGCACTTCATATCTCCTATCTTCTATCTCCTCTCTCCTAACTTTTTATAGTAGTACAGCTCTTCAGTCTTTGCTTCGTGGTGCAGAATCTTAACCAAGTCCTGCAATATAAGGTCGGGGCGAACTGCGCCCGACTCCCAGAAGTCACTACCACGACTCTCGTTTGTGCGTTTAGTATTGTTGTAGAGGCGCGAAAAGCGCACCGCATCGACCTTCGCAAAGCGAGGTGCAGCAGCACAAACCTCCTCAACCGAGTTAAACTGACCGAGATTAATCCAAAAATCGGCCTTCATCGCCAACACCAACGCCTCCTCCAACGAGATTGGAGTCGACTTAGTTGAGAGTTCTTCGTTTTTCGTTAAGATATATTCACCGCCAGCATCTTCGATAAGGCGCACCATATAGCTATTGTGCGGTGGCATAAACCAAGTGTCGCGGTATGGCAAATTGAGCATTACGCGCGGCTTGTATGCCGAGCAATGCTTCTGCTCGCGCAAGGCGTTATATCGCGCCTCAACACCCTCGAAGAAGGCTCTACCCTGCTCCTCAACACCACACAACGCTGCGAGAGCCACCACCCACTCCGCCTTGCCGAGTGGATCAGCCTCGAGGTAGTCGCCTATATATATATATGGTATGCGGAGTTCGTCGAGTTTGTCGGTGATGGATGTCGCCTCGCCCGACAGCCCATAGAGCAGCACAACGTCAGTTTTCAACGCGCGAATCTTCTCAAAGTCGAAGGCGGAGTCGTAGCCCACCTCGCTGATATTGCCTTCAGCAATGCGCTTGCATAGGTCGGCATTGTAGATATAGCGACAGCCCGACAAGCCGACAATACGGTCGCTACACCCTACTGCGTCGAGCATCGCGGCGTGGCTCGACGACATCGCCACGATACGCTGTGGCGGAGCGATAGTATCAATCCCCGAGTAGTAGATAACATCCTCCGCCCCCTGCCAAGGGTTGCGAATGCAGAGCAACTTCTCGCCCGTAGCCTTGTCGCGCTCGATGGAGAAGCCTTTGGCATAGCGAGGTGTGTAGATTGGCTCGGTGTCGCGCACGACAACACTCTCGCTACAGCCCACAACGAGTGCGGCTATAACCAGAAGTGCTATTTGTGCCAATCTCCGCATAACTGGGGATATGTTTTAACGTGATAAGAGGTGCTTAGCCTGTGCCAAAGCAGCCTCGGTGATGGTGTCACCCGAGAGCATCTTGGCAATCTCCTCAACGCGCTCCTCGTCAGAGAGAGGGCGGATATTGCTTCGGCTCTGCTCCTTGTAGACAAGGAAGTGGCGCGAGCCCTTCGATGCTACCTGTGGCGAGTGGGTGATGTCGATAACCTGCATCGACTCTGCCAGACGAGCGATAATGTCGCCCACGTCGTTGGCTGTTCTTCCCGAGATACCGGTGTCAATCTCGTCGAAGATGATGGTAGGCAACGCCAAGTGGCGTGCAAGGATGGTTTTGAGAGCGAGCATCACACGCGAAAGCTCACCTCCCGATGCAATCTTCTCGATTGCACGAGCCTCAACCGCAGCATTTGCCGAGAAGAGGAAATCTACCGTATCGGCTCCCGTTGGGGTTGGGGTGCAGGAGTTAACGGCAATCTTGAACTTGGCATCCGCCATCGCTACGGTGTGGAGAATCTCCTCCACCGCCTTGGCAAAGGCTGGTGATGCCTTGAGACGAGCATCGTGTAACTTAACTGCAAGCGAGGTTACCTTCTGCTCGCACGCAGTGAGGTGTTGCGCCGCCTCGGCTACAATCTCGTCGCTATGCTCAATAGCCGAGAGTTGCTCGGCATAGCGGTCGCGTAGTGCGATAAGCTCCTCTATGCTTTCGCAACGGTGCTTTCGCTGAAGTGTGTAGATATGGTCGAGTCGGCTATATACCGCATCCAATCGCTCGGGGTTAGACTCAATGCGCTCCAAATCAGATGCCGTAGTGGCCGAGATATCCTTCAACTCCACAGCCGTAGAGTGCAGACGTGCGATAAGGTCCGATGCCGAAGCGTAGTTCGCTGAGACACGACGCAAGGTATTCTCCGCCTCGCGCAAGGTGGTCAGCACGCCCGTAACATCCTCGTCGAGCGACTGTGTAACCTTCTGCAACGCCTCGCTGATAGAATCGGCATTTTCGAGAGTACGCATCTCTGCCTCCAACTCCTCCAACTCGCCAACACGAAGGTTTGCACCACGCAACTCCTCCGCCTGATGGCGCAACCAATCCTCCTCGTCGGCATTGCGCTTGGCATTTGCCTGCAACTCCGCGAGATGGTGCTTCGCCTGCTGCATAGCCACGAAGGCCTTGCCATACTCGGCAAGTGTCGCCTCGTTGCCAGCGATAGTATCGATAGCGTGAATGCGGAACTGCGGCGAAGAGAGGATGAGGTTTTGATGTTGCGAATGAATGTCGATAAGGTATGCTCCGAGCTGCTTCAGGTCGGCAAGTTGCACTGGCTGGTCGTTCACAAAGGCACGACTCTTGCCACTTGGAGAGATGGAGCGACGGATGATTGTCTCATCGTCGTAGTCGATATCCAACTCGGCAAATGCCCCCTCCAAGCCCAATCGCTTGATGTCGAACTCGCCCTCGACAACACAAGCACGCGAGCTATCCTTGATTGCTGCGCTATCGTTCTTGGCACCGAGCAACAACGCCAAAGCACCCATCAAAATCGACTTTCCGGCTCCCGTTTCGCCCGTAATGATATTGAGCGAGGAGTCGAACTCGATTTCGAGATGCTCGATCAAAGCGTAGTTCTCAACAACAAGCCTTCTTAACACAGCAATACAATTTAAGAATCAAAAAAACAAAATACCTCTAATTGTCAATTTTCAATTATCAATTGTCAATTATGAAAGCATCTTTTCGATGCGGTCTGCAATGCGCTCCGCCACCTCCGACTTCAGCAAGAGAGGCAACTCCTCGCGCTGGTTGCAATCGATGAAGGTCACCTTGTTGGTGTCGTGACCAAAGCCAGCACCCTCGTCGCGCAATGAATTCAAGACAATCATATCGAGATTCTTAGACTTCAACTTTTGCTCGGCATTCGACTGCTCGTTGTCGGTCTCGAGTGCAAATCCCACAAGTTTGCGCGCACCCTTCACCTTGCCAAGTTCGAAGGCGATATCCTTCGTCTTGCGAAGTTCGATAGCGAAGGTGTTGTCGTTCTTCTTGATTTTTGTCTCGCTAACTGCCACTGGAGTGTAGTCGGCAACTGCCGCACACATCACCGCGCAGTCCGCCGCCTCGAACTCCTTGACCGAAGCCTCGTACATATCCTCTGCCGAGAGTACATCCACGCGATGTACGCCCTGCGGAGTCTGCAACGCGGTCTTGCCACTAACCAAAACAACCTCTGCACCGCGTTTCGCCAACTCCTCGGCAATGGCATAGCCCATCTTGCCTGTTGAGTGGTTCGAGATGTAGCGCACGGGGTCGATAGCCTCGATGGTTGCACCTGCAGTGACCATTACGCGCTTGCCCTTCAAGGTCTGCTTTGCCGAGAAGAGGTTGACTAACTCTGCGACAATCTGCTCTGGCTCCATCATACGGCCCTTGCCCATCAAGCCACTTGCCAACTCACCCTCGGGCGACTCGAGAATCACAACACCGCGCTCGCGCAGTTTTGCGAGATTCTCTTGTGTAGCCACGTGGCAGAACATATCGCAATCCATCGCTGGTGCGAGAACGGTCTGGCAACGTGCTGAGAGGTAGGTTGTGAGCAGTAGGTTGTCGGCAATACCATACGCCATTTTGGCGATGGTATTTGCCGTAGCTGGTGCTATGAGGTAGCAGTCAGCCCACTCGCCCATCGAGATGTGCGAATGCCAATCGCCATTCTCGGGGTTGTAGAACTCCACAGCGATAGGATTCTTCGACAATGTAGCCATAGTAACAGGAGTGATAAACTCCTTGGCGGTAGGTGTCATCACCACCTTAACCTCGGCTCCCGCCACACGCAAAAGACGACAAAGCATAGCAGCCTTATACGCCGCTATGCTTCCGGTTATACCGAGCAGAATATGCTTGCCCTTCAACATCTTATCTTCTTTCTTAATGAAAACTCGTTTAGATGCGTTAGAAAATGTATAACAAGAGGGATTTCAAGGCTTGCGATGCTTTTTAATGCAGAGCATACTCGAGCGTATGTGAGCAATTAAAAAGTGAGCGTAACGCGGAAATCACCTTGTTAGACCTTTTCTACTCCTTGCCGTCGCGGAAGTAAATCTCGTCGTCGAGGTACTCCTCAGTAGCGATAATCACTGGCTTTGGAAGACGCTCGTAGTAGCGCGAAATCTCAATCTGCTCACGGTTCTCGTAAGTCTCCTCCATTGTGTCGGTTGGCGACGAGAAATCTGCGAGCTTACGATTCAACTCGCTCTTCAACTCCGCTGCAATCTGGTTTGCACGACGAGCAATAACGTTGATGCTCTTGTAAACATTGCCAGTCTCGTGATCGAAATCTGAGAGCTTGCGGGTTACAGTGTTGTTCGGAATGTTCTTCTTAATTTCCATAACTCTATTTTTGTTTATCTATGTTGTTTTTATCCAAATAATCTTTTGCCTCTTTGACATATCGCTCCAACTCTTTGCGGTGCTTCGAGTCGGGGAACTCGTTGATGAACGAGTAGTACGAATCGAGAAGGTTCAAGTATCGCTCGCCCTGCTTCTCGGAGATGGAGTTGTGGGCCAAACGATAGTTCGAGACCGCAATCAAGCGGAGAATATCCTCGCGACGTGGTGTGTCGGGATATTGCTTCAACGCATTTCGCAGAGCCACCACCGCCGACTTGTAACGCTGAATCTTGTAGTAGGTGTAGGCATTGAGGTATGCCTTCTCCTTCAAGCGCTCGGTCAACTCGGTGATGAGACTGCTGAATGCCTCAACGCGCTCCGAACGTGGGTAGCGCTCGATGAACTCCGAGAATGCGATAATCGCCTCGCCCGTAACGGTCTGGTCGCGGGTTGGGTCGGGTGCGAGGTAGTAGTAGCACATCGCCAACATCGCCTCCGAATCCTCAACGAAGATGCTTCGTCCGAACTTACGACGGAACTCGTCGAGCTGTGTTGTTGCGGTCGAGTAGTCGCGACCCTTGAACTTACTACGCGCCGAGAAGAAGGCAATCGAATCCTCGCGAGCATCGCCCACGTAGTATGCCTGGCAAGCATCGAACAAGTCGCCCGACTGCTTCCACTTCTCCTTCTTGTAGTACTTGAGTCCCTCGGTGTAGATAAGGTCGGGGTCAGCACTCTTGATAATCTTGTGAACGCCCACCTTCTTGCCAGCCTCAACCTTCTCGCGGATGGTCATCTTCTCGCGCTTAGGCTTGCGCTCCGATTTGCGCTCCGATGACGCGAAAGCAGTGCCGATGACAAGCACCGAACACAACAAAAGCAATATGGTTTTTACGTTCATCTTAATCATAAAAGTTCATCTCCTCACGCTACGCGCTACGCGCATATGCGTGCAAAATCGTGCAAAGTTATAACGAATAAATCAAACTGCAAAATTTATGCGCCTTTTTCCTATCTCTTTTTGCAATTTTCTCTACTGCAAAATTAGCAATTTTTCACACAACTTAAGTACAATAATAGAAAACATTTCATAACTTTGTAACGAGTTATCATGCTGATAAGTATAGAGAATATGCAGAAGAATATGATATAGAATCCTATGAATCAATTATATACGACTTAAATGTAAAATATCTAATCTACGACTTGCAAAATGTGTTATAATTTCAATCTCTTATTATGAAAAATAGAATATTACTTGTTTTATTCAGCTTTGCAATTATTGTAGCGTGCAACAATCCTGGGAATCAAAGTCAAGATAATTTAAGAAATGAGTATGAGATTGCTATTGATGGGCTGATAGCACAATGCGAAAATTTCACAGCAGATTGTCTCATTCAAGGTTTACCTGGTAAATGGGAATTAGATTCATTCCTAGTCTATGACAAAGTTTGGGATAGGATTTTGGAACCTTATTTGGTTATGGGTAAATGGTGCTACGGCGCAGGCGGTTCAGAAGAATCAGTATATACATTTAGTGCAGATGGTAAAGGTGTACATTATGTCAAATCCATAGGAGATGAAGAGCCTAAAACATATGTATTTGTCTGGGAATACGACACAGAAAGACTTGAACTAGTATTGAATGGTATAGCCTATAAGGTATCAGGATTTAACGACAAGTATATAGTATTAGATAATATTAATCCATCGTCAGAGAAAAATATCCGCCAAATTCTCAAGAAAAAGTAGAATAATCCAATAAACACAACAATAAAGAGCGACAAATTTGCCGCTCTTTATTGTTGTTTATCAACTCTTTATTTCAACACGCCCTTTGCAATCAGCCACTCGGCAATCTGCACGGCGTTCAAGGCTGCGCCCTTCTTAATCTGGTCGGCAACACACCAGAACGACAAGCCATTCTCCGAGGTGATATCCTTGCGGATGCGACCAACATATACAGGCTCCTTGCCAGCGATAAACAATGGCATAGGATACTCCTTCTCGGCTGGATTATCAACCACTACAACGCCCTCAGCCTCGGCAAAAGCCTTGCGAGCCTCATCTGGCGAAATTGGTCGCTCGGTCTCAACCCATATGCTCTCCGAGTGAGCGCGCATAACAGGTACGCGCACGCAAGTGGCCGACACCGAAATGTCCGAGTGCATAATCTTGCGAGTCTCGTTGTGCATCTTCATCTCCTCCTTAGTATAGTCGTTGTCGGTGAAGACATCGATGTGAGGTATCACGTTGAAAGCCAACTGGTAAGCGAACTTCTCGACCTTTGGTTCCTCGCCCTGTGCGAGCGATGCGTGCTGTGCCTCCAACTCAGCCATAGCCTGCGCACCTGCACCACTTGCCGACTGGTAGGTCGAAACGTGTACGCGCTTGATATGCGAAAGCTTCTCGATAGCGTTCAATGCAACCACCATCTGAATGGTTGTACAGTTAGGGTTTGCGATGATGCGACGCGGTGCATTCAAGCCATCCTCGGCATTAACCTCAGGTACTACCAAAGGTACATCTGCATCCATACGATAGCAGCTCGAGTTGTCGATCATCAAGCAACCATATTTGGTGATTGTCTCGGCATAATCACGCGAGATAGAGCCACCTGCCGAAACCAATGCGAGGTCGATATCCTTAAAGTCGTTATTATGTTGCAACTCCTTGATTACAATCTCCTTACCGCGAAATACGCGGGTCTGTCCTGCACTACGCGACGAGCCAAACAACACCAACTCATCGAGTGGGAAATTGTGCTCATCCAAAATCTTGAGAAACTCCTGTCCTACTGCGCCACTTGCGCCAACAACTGCTACTTTCATAACTACTAATCTATGTTTTTTGTTCGTTTAAGCTATTTTGCTATTTACCATTTTAATTGACAGTTGACAATTGATAATTGACAATTAAAGGTATTTTTTATTAATTAAAACTCCTATCTACTATCTCCTCACTACTCTCTATTAATTGAAGAACTCATCCTGCATCAACGCCTCGGCAGCGGCCGGATTTTCGGCATCCTCGCACTCGGCAGCACGCCACAATGCTGGGCGAGCAAACTTGTCGGTCTTGTTGATGTTGATATTCGGATCGTTGTGTACTCGGCGGAGGAAGTCGCCCACGATAGGCAACGCCATAACCGAGCCTTCGCCTCGGCGACCGAGGGTAATGGATTGATCCTCAGCACCAACCCACGCTCCTGCAACGAGCTTCGGAGTGATACACATAAACCACGCATCGCGGTTCTCGTTCGTTGTACCTGTCTTGCCGGCGATATCCACACCCTGCATATCGTAGCCCCAAACCATACGACGACCCGTACCGCTGGTGATTACGTTCTGCATCATCGTGAGCATCGTATATGCCGACTCCTTGCTGATAGCATCCTGCGACGACGAGGTGAACGAAGATATGAGGTTGCCCTGGCGATCCTCGATGTGGGTAACAAAGAGAGGAGTGTTGTAGACACCCTCATTTGCGAAGGTTGAATAGGCGCTAACCATCTCATACACATTCGATTCGAACGTTCCCACGCAGAGCGCGTAAACGGGGTCGATAAAGCTCAAAATGCCCATATTGTGGATAAAATCGGCTACCGCCTCAGGTTGTTTTGCCTGCTTCATAACCCACGCCGAATAGTTGTTGCGCGAGTGCGCCAAGCCCCAACGCAATGGGTGCAAAACACCGTCATATTCGACATTTCCAGACTCCTTTGGTGACCACGCCGCACCCACTGCTGTTTCGATGGTTACGGGAAGATTTGGCACCATAGTGCAAGGTGTAAGACCGAGGTGGTCGATAGCAAAGGTGTAGACGAAAGGCTTGACCGTAGAGCCTATCTGGCGCTTACCCTGCTTCGCCATATCGTACTTGAAGTACTGGAACGAAGGACCTCCGACATACGCCTTGACATAGCCCGTCTGCGGCTGCATAGCCACAAACGAAGCTCGCATAATGCGCTTGTGGTGGAGAATTGAATCACGCGGTGTGAGAACGGTATCGCGCTCGCCCTTGTAGGTGAAAATCTTCATATTGCACTTCTTCTCGAAGCTTGCATATATCTCCTTCTCACCCACTCCGGCCGACTTCATATTGCGATAGCGGTCGGAGTTGCGCATTGCACGCTTTATAATAGCCTCAATTTCCTCTTTTGTGAGGTTGTTGAAGGTCTTCTTCGTCTCACGGAACTGCTTGTCCATAGATGGCTGAATAACCTTCTCCATCTGCTTCTGGAGTGCCGCCTCGGCATACTCCTGCATTGTAGCGTTGATGGTGGTGTAAATCTTCAAGCCATCACGATAAATGTCGTATGGTGTGCCGTCTGCCTTGCGGTTTTTATGGCACCAGCCAACAAGTGGATTCTCGTCATACTCCTTGCACGCCTGCTCGTAATCCCACGTAGTGTAGAAGTTTCTGCGCTTAGGACGTTGCGCATTCATCGTCAGACGCAACATCTCGCGGAAGTAGGTTGCACGACCATAGTTGTGCGACACAGGGCGATAGTTCAGTGTAATTGGCAGAGCAGACAGCGAGTCGTACTGCGCCTTGGTAATACCACCAGCCGACTCTATTCGCTTGAGAACGGTATTGCGGCGGCGCAAAGCATTCTCGGGGTTACGCACCGGAGAGTAGCGTGTCGGAGCGTTCACCACGCCCACAAGCACCGCTGCCTCCTGGATGTTCAACTCCGATGGCAACTTACCAAAGAAGGTTGCTGCAGCCGACTTGATACCATACGAATTGGAGCCATACTCCACCGTATTGAGGTACATTGCCACAATCTCCTCCTTCGTGTAGTTGTACTCCAACTTCAAGGCGGTAATCCACTCCTTGAGCTTCGAGATGACGAGTTTCAGAGTGCGAACAATCTTATTCTCGGCACGCTTTCCGCGTGGGAAAAGGTTCTTTGCCAACTGCTGTGTGATGGTACTACCACCACCCTGCGACGAACGTTGTAGGGCGATAGTCTTGACCGCCACACGCGCCAACGACACAAGGTCGATACCCGAGTGTGTGTAGAAGCGAGCGTCCTCCGTAGCGATGAGTGCTGCGGCAAGCGGTGGCACATCGTGTCCCGCTACGCGTAGCATAGCGGTGGAGTCCTGCGGATAGAGGTCGGCATACTGCACATAGGAGCGATTCTGCACGAAAAAGCTACCCAACACCTGACCGTTGTCGGCATAGACCTCGGTGGCGAGGTTGCTCTTCGGATTCTCCAACTCCTCGAACGACGGCATACGACCAAAGAGGCCTAACGCAGTCAGCGTAAGCAGCAGCACAATCAGTGCAACGGGCGACATAGCTGCAACCCAAAGCCACTTAACGATGCGGCTCTTACCTTTTGAGGCACCCTTCTTATTTGTTGTTTTTCGAGTTGATGTACTCTTTTTTCTCTGCATATTTTCGTTGTGTTAGAACGGCATTCCAAAGCCTACGGTAATGAAAGGTTTCTTCTTGCCGTGTGGTTGATATATTGATAGTGTCAATGATGTCGTAGCAGCATCAGGCATTCTGAAGAGGTTGAAATCGACCGAGATATCGCCTCCGTAGGAGAAGAGGTGTACTCGCTCGATGTCGGTCATCATAATGCCCGTATTGGCGTCGATGTATGGGTATTTATAGTCGAACGACGCATAGTCGAAACCGACATTCAGTCGAAGTCGCTTGAAGTGAAGCACTGGTCCAAAGCCACCATCGGGATACCACACCGGCAAGGCGTAGTTGACCGAGGTTGCCACATAGTTTCGGTTCTCAATCTCCGAGGTGTAGAATCCTCGTGGAACGAGTCGGCCCGAGTGGAAGGCGAGATTCGAAAGAGCATTCTCGCGGTCGAAACCACCCAACGAAGTCTGGTAGACTCCAGCAACGGAGAGTGAGTGGTGGCGCACAACGCCTGGGAAGTATGCCTTGCCATAGACCGAGACGAGGTGGCGGAAGTTCTTATCCGCAGGGTTGAGGGCGTAGTTCAACGAAAGGACTTGTCCCCAGCGAGGAAGGAAATCCTTGTGAGCCAAACGCACCTGGTCCTGGTATCCCCAACCAAACTGCAAGAGGTGAACTCCCTCCTTGTAACCAATTTTTGCTATATTATTCACATAGCCGTTGCCTATATCGACTGATAGTCTATCCACCTTCGCAACGAGTCCATTCGAGTAGTTGTAACCCGCCGACACCTGCACATAGCGAGTGTGATAGCCCGCCTGGAAGTAGAGTGGCAACGACGCCATAAGTCCGATGTTGTAGTACTTGCCAAGCGCAGGCTCTTCATTCAGCACAAGTTCCTCCTTACCCGTAATAGGGTTTGTCACATACTCCTCCTTGCCACCTGGCAACACCGCCTGATAGCGGCCCGAGAGAGGGTCGTAGAGGTAGGTATAGGCCGAATATAACTGCTGTGTACCTCCGTAGGTGGCGTTGATGCTGAGGTTTACGCCCAGGCCATAGTAGCGGAACGACCCCTTGAAGATGCTACCCTCGCGTGCATTCCATCCCCAAGTGAGAAATCCATCCGCTGTAGAGAGGAGATTCTGCGACATTATTGTTGCTCCGAGGTTGAAGTCCAATGCTCCCTCCTCGGCAAGTGCAAATGGGTCGTACGACACTGGAGCCCACGAATGGATATTGAAGAGGTGGGCTGCGCCATTGTAACGCTTATCCTTCAGCGATTTAGCGCCCTTGCGTCGTGCCTCGTCAGCACTCTTTGCCTGAGCCAACATCGAATCCGCTCCGATGAATCGAACGGTATCGAGATTGACCGTTTTCCACCTCTTGCGCGGTGGATTCACAAGGTTTATCGGCAACTTCGAGTATGCTACCGTTGGCAAGGTGTCGCGTACCACCGTCTGCTCGGCAATATGGTAGCCATAGCGGTCGTAGGTGGTCATCAGCACCTTGTCATCCTCGTTTGGCATTGGAGCAAACGAACCATAGGTCGAAGCCGAGATGCGATACTGCGTATCGGTGCGCAAGTCGTAGCAATGCACCTCGTCCTTACCCGACTGGATTGAGCCGAAATACAACACGCCATCCTTTGCACGAAGGTTACTGAGGGTGATATATGAACCCTCGGTGACCTGCTCTATTTCGCGATTTCTACCCACGCGACCGAGCCACATTCCGCTATCGTCCGTAGCGATGAAGTACAAGGCGTGAGTATAGTTGTCGTATGCCAAGCCGTGAATTTCGATATCTGATGGAACATTTACACGCAGATACTCCTGCTCGTGGCGACGCTCTGTATTACCTCGCACAATATTATACTCGCCACTCGGCAGATACTCCACCCACGCCAACTCATCTTCGCTGATTGGTGTGGCATAGAGTGCTTTGCTATAGCGATGGAGGGTTCGAGTTTTTCCGCGCGCAACATCCATATAGCACAACTTCGAGTGGATGCGCTCGGCAAAGAGCAGACTGCGACGATACTCGGTCCACCAAACTCTGCCACCAACAACCTCGCTTGGGCGTGTCGAGACAACTCCCGTATAGGCGATATGTTTGCGCTTGCCACTCGCCCTATCGGTCACAACAAAGGCCTTCGGCTTCTCGAGCGTCTCGCACAACGAAAGAATCTGCTCGTTGTCGAGATATTGCGGATAGGAGTGGGTGGTATAGCCCTTCTGCGCATCGTTGGAAATCTGCGTAGAGGTGTTCGGCTGATATGGCAACGAGTTCCAATAGTCGTTCAAGTCGGCAAAGGTCTCGCGGAAGAGTTTCGTCGTTGAGGTGTTGTAGAACTTGCGCATTCCGACATATGTCGTAGCAAGAACATACGGATTGCGCACCGCATAGCGCACAAGTTTATCCCAGATATTCTCGTTGTACTTGGTATTGGCATACGAGGTAATCTGGTAGCCGAGCTGGTAGTGGTCGGGGATATACTCGCGATAGGAGCCACAGAACCACTTCACCGAGCCTCGCTCCATTGCAAAGTTGCCCATCGCACGATAGTGCATCGAGAAGCTCGGTTGCAAGGCGCGACCAAACGACGACATCTGCGTTTCGGACAAGGTGGCATCGCCCTCCAAGCCCCACAAAGGCATAAAGAGCAGACCTATGGTCGAACTCTGCTGACCAAGCAGATAACTGAAGATGCGGACAAAGCCCTTGTTGAGGTTGTTGTACTGCACTGCGTGGCGATATTCGTGGGCAGCGAGCTGCTTCAACCAAGGCATCGAATAGCCATTCACAGCAGGCGAAGAGAGAATCTCCACACGCTTCGGCAGCCACATCACCATACCATTCGACGAGAAGTTCTCGGGGTGGATGACAAACGGAATCTTCATCGCTCCGTGGCGGAATCCGAATGCAATATCGGGTTGAACGGCGCGAGCGTAGTACATCATCTTGTAGCCCAAGTTGCGAGCCGTATCGGGGTAGATTACATCAATCTTATCGCCCTTGAGTTTGCGCCAGTGCATATAGGCTGGGTCAGCACCCCACGAGTAGTATTGTGCCGACGCAGACGATGCACCGAGAAGCGCAACCACAGCGATAACGATATATCGAATCCAGCTCTTCACTTTGCGAAAATCTACACCTTTTTGGTTTGCGAATAACCCTTCTGCTGGAGCAGAGCCGTAACGCGATCGCGGTGATCGCCCTGGATGATAATCTCGCCATCCTTGACCGAGCCACCCACACCACAACCCTGCTTCAAGGCACGACCTAAATTTTGTAAATCGTCGGTCGAACCAACAAAACCACGAACGATGGTTGCCACCTTTCCGCCACGACCCTTCGTATCGCGCCATACTCGGAGATTCTGCTTCTCGGGTGCAAGAGTCTCCACCTCCTGCTCCTCGCCACAGTCATATTTGAAGTCTGGATTTGTCGAGTAGACCATTCCAAGACGCTCTTTCCAATCTGCCATAATATCTGCTTTTGCCTTTGGTTATCAGCCTTCGGCGTGTGAAAATATGATTACATTATCCCAATTAACTTTGCAAAATTAATAAATATTTTGTCAACTCACACAGATTTTGTATATTTGTACACAAATATCACAAAAAAGAGTGGCAACACGCGAAGAAAACCGACTGCGCAAACACGCAGAGATGCTCGAAAGAATGCGAGCAAAAGCTCTGGCACGAGGAAAGGTGGATTTAGAAAATCTGCCTGCTGCGTTGCCTATTGACGACGGCAAACGATTGGTGCGCGTCTTTGTCGAGGGTTACGAGGATGTGGCCTTCTGGCGAGGCATATTCGACAACTTCACAAACCCCTATCTGCGATTCGAGATTTCGGTACCTACGCGCAAAGATTTGCCAAAAGGCAAAAAGGTGCTGTTGCAGATGGCAGAAAAGGCAAACGAGGAGATGCTCCTCTGTATGGATTCGGACTTCGCCTACCTCTTCGACGACGAGGATGAGGTGTCGCGACAAATCACCTCTTCGCCCTATATGTTCCACACCTACACCTACGCTACGGAGAACTACTTGTGCTACGCTCCGTCGTTGCACAATGTATGCGTCAAGGCGGTCAAAAACGACTCACACATCTTTGATTTTGAGCGTTTTATGACCGATTACTCGCGTACCATCTACCCTATCTTTTTGTGGTACGCCTACTCGGCATCGCGCAAGACCGAGAACGTCCTGCCGTTGATTGATTTCAAGTCTACTGTACGCATCGGTTACCTCGACATCGAGCAGAACGGAGCCAACACCATAGCGTGGTTGAAGCGCAACATTGAGCGACGCGTGGCAACCCTCGAGGCGGAAAATCCCGAGATGGCGGAGGCTATCCCCGCCTTTGCCGAGCGCATTCGCAAGAAGGGTGTTGAGCCGGAACTCACCTACCTATTTATGCACGGACACACTCTGATGGACAATGTCGTTTTGCCCGTCTTGGGTGGCGTGTGCGAGAAGTTGCGACAGATGTCGCTCTCGAAGATTATCTGCTCGTCGAAAGAGGGTGTTGCGCTGAAAAATGAGATGAGCAACTACACCAACACTTTGCGTTCGATACGCGACGTGTTGCTCGACAACGACAACTATACTTCGTCGCCATTGTACAAGCGATTAAAGGCTGATATTCAGCGATATATAGACACAACAATAGCAAAGCAAGAAACAAAATAATTATACAAAAAAGATGAAGAAAACATTACTTTTATTCGCAATTTTCGCGTTCGCCTTCAGCTCGGCAAAGGCGACAGAGCAACCAGCTGAAAAACCCACAAAGAAGAGGGTTTATATGAGTTTCATCCTTCACGGAAATATGAACTACGACCGCTATGTAATCACAACACTGTGGCGCGATTTTCCAGTGATTTATGACAACCTCCTCACCTTTATGGACGAGCATCCCGACTTCAAGGGTCAGCTCCAGTTCTCAGGTCAGACTCTCGGCTCGTTGAAGCAGGCGGCACCGCACGTTCTCGACCACGCAATGCGCATCCATAAGCGCGGTCAGTTGAACTTTACTGGTACATTCTACTCGGAGCCTGTGAACGTAAATATGGATGGTGAAACAAACTACCGTTGCGCCCTGCTTGGCACACGTATGGTTGAGGATTTCCTCGGCAAAAAGACCGACGGATTCTACCTCCAGGAGCGTGCCTACCATCCGCAGTTGCCTTGGATTTTGGGCAACTCAAATGTGTCGTGGACACCGATTATTACAAACGACGAGTCGTGGCGTCCATTCCGTCTTTCGGGTATGGATGGCAGTTCGTCGGTGTGCGTGCCTATCACCCGTTCGCGACCTCTCGAAAAGGTAGCTATTGCACCTGAAAACAGCCTCATAACCATCGAGGAGGACTACGAGATACCGCAGAAGTTCAGTCGCACATACGCGCAGGTTGCAGCATTCAATGCAGAGAGCCAAGACACTGAGATTGTGTGGATTACAGTAAAGGAGTATATCGAGAAGTTCGGTCTTGCCGAGGAGCGCTACATCGACCACTCTGCCAAGGCTGATGACCTCGCACACGGAACA
>JAZQWU010000044.1:0-6039 GCA_045632505.1 Alistipes sp. | reverse complement strand
CGAAATCAAGTCCTCGACAACAACAACCTTCTGTCCTGCCTCCAACTTACCCTCGATACGGTTTGTACGACCGTGGTCCTTCGCACCGCTACGAACATAACCCATTGGAAGGTCCAAAATTGTAGCTACGATAGCTGCGTGTGCGATACCTGCGGTCGAAGTACCCATCAATACCTCGCACTCAGGGAAGTGCTTCTTCACCAACTCAGCCAAACCAGCCTCTACCTGTTCACGAACGCTTGGTGCTGTCAAGATAAGGCGGTTGTCGCAGTATATAGGGCTCTTAATGCCACTTGCCCAAGTGAACGGCTGCTCTGGGCGCAAAAATACAGCATTAATCGAAAGTAACTCTTTTGCAATCTTCTTCTCCATAGTTATATAGTTTTAATTTGTATCATAAATAAATTATTCGCCCAAGAACTCCTTGCAGCAACGCTCGTAAGCCTCTACTGGATTCTCGGCAGCTGTGATAGGACGACCTACAACGATGTAGTCCGAACCAATCTCGCGAGCCTGTGCAGGGGTCATAATACGCACCTGATCATCCTTCGAGCTATCAGCAAAACGAACTCCCGGAGTGATTGTGAAGAACTCCTTACCGCAGTGCTCCTTTACGAGCGATGCCTCGAGTGGCGAGCAAACTACACCATCCAAACCTGCAGTCTTTGCATTCTCTGCATACTTTGCGATGCACTCGTTGATGGTTGCGTCGATGAGCAACTCCTTCTGCATACGCTCCTCGCTAGTCGAGGTGAGCTGAGTCACAGCAATCAACAACGGACGAGTACCATCCTCGCGAGTCAATCCCTCCAAACCAGCACGCATCATATCTACAGTACCTGCAGCGTGAACATTGCACATATCAACGTCAAGACGCGACAATACGCTCATAGCCTTGCGCACAGTGTTTGGAATATCGTGCAACTTCAAATCAAGGAAAATCTTGTGTCCGCGCTCCTTAATCTCGCGAACGATAGCCGGACCCTCAGCATAGAACAACTCCATACCAATCTTAACGAAAGGCTTTCTGCCAGTAAACTTATCCAAAAATGCGAGCGTCTGCTCCTTGCTGCTAAAGTCGCACGCAATAATTACATCTTTTGCCATATAGCTTATTATCTTTTATTCGATTATACCAATTATATCTGTCAATTTCTCAATACCGAGTCGCTCCATAACGTATGGCAACTCCTCGATAATCTCCTTGCAAGCGTAAGGGTTACGCAAATTCTCTGCACCAATCTGCACCGCTGTAGCTCCTGCCATCATCATCTCGATAACATCCTCAGCCGAAGATACGCCACCGCAACCGATAACAGGAATCTTCACTGCGTGTGCCACTTGGTAGACCATTCGCACCGCAATCGGGAAAATCGCTGCACCCGAGAAGCCTCCCATCTTATTCGCGATGACTGGCTTTCTGCGAGCGATGTCGATACGCATACCGAGCATAGTGTTAATCAAGGTGATACCATCAGCACCAGCCTCCTCGCACGCCTTAGCAATCGCAACGATGTCGGTTACATTTGGCGACAACTTAATGAATACGGGCTTTGTGGTGACAGCCTTCACTGCCTTCGTAACTGCCGCAGCCGACTCTGGCGAAGTTCCAAACGCCATACCGCCATTGTGTACATTCGGGCAAGAGATATTAACCTCCAAGATTGCCACCTGCTCCTCCTTATCCAACTTCTGACAGCACTCAACATACTCCTCAATCGAGAAGCCGCTGATATTTGCCACGATCGGCTTGCGGAAAATCTTGCGCAACTCTGGCAATTCGTGTGCAATAACAGCATCTACACCAGGGTTTTGCAAGCCTACCGAGTTAATCAAACCCGACGGACACTCGGCAATACGAGGTGTAGGATTTCCAAAGCGTGCATCGCGTGTAGTACCCTTGAACGATATAGAGCCAAGAATGTTAATATCGTAAATCTCAGCCATCTCCTTGCCGAAACCGAATGTTCCGCTAGCAGGAATTACGGGGTTGTCAAGCGCAACACCGCACAACTCAACTGAAAGATCTCTTACCATATTACCTCCTCCTTCTTAAATACAGGACCATCCTTGCAAACGCGCTTAGCCCCATTTGTAGTCATTATCGAGCATCCCATACAAATTCCGAAGCCGCAACCCATACGCTCCTCGAGCGACACCTCGCCAGAAGTGGTTGTAGCCATACATAACGCCTTCAACATCGGAAGTGGGCCACACGAATAGAAATAGTCGTACTCTACTCCACTCTCACGAATAGCATCGGTCACAAAGCCCTTGATGCCCTGCGAGCCATCAGCCGTAGCGATGATAACCTTCGCGCCCAACGCCTCAAACTTGTCGGCATAGAAAATCTCCGACTCGGTGTTGAATCCAAGCACTATGGTCACCTCCTTGCCACGCGCAATCAAGTCGCGAGTAAGACGATAGAGAGGTGGAACACCCACACCACCGCCAACGAGCAATGGTTTCTCGCAATCGTATTCGGTATCGAATCCATTTCCAAGACCTGTCAGAACGTCAAGCTGCGTACCCTCTGCCATCTGCGACATCAAATCGGTACCCTTGCCCACTACCTTATATATAATAGTAAGCACGCCCTCGTCGTAGTTGCAGACCGAGATTGGACGACGGAGGTATAGACCATCCAACGCAATCTCCACAAACTGACCTGCACGAGTGACGCCTGACACATCACCTGCGAGTTGCATCTCGTAGATGAGAGGTGTCAGAGCCTCATTCTTAGTTACTGTTAAGACTACTCTTTGCATCTTGTAACTCTATTTTTTATATTCAGCATCGATAGTCGAAACTCCAAGAGTAATCTCCTCCAATACATCGAGCAATGTGCTAACGGTCTCTAGTGCGGTGATAATCGAAACGTTGTTCTCTACCGCAGCGTTACGAATCTCGTAGCCATCCAAACGTGTATTGTGCTGATTTACATCAATAGTATTGATTACATAACTTACGTGTCCCTTTGACAACGACTTTGTGATATCATCACTACCCTCGCCAATCTTACGCAACAAGCGTGTACGCAAGCCGTGCTCACGAAGGAATGCTGCTGTACCCGAAGTTGCCTCCAAGTTAAATCCGAGGTTGTAGAAGCGGCGAATCAATGGCAACGCTGCCTCCTTATCCTTGTCTGCGATAGTCACGAGGATAGTACCATAGTTCACTACTGTCATACCCGATGCCTGCAACGACTTGTACAACGCGCGAGTGAGCGACTTGTCGTAACCGATAGCCTCACCAGTAGACTTCATCTCAGGCGAGAGGTACGAATCTACACCCTTAATCTTCGCGAACGAGAATGCTGGAGTCTTCACGAAATGACGCTTAGGCTCCTCGCCATATACGCTGGTGATACCCTGCGATGGCAACGACTCACCGAGCATTACGCGAGTTGCAATCTTCGCCATTGGAACATTTGTAGACTTCGAGAGGAATGGTACGGTACGCGAAGAACGAGGGTTAACCTCGATTACGTAGACCTTATCCTCCGAATCCACGATGAACTGGATATTGTAGAGGCCAACGATACCGATTGCACGACCCAAACGGATAGTGTAGTCAATCATCTGATCCTTAACAGCCTGGCTGAGCGAGAACGAAGGATAGACGCTGATAGAGTCACCCGAGTGAACTCCGGTGTGCTCAACGTGCTCCATAATACCTGGGATGAATACGTTACCCTCGGCATCGCAGATAGCATCAACCTCTGCCTCCTTACCCATAATATACTTATCAACCAATACTGGCGAATCCTCGGTCACCTCTACCGCATTGTGCAAGTAGTGACGCAAAGCCTGCTCATTACCTACAATCTGCATTGCACGACCACCGAGCACGAAGCTTGGACGTACCAATACTGGATAGCCAATCTCTGCCGCAGCAGCAACACCCTCCTCGATATCGGTAACGGCCTTAGCCTTTGGCTGAGGGATACCAACCTTGCGCATAATTGCCTCGAAGAGCTTTCTATCCTCTGCATTGTCGATAGCCTCGATACCAGTACCAACAACCTTTACGCCCATCTTCTCGAGTGGCTTTGCAAGGTTGATAGCGGTCTGACCGCCGAGAGTTACAATAACGCCATCTGGCTTCTCCATACGGATGATGTTCATCACGTTCTCCACTGTAAGCGGCTCGAAGTACAACTTATCCGAGATGGTAAAGTCGGTTGAAACTGTTTCAGGGTTATTGTTGATGATAATCGCCTCGTAACCAGCCTCGCGGATAGTCCAAATTGAGTGTACGGTTGTGTAGTCGAACTCCACACCCTGACCGATACGGATAGGACCCGAACCGAGAACTACAATCTTCTTGCGGTCGCTAACGATTGACTCGTTCTCCTGCTCGTATGTCGAGTAGAAGTAAGGCACATAGCCCGAGTACTCGCCTGCGCAAGTGTCAATACTCTTATATACTGGCTTGATATTCAACTCCTGGCGCAACTCGAATACCTCCGACTCGGTCATACCCCAAAGCTGACCGATAAACTTATCACCAAAGCCGATGCGCTTTGCCTCGAGCAACACCTCGCGGTCGCCCTTGTTAGCCTTAACCTCGCGCTCGAAGTTTACGATATTGTCAATCTTCTTCAAGAAGAACATATCAATCTTGGTGCGGTCGTAGATAAGCGAGCGGTCAACACCACGACGCAACAACTCCGCAATACCATAGATGCGGTCGTCAGTTGCGCGAGTGATATACTGCAAAATATCTGCAGTAGACATATCGTCGAACTTCTTGTGGTAGATGTGGCAAACGCCAGTCTCGAGCGAACGGATAGCCTTCAACAAACTCTCCTCGATGGTACGACCGATGCTCATCACCTCGCCCGTAGCCTTCATCTGTGTGCCGAGTTCGTTCGATGCCTCGCTAAACTTGTCGAATGGGAAGCGAGCAACCTTTGTTACGATGTAGTCCAATGCTGGCTCCGAGCAAGCAGGACCATTCGACAACATAATCTCGTCGAGAGTCATACCCACAGCCACCTTTGCTGTTACGCGAGCGATAGGGAAACCACTCGCCTTCGATGCCAAAGCCGACGAACGCGAAACGCGTGGGTTAACCTCGATAATATAATATTTGAACGAGAGTGGGTCGAGTGCGAACTGCACGTTACAACCACCCTCAATCTTCAATGCACGGATAATCTTGAGTGCGCTGGTGCGGAGCATCTGAGCCTCCTTGTCTGTCAAGGTCTGGCACGGAGCAACTACGATAGAGTCACCGGTGTGAACACCTACTGGGTCTACGTTCTCCATATTACAGATGGTAATCGCAGTGTCGTTCTTATCGCGCATTACCTCGTACTCAATCTCCTTGTAGCCCTTGATACTCTTCTCTACCAACACCTGATGCACTGGCGAGAGTGCCAAAGCGTTACGCATCAACTCGCGCAACTCAGCCTCGTTGTCAACGAAACCACCACCAGTACCACCGAGGGTAAACGCTGGACGGAGCACCAACGGATAGCCAATCTCCTTTGCAACCTCTACGGCCTCCTCAATCGAGTTTACAACCTCCGAAGGCAATACTGGCTCGCCGAGGTCGATACAGAGCTGCTTGAACAACTCTCGATCCTCAGCCTGCTCAATACTCTCGAACGATGTTCCGAGAATCTCGACGCCACACTCCTCCAAGATACCCTTCTTTGCGAGCTGCACTGCGAGGTTCAAACCTGTCTGACCTCCCAAACCTGGAACGATAGCATCCGGACGCTCGTAGCGAATAATCTTTGCAACATACTCCAACTTCAAAGGCTCCATATAGACCTTATCCGCGATGAAAGTATCTGTCATAATGGTTGCAGGGTTTGAGTTTACGAGAATAACCTCATAACCCTCCTCTTTCAATGCAAGACAAGCCTGTGTACCTGCATAGTCGAACTCGGCAGCCTGACCAATCACAATCGGACCCGAGCCGATAACCATAACCTTCTTTATATCTGTTCTCTTTGGCATCTTTCTACTCCTCCATCAATTTAATAAACTTATCGAAAAGATATGCGCTATCGTGCGCACCCGGAGC
>JAZQWU010000043.1:0-11509 GCA_045632505.1 Alistipes sp. | reverse complement strand
AAATACACTTTTATATTCCGTTCTTTTTCTCGCAGGGTGCCCCTGCGTTTACAATTCTACCCACCCCCTAAATCCCCTCCCAGGAGGGGACTTGGTCGCAGATAAATCTGCTCCGAGTGCTAAAAAGGAACGTTTTCCGTTCTCCGTTTTCAGTTTTCCGCTTATTTTATGCCGCGAACGTTCTTCTCCCAAGCCCAAGCCGAACGCAAAGTGTCGTCCAATGAACGCTCTGCCTTCCAGCCAAGCTCGTTGTTAGCGTGAGCAGTGTCTGCCCAGATAGCCACAACATCGCCCGGACGACGTGGTGCATCCTTGTAGTTGAGCTTCAACTCATTTTCGCGCTCGAAGGTGTTTACCACCTCCAACACCGATCCTGCACGTCCTGTGCCAACATTGAAGATCTCGTAGTTCTCCTTGCTCTTCTCGTCAATCATTCGCTGAATTGCAACAACGTGAGCCTTTGCCAAGTCTACAACGTCGATATAGTCGCGCAAGCACGAGCCATCAGGGGAGTTGTAGTCGTCGCCAAATACCGACAAGCACTCGCGAACGCCTGCTGCAGTCTGGGTGATGAACGGAACGAGGTTCTGAGGTACACCACGTGGCAACTCACCGATGAGTGCCGATGGGTGCGCTCCGATTGGGTTGAAGTAGCGCAAAGCAATACCCTTCAAGCCCTCGCCACCGTATGCAGCCACCGAGTCGCGCAAGATATCCTCGCACATCTGCTTGGTGTTACCGTAAGACGATGTAGCAGGCTTGCGTGGAGTCTGCTCGGTTACAGGAAGCTCGTCAGCCTCGCCATATACGGTTGCCGACGACGAGAATACGATGTTGTGACGACCAAACTCGCGCATCAAGTCGATGATGTTCATAAACGAAACGAGGTTGTTGCGGTAGTACTTCATCGGATCTGCAACAGACTCACCCACAGCCTTAAATGCTGCGAAGTGGATTACAGAGTCGAACTCGTACTCCTCGAACACCTTGCGGAAAGCCTCCTTGTCGCAACAATCTACATTGATGAACGGCACATCCACACCGGTAATCTTGCGAACACCTTCAACACCCGACATATCCGAGTTCGAAAGGTTGTCTGCAACAACAACATTCAATCCTGCATTAATCAACTCTACTGCGGTGTGCGAGCCAATATAGCCAGCACCACCCGACACCAAAACGGTCTTCTTTCCCATATTTTTGTTAGTTTTTGTAATTTTCTCCGTCCGTAAGCGAAGCCACTACCCCGCTATTCTATGCAAAGTTAGAAAATTTTTGCCTATTTCGTGCAACGAAACGTTAGTTTTTGAGATATTTATCGAGCCAACCGAAAAATTCGCGATTCCAAACCAACGAGTTTTGCGGTTTGAATACCTGGTGTGCCTCGTTCTCGAACGACACCAAACGCGCAGGTATGCCACGCATACGCGCTGCGGTGAACGCCTCCAACGACTGCGAGTAAGGGATGCGATAGTCCTTCTCGCCAGTGATAATCAAGATTGGAGTATCCCACTTCGCAACCGCCTTGTGTGGCGAGTTGGCGTACGAGCGCATTGCAACCTTGTTGTCCTTCTCCCAGTATGCACCGCCGTAGTCGTTATTCACGAAGAACAACTCCTCGGTGTGACCATACATCGACTCGAAGTTGAAGATGCCACAGTGCGCAATAAATGCCTTGAATCGCTTTTCGTGGTGACCTGCGAGATAGAAGGTCGAATAGCCGCCATACGACGCTCCGACGCAACCCAAATGCTCCTTGTCGCACCACTTCTCTTTTGCAACATCGTCGATTGCTGCGAGGTAGTCGCGGATATTCTGACCTGAGTAGTCGCCCGAAATCTGGTCGAGCCACCCCTGACCAAACGAAGGTACACCACGACGGTTTGGAGCAACTACAACGTAGCCCTGCGCAGCCATCAACTGGAAGTTCCAGCGGTAGCTCCAGAACTGCGACACTACGCTCTGAGGACCTCCCTGACAATAGAGCAGGGTTGGATATTGCTTGCTCTCGTCGAAATCTGGTGGAAGGATTACCCAGGTGAGCATCTTCTTGCCGTCGGTGGTCTTAACCCAACGCTTCTGCACCTCGCCCATCTTGATGTTGTCGTAGACAAAGTCGTTTACGGCGGTAATCTTTGTCATTGCACCAGTCGAGAGGTTGAAGTCGAAGATTTCGGGAGCCATCGAGATAGTCATCACCGAGCCAACGCACTTCTCGCCGCACAACTCGAACGAGTTGATGTCGTGGTCACCCTTGGTGATAACCTCAACCTCGCTCGCGCCATCAGCCTTAACACGACAAATCTGGTGTGTAGCCTCGATTGGAGCGATGAAGTAGATTGTTTCATCATCTGCCCACGCCACGTTTGTTGCGTGATAGTCGAAGTTTGGAGTGATGTATTTCACCTCACCAGTAGCAATGTCATAAATCATAAGACGCTCCTTGTCGGCCTCGTTGCCTGCACGCTCCTGCGAGCGGAAGGCAATCTTATCGCCCTTAGGCGACCATACTGGGTACTTATCGTAACCCACGAATGGGAACTGAGCATTGCCCTTGCAGATGTTGCGAGTTTCGCCACTCTCGAGATTGTAGACAAAGACATCCGAGTCGGTCGATACGGCATACTCCGCACCCATCAACGGCTTGCAAGTGTATGCGAGTTGCTTGCCGTCAGGACTCCACGCAATCTCTGCGTGGTCGAAGTATGGAGCAAGCGGAGCGTCCCAAGCCGACTTCTCGCCGACAATATCCTTGCCCGAGCCTACGCCGTTAGCCAACAAATCGGCAACAAAGATGTGGAGGTACTTTCCACCATCCCAGTAGTCCCAGTGGCGCACCATCAAGTCATCGTAGATACGAGCCTTCGACTTATCAGCATCGCTATATACGTCCGCCGAGTTGATATCCTTAGCGTGAACAAACTGCGTGTAGTAGATGTGCTTCTCGTCGGGTGAGATGCCGAAGCCCTCGATACCACCCTCGATATGTGACACCTGCTTTGGCTGTGAGCCGTCAGCCTGCATCTTCCACAACTGCATATCGCCGCTGCGTGTGGTTGCAAACCAGATGTCCGCACCATCCGCACTCCATACAGGCGAAACCGAAGTTGCCGAGAGGTCGGTCAACTCCACCTCCTCGCCCGTTTCGAGGTCTCGGCTTACGATAACCGAGATGCCACGATTCTCCGCCATATTGTAGCGTGTGAGGGTGTAGAGAAGGGTTTTGCTGTCGGGCGAGAGCGCGTGAGAGCCAATACGGCTCATCTTCCACATAACCTCTGGAGTGAGTCGTGCCGCAGCAATCTCCTCTGCCGTAAGTGCGTTGTCAATTTTTAGAGGCTCTGGGGCGGTATTGCAACCCGCAAAGCCCAAAAGTGAAAATGCCATAGCAATAAAAAGTTTTTTCATACTCATATTTTAGTTAATTTTTCTATCTTTGTATCCCACAAAAGCGAAACACAGACAAATGCGTACCGAGATATACTTTGCACACAAGGTGTTAATCCTCACCGATAGCCCAGTTGAGATTACCGACTACTATCGTATGCCTTCGTCCGAACTTTCAAGGGCGAATGTACTCAAAATTTTTGAAACCACCAACACTATCGTCGTACTTGATACGATGATTGAGCCATATATCGAGCAGTTCTTCAGCGAGTTCAAGTTCGTGGAGGCGGCAGGAGGCTTGGTCGAGAATGAGAAGGGCGAGACGCTGATGATATATTGCTACCGCCACTGGGACCTTCCAAAGGGGCATATCGACGAGGGCGAGACGGCCGACGTATGTGCAGTACGCGAGGTTGCTGAAGAGACAGGTGTTGCTGGCGCAAAAATTGTTCGATTCTTATGCAATACTTTGCACGCCTACGGCGTTTATGGAGTGTGGGAGTTGAAGCGCACCTCGTGGTATCACTGCGTAGCAGAGAGCTGTCCTACCAAACCGCAGAAGGAGGAGGATATCGCCGCTGCAAAGTGGTGCTCAGCAGAGGAGGTTGAGGAAAACCTGCGCCACACCTACCCCACAATACGAAATGTGTTCGCCGCAAAGAACTGCACTGAAAAATAAATCGTCATTCCGAGCGAATGAAATGAGCGTGGGAACGCTGCGATTAAGCCGAGGGCAGAGTCAAACTTGTTTGAACTATGCCGAGGCGGAGCAGTGAAGACCGAAGGTCAATCTCCCACTTATGGGATTGTAGGAGATTGCCACGAGTCTAACGACTCTCGCAATGACGAATAAAAAGTAAGATTATGGTAAAAATTCTCTGGGTAGACGACGAGATTGAGTTGCTCAAACCGCACATAATGCTCCTCGAGTCGAAGGGCTACGAGGTTGAGACCTGCAACAACGGCTACGACGCCATAGATATGGCGACGGAGACCGCCTACGACGTTATCATTCTCGACGAGATGATGCCCGGAATGACGGGACTCGAAACCTTGCCACTCATCAAGGATGTTCGCCCCACCACGCCCGTAATAATGGTTACGAAGAGCGAGGAGGAAGATATTATGGACAAGGCCATCGGCTCGAAGATTGCCGACTATATAGTCAAGCCGGTGAATCCGTCGCAGATGTTGCCTCTCATCAAGAAGCACGTTCACTCTCAGCAACTTGTGACCGAGCAGACTACGGCGGACTATCGTGCCGAGTTTGGTCGTATTGCCGTATCGATGCAGAACGCTTCGACCTTCCAGCAGTGGGCTGTGATATATCGTAAATTGGTAAATTGGGAGATTGAACTTGCGGGTGGCGATGA
The DNA here is from genome assembly GCA_045632505.1 of Alistipes sp. Classification (GTDB taxonomy): domain Bacteria; phylum Bacteroidota; class Bacteroidia; order Bacteroidales; family Rikenellaceae; genus Alistipes. The sequence goes on along the minus strand of JAZQWU010000043.1, from coordinate 6,749 downwards.
GTCCATTCGTGAGATTTTGCAGTATCAGAAGGCCGAGGCAAACCGCATTTTTGGTCGCTTCGTCTGCAACAATTATAAGGAGTGGATTAACTCGCGCGACGAGGAGACACCCGTTATGTCGCACACGCTGATGCGCAGTCGCATCTTCCCAGTTGCGGACCGACACAGCAAGACCACTTTATTGCTTATCGATAATTTCCGCTACGACCAATGGCGCACCATCAGCGGTATGTTGCGTGGTTACTTCGACATCGCAACGGACGATTTCTACTGCTCGATTCTGCCTACTGCAACGCAGTATGCGCGAAACGCCGTTTTTGCGGGTTTGATGCCGTTAGCGATAGATAAGTTGATGCCAAATAAGTGGCTCAACGACAACGAGGAGGGTGGTAAAAACCAATACGAGGAGGAGTTCCTCGCGCGACAGATTGCGCAGGCTGGCAAGCGCTACAAGTTCTCGTTCGACAAACTCGTTCGACCCGAGGCTGGTCGCAAGTTGATTGACAACATCCAACACATCTACGATGCCGACTTCTCGGTCATTGTATATAATTTCTTAGATATCCTCTCGCACGCTCGTACCGAGACCGAGATTATCCGCCAGTTGACCGAGGATGATGCCTCGTTCCGCTCGCTTACACGTTCGTGGTTCGAGAATTCGGAGTTGTTCACATTGTTGAAGATGTTGTCGGAGAAGGGACACACCGTAGTTATCACCTCCGACCACGGAACGGTGCGCGTGGATAACCCAGTGAAGGTTACGGGCGACCGCGAAACCTCGGCAAACCTTCGCTACAAGACTGGTCGCAACCTCGCCTACAACCGCAAGGAGGTATACGAAATAACAAAGCCCGAGGAGGTGCAACTTCCGTCGTCGAACCTCACTTCGAGCTATATTTTCGCCTATAACAACGACTTTTTGGTCTATAACAACGATGCAAACCGCCACATCCGCTACTACCGCGACACCTTCCAGCACGGAGGTATCTCGATGGAGGAGATGATTGTGCCGTATATCGTACTCGAACCAAAAAGGTAGGTCGGCAACTACAACGCCTTAATCATTGCGAGGTCGTGAGGGACTGAGCCTGTGCCGAGGTAGTCGTCGGTTGCAAACTCCATAGGTCGCTGAAGATCCTCGAAACCCAGACGTTCGTATAATCGTTTCGATTCGGTACTGCTCGGAATAAGGGCAGCAAGGTCGTATTTTCCACTTTTCTCGGCTATTTGCAACGCCTCGGCAAGCAACTTCGAGGCGATGCCACGACCACGATATTCGGGGTCGGTCGCTACGGCATAGATATATGCCACGCGCTTGCCCCACATCTCGAGTGGTACAACATAGAGCATCGATACCACCCTATCATTCTCCTTGTGTATCAATGGAATAGCATCGCTATGCTTTATGAGAAATGCGTCTATTTCGTGAATCTCATCGCCAAAAATTTCGTGCCACATCTGTCGCATTTCGCGCTGTTCGGGAGTGAGATGCAAGGCGGAAATCTTATCGAGTAGCAGTGTCGGATAGTAGGACATCTTCGCAAAGCGCAAACCCTCCAAACCGAGGTCATCCTCACGATTTACGAACTCGAACTCCTCCTCGAGCGACTGTGCCATCAGGCGATTTATCATCGTTGAGGCTCCCTGTACGCCACTATCGTACTTTTCAATGTGGGTGCAGAAGGTCTTATGGGTAATAGGTGTTCCGTAGGAAAAAGCCACTGGCGCACCGTCGGCATACAGCACCAAACCGCGCAAGTCAAGAGCATCCAAATTGTCGAACGCGCGTTGCAAAGTTCGCTGTTCTGCCAACTCCGATTCGCCCACCTCGCGCGAAGATAACCACTTGTTATTCAGCGCAATGCAATCCTTGATATTAGTCTTCGAAAGTGGCTCGGCATACCAATCGTGACGCGCCACGAAGTGGTTAAGATGGTTGCGCTTGGGTTGGTATTTACGACCTTGTAGTTGCGCCAAATCCTCGGTGCGATAGATGTAGTCCGCCAACGCTCGCGAAGCATCGAAAGCGAACTCCTCGGGGTAGTTCTCCTCCAAAAATTTGCGCCACTCAGCAGACAATCCATAGAGTCGCAGAGGTGTTCGCATCGCAAAGGCATCCGCACGTAATTGTTCCAATATCAGTCGCTTATCGCCTCCGCCTACGGGTTGCATATAGGATTTTGCGCCGCCATTATCGAAGCGAATAACCAAAAAACCTTCTGCCTCGGCAACCTCGCTATGGTAGGTGTCGCTCCAGCAGAAGATATTAGCAAAGTTGAGGTCGCAGTTCTGCTCCTCGGATGAAAGCATATAATACTCGAACAGTGGCTTGTCGGCCACTGTTACGGGATGAAAATCAATATGTTGCTGATGCTCCATTAGCACGCTTTGAGCGACATATCGAGCGACTTAATCTGGTGAGTCAAAGCACCTACCGAGATGAAATCTACGCCAGTCTCAGCATATTCGCGCAAGGTCTCGAGGGTGATACCGCCACTCGACTCGGTCTCGCAACGACCAGCCACCAATGCTACGGCCTCGCGAGTCTGCTCAACCGAGAAGTTGTCGAACATAATTCTATCGACACCACCTGCGGCGAATACCTCCTTGATATCCTCCAACGAGCGCACCTCGCACTCGATAGGAATATTCTTGCCCTTAGCCTTGAGGTACTCCTTCGCACCAGTCACAGCCTTAGCAACGCCACCAGCGAAGTCAATGTGGTTGTCCTTCAAGAGAATCATATCGAACAAACCGATGCGGTGATTCTCGCCACCACCCATCTTTACGGCCATCTTCTCCAACACACGCATACCTGGTGTGGTCTTGCGAGTGTCGAGCACCTTAGTGTGGAGGTCAGCAATGCGGTCAGCATAAACGGCGGTCTGGGTAGCAACACCGCTCATACGCTGCATAATGTTGAGCAAGATGCGCTCGGCACGCAACAACGACTGCAAGTTACCCTCAACATAGAAGGCTACATCGCCAACCTTCACACGGTCGCCATCGTTCAAAATCTGCTCGAACTTAACCTCTGCGTCCAAACGCTCGGTCACCATCTTCGCAACCTCGATACCTGCGATAATACCCTCCTGCTTGCACAAAAGGCGCATACGTCCACGCTCCTCAGCCGGAATGCAACACAACGATGTGTGATCGCCATCACCAATATCCTCTTTGATTGCCAACTCAATCAGCTCCTCTACATAAGGTTTGTACTCTGGTTTCATATTATTTATGTTTTTATGTTTACTCTTACTCCTCTATGGTTTGTTCTGCAGTGGCAGTAGCGGTGGTGAAGTAGACCTTCTTCTCCTTCGAACGCATCTCAAATTCGATATCTACGCTTCTGCCGATGCAACCCTTGATAACATCCACCTTATATTTTTCGTATGGCGCACCACCTACGGTAGGGATGATATCCTTCGCCTCGAAGATGTAGTTGATGGTGGTCTCATCCTCCGATACGGTAGACTTGAACGGTATTCCAGCAAATTCGATATCCAACTTTACGGGCATAGCGTTGTCGAACTTCATATCGTTGAATACAAAGTCGAACTTTGCCTCGGTGATATTCGGAATCCACGCCGTAACCGACGCCGCGTTGTTGCTATATGTCACCTCCTCGGTTGTGATATCCACCACCTTGACCGAGCCGTAATAGGTAGTTGACGACGAACCTGGCGAGGCTCCGCCAGGCAAACACGATGTGGCAAAGAGCAATACGCCACACGCCAAAATCAAAATCTTTTTCATATATGTTACAAAATATTAATCATCACTCTCACTCCGCCTGTCATAGGCTTTCCTCGTTGCAAGAAGCGATTACCCATCGACTCGAAGTAGAAGACATCATACTTGGTGCTCGTAGCATTCTTGCACCACAAGTCCACCGCCCAATGCTCTCCCTCGAAGCGCACCGAAGCCTCCAACAATGCGTAGAACGGCTGCGACACATCGTTCGCCTCGTTCCAATATATGCGGCCTGCGCCCGTAACTCCAACACCCAAAACCACTCGGTCTATCCACGATGAAGAGATTGGAACGGTCTGCATCAGGCGCAAAGATAACGAATTTTTCGGAGCATATGGTATAAAATTACCTGCATAATTCACTCCACCCGACACAAATTCCCTAAATTTGGCATTAGTATAGCCATACGAGCCACTTATGACCAATGTCTTTGCCAATCGTGCCGTTGCCGACACCTCTGCACCAAAGGAGCGCGTACGCCCTGCATTGGTCATCATTCTACCCGTACTATTCTCATCCGGGAATATTGTGAGTTGCTGATCTACACACTCGATGTAGAACAACGAAGCATCAGCCGTAAATGCACCATCCTTCGTGCCGAAATGTCCGCCCAACTCCACATTGTAGCTATGCTCGGGGTCGTAGGCGCACAGCTCGTCAACGTCGATATCCTGCGACAAGCCCATCTTCTTTTTGAGCTGGCGTTGCAATACTTCCGAGAACATCTGCGTGTTGAAACCACCCGCCTTGTAGCCCTTCGATGCCGAGAGGTACAACATATTGCGACCCGCAGAGTCCAAATCCACCGAGGCAGAGAACGACGGCAGAAACTCGAAAAATCCACGCGACAAGACGTCGCTATTGGCAATCTGCATCGGGATGGCGATAGGTTGCTTGGTCGTGTCGCTCGGAACGACGGTGTAGCACGTTGTGGTTGAGGTGTTGTAGAGCATCTGCACCAACTCGTAATCCAAGCGCAAGCCCAAAGCTAAACGCCAACGACCAAGGTGCAACTCGCTACGATGGTATGCCGCAACGCCACTATTGTGCGTCGTGAAACGGCTGTCGAGCAACAACTCGTCTGCTCCGTTACCCTCTGCATCGCCCCAGCGATACTCGCCGTCGTAAGGTGCGTAGGCGTTGATGTTGTCGAGAATCATCTTCTCGATGCCCGTAGCACCAAAAGTCACTGGTGCTTGCATCTTCTCGCGCTTGAAAAAGCCATAGACTCCTGCCAGCCAGCGATATTTGCCCTCCTCCTTCGAGCGCAAGATGAAATCCTCGGCAATCTGGTGTTGCTGCTTGCGCTGCTCGAGTGTGAAGTAATACTCGGGCAGGAAGTCGTTATCAATGTGCATCTTGTCGTTCATATACTGATACGACGTAACGCTCGCCAGCGAGAACTTGCCGAAGTCGTAACGCACACTGAGTCCGTCATTTACGGCTATGCGGTCGTAGGTCGAAGGCTCGTTGTAGCAGATCTTGCCAACCAACTCCTCGCGGTGCTTGTTGGGATTGGGCGAGCCGATATATTGGTAGGGGTAACCACCTTGCTGAACGATTGAGAATGCCAAGGTGTTGTCGATGCTCAATGCACCCTCGCGATATTGGAACTTGGTGCGGAAGTTGCCGCTATTCTCCTTATCGCACATCGAATTGTCGTAGAGATTGCTCCAGTAGCCATCGTGGCGAGCATACTGTGCCGAAACGGAAAAACCATACTTGTCGCCCAACTTGTTATATGACGATGCCGCTACGCGGAAGGCGTTGCGCGAGCCATAGTCGGCACGAAGGCGCACACCCTGGTAGGTCAGGGGCGAGAGTGTGTAGATGTTTATCACGCCACCCATCGTATTGCGACCGTAGAGCGTCGCCTGAGGACCTCGCAGGAACTCGATGCGCTCGATATCTTGCAACTCGGTGTCGTAGAGGTTTTTATCTGCCAACTGCACATTATCGACGGTCATACCCACAACTGGTTGGTCGATGCGCGTACCCATACCTCGCACATAGATTGACGAGGTTGTGCGCGAGCCGTAGTCGGGCATAAAGAGATTCGGGATGTCGGTCATCACATCCTTGACCGCCGACACACCTCGCATCGTGAGCGTGCGCCCCTGCAGCACCGATGCCGCCATCGCCTCGCGACGAAGCTCAGAGCCCTGCTTGATGGCAGTAATTTGCACCTTATCCACCGCAATGAGGGTATCAACCTTTGGCTCACGCGGCTCGTTCTCGGAGGCGCGTACCACCCCCACCGCCATCACCAAAAGCGCAAGTAACAGATATTTTAGTAATCGTTGTGCCATCGAGTGCAAAGATAATAAAAAACGGAAAACGGAAAACGGAAAACGGAAAACTTTTCCACAGTTAGTAGTGAGGAGATAGTAGTGAGTAGTTTTCGCCCCACAATCCCCATTTCCCCAGTATCCCCACGAAAAAACTCGAGGTCTTAGGGAGAGGTGGCAAAAAATAAGAGGGCGTTTCACAACGACCTCTTACCTCGGAACTCATTGCGGAAACAAACGGAAAACGGAAAACGGAAAGCGGAAAACTTTCCCAACAACAACTTCTACTAACGACCGCAGGAGCAGGGCAAAGGCTCCGAGCGAGAGGGGGCAAAGGTAACTACAAAGTAGTTTAACGATGTTGGCGAATGGCTGTCGGGCTTGCACGAACAGACACTCGCCAATGTCGTTATAGGCTCGTAGAGCCCTTTGCCCACGAGCGAGCAGAGGCTTGCTGCGTAAGCAGGTTGAAAGGAGAGAAACTCGCAAATATACAAAAAATAAGAGGGCGTTTCACAACGACCTCTTACCTCGAAACTCATTGCGAGTTTCTCTACTAACCCAAACTTAAATAAATGAAGAAACCTCACTGCGGTGTGCAGTTATCACCGCAGCTGTTAGATTGTTGTGCAATCTCTGTGCCAAAAACGAAAGTGGCATACACGATATTGTGTCATAAATCCAAACCATATATCCTTTCGCCCAAAT
>JAZQWU010000042.1:0-1860 GCA_045632505.1 Alistipes sp. | reverse complement strand
AAACGTTTCAATGGCGAGGGCGACGGTATGTCGTTCACCGAGTTTACATATCAGCTCTTGCAAGGTTACGACTTCTTGCACCTCTACCAGACTATGGATTGCAAATTGCAGCTCGGTGGCGCGGATCAGTGGGGTAACATCACCACAGGTACTGAGCTTATTCGCCGCAAGCTCGGCTCGGAGGCTGAGGCATTCGCTATCACCTGCCCACTTATCACCAAGGCTGACGGAACAAAGTTCGGTAAGACCGAGAGTGGTAACGTATGGTTGGATGCTCGCTACACCTCGCCTTACAAGTTCTACCAGTTCTGGCTCAACGTAAGCGACGACGATGCAAAGCGTTACATCAAGATTTTCACATTGCTCGACCGCGAAACCATCGAGGCTCTCATCGCTGAGCACGAGCAGGCACCACACTTGCGCGCATTGCAGAAGCGTTTGGCTGAGGAGGTTACCACAATGATTCACTCGCGCGAGGAGTATGAGAAGGCTGTTGAGGCTTCGCAGATTCTCTTCGGTCAGTCTACTTCGGAGGCTTTGCACCGCCTCGACGAGCAGACTTTGTTGCAGGTGTTTGACGGAGTACCTCAATTCAAGGTTTCGAAGGAGGATTTGGGTTGCTCGTTCATCGACCTCTGTGCCGAGAAGAGCGCAATTTTCCCATCGAAGGGTGAGTGCCGCAAGATGATTCAGGGCGGTGGCGTATCGCTCAACAAGGAGAAGGTTGCGGACATTCAGCGCGTAGTTACTGCCGAGGATTTGATTGCTGAGAAGTACATCCTCGTACAGCGTGGTAAGAAGAACTACTATTTGGTAATTGTTGAGTAGTAGTGGAGAGAAAATTGTATACAATCGACCTGGAAGGTATGGATTTCCGTGCCTTCCACGGTTGCTACGAGTTGGAACAGCAGACAGGTAGTCACTTTGAGGTATCGCTCCGAATCACAACCGAACTGGGAACGGTTGCTGAGGACGACGATGTGACCAAGGCAGTGAACTACTTGACTGCGTATGAGGTGGTGCGCGAGCAGATGCAACGCACACAACATACCATCGAGCGCGTAGCACAAAACATCATAGAGGCACTTCACGCCCGTTTTCCGCAGATTTGCGAAACAGAGTGCCGCGTAACAAAGATTGCCCCACCACTGGGAGGTAAGGTGGCAAAGGTGAGCGTGACACTGAAAGGTTAATGGGTTAGTTGGGTTTAGATGAGAGAGAAAGGCAACGACTCTTTTGGTAGTAAGCTAGGCGCAGTGTTAGTCGCTGCAGGCAGTGCGATAGGTTTGGGTAGTATATGGCGATTCCCATATATCGCAGGCGAAAACGGAGGTGGAGCATTCGTATTGCTCTATCTCATCTGTGTGCTTTTGTTAGGCATTCCCGTAATGCTATCCGAGTTTGCCATTGGTACATATACTCGCAAGGGTCCTGTAAAGGCGTATGCTCAATTTTCGAAGTGGTGGAAACCATTGGGTTACAATAGCATCATTGTCTCGACGCTCATCTCGGGATTCTACTACATTGTGGCGGGCTGGTCACTCTACTACTTTGTCGCATCCATCAACGGCACACTCTACTCGGGTGCGGAGTTCCACTCCATATTCGAGAATTTTAGAGCATCGTGGCAAGAGCCACTCTATACGATGCTCTTCATCGCGGCAACGCACATCATCGTAGCGCGAGGTGTACGCAAGGGGTTGGAGCGCACCGCCGAATTGGTAATGCCTCTGCTATTCATTATGCTGATTGCGATGGCGATACGTTCTGCGACTATGCCGGGTGCGTTGGAGGGTTACAAGTTCTTCTTCAAGCCCGACTTTAAGAAGGCTTTCACCATCGACACCATCGTGGCAGCTA
>JAZQWU010000041.1:0-2640 GCA_045632505.1 Alistipes sp. | reverse complement strand
GCCGATGATGTCAGTAAGAGGAGTGCCATCAACAGTTGTAGTAGATGCGAATACAGCCATCTGCTCGCCGTGACCACCATAAGTACGTGGGTTGATAACCTTATCAGCCGATACGTGGAGGTACTTAGCCAACTCGCTGCGAAGACGAGTAGAGTCGAGAGCAGCCAAAGTAGTAACCTGCGATGGCTTAACACCAGCGTAGATCAAAGTGATAAGACCAGTGATATCAGCAGGATTGAAGATAACTACGATGTGCTTTACATCTGGGCAGTACTGCTTGATGTTCTTACCGAATTCAGCAGCGATTTCTGCGTTACCCTTCAACAAGTCCTCACGAGTCATACCAGCCTTACGAGCTGCACCACCCGAAGATACTACATACTTAGCATCGGTCAAAGCCTCCTTGATATCCGAAGTGAAAGTGAGGTTGATGCCGTCGAAACCACAGTGGAACAACTCCTCTGCTACACCCTCCAATGCTGGAGCAAATGGGTCGTAAAGACAGATGTTAGACGACAACTTCATCATCATAGCACACTGTGCCATGTTCGAACCAATCATACCAGCTGCGCCGACGATGGTCAATTTCTCGTTAGTTAAGAAACTCATAATCGTTTGTTTTTAAAAAAGTTAGAAAAAATATTGTTTGTAAAAAAAGGTCTTTTTTTTAGTTAGTAGTGAGTAGATAGTAGAGAGTAGTTAGAGCATTCTCAATTCTCAATTCTCAATTCTCAATCCTCAATTCTCAATTCTCAATTCTCAATTCTCAATTCTTAATCCTCAATTCTCAATTTATTCCTCAAATGGGAGGTGAACCAACTCTACACCAACCTTCGCGAGGATATCCAAACCCTCGGTATTGTGATACTTCTCCGAGAAGACCACACGCTTGATACCTGCCTGAATAATCAGCTTCGAACACTCCATACACGGCGAGGTCGTAACATACAATGTACCACCGTCGCAGTTATTTGCCGACTTCGCAACCTTCGTAATAGCATTCGCCTCGGCGTGCAGAACATATGGTTTTGTTGCGCCCATATCGTTCTCGCAGATATTCTCGAAGCCCGAAGGGGTTCCGTTGTATCCATCCGAGATAATCATCTTATCCTTAACGATAAGCGCACCCACCTGACGGCGTACGCAGTATGAATTCTCCGCCCATATGCGTGCCATCTTCAAGTAGCGCAAATCGAGTTGACGCTGTTTCTCCTCTGCGTATGCTCCCATTGCTATTTTCCGTGACAGTGTTTATACTTCTTACCGCTTCCGCAAGGGCAAAGCTCGTTACGGCCCACCTTCTTCTCCACCTGAATTGGAGCAGTGATGCTACGCTCGCCCGAGCCAGCTGCTGCAGCTGCCGCCATACGCGAAGCCTGCAACTTATTCACATCAACCTTTGCCTTATTCTGGCGTGCACGCTCCAACGACTCCTGATTCTGTTGCTGGACTGGGATATACGACTTACACAAGATTGAGACAACCTCGCGATTTACCTTCTCCAACATCTTCTCAAAGAGACCGAACGACTCAAACTTGTAAATCAAGAGCGGATCCTTCTGCTCATACGAAGCATTCTGCACACTGTGGCGCAACTCATCCATTTCGCGCAAGTGCTCACGCCACGCGTCATCGATTGTGGTAAACATCACCACCTTCGAGAATACGCGATAAATCTCTGCACCGTCGGTATCCTTGCAACGCTGCAACTCAACTGGAACATTATATCCGAGATGACCGTTAGTCATTGGGAAGTACATCTTACCATCCAAGCTATCCTTGCGATCCTCGTAAATCTTGGTCATAACTGGGCGTACGGTATCTGCCACAGCCTTAGCGCGACGAGCGACCAACGCCTGCAAATCGGCAACGATCAACTCCACCAACTCCTGACGACGAGCCTTCCGGTAGGTAGTCTCATCGAACGATGGCTGCAAGCCAACCTCGCGCATCAAGTCGAACGAGAACTCCTCGAATGGATAATCCTCGTGCGAATTGAGGAACGCCTCGGCATAGTCGCACATTGCATTATTAAGGTCAATCTCTACACGCTCGCCATACAACGCATTGCGACGACGGGTGTAGATAACCTCACGCTGTGAGTTCATTACGTCATCATACTCGAGCAAACGCTTACGGATACCGAAGTTATTCTCCTCGACCTTCTTCTGCGCACGCTCCACTGCGCTCGACATCATACCAGCCTGAATAGCCTCTCCCTCCTGGATACCCATTCTATCCATCATAGCAGCGATACGCTCCGAGCCGAACAAACGCAACAAGTCATCCTCGAACGATACGAAGAACTGCGAAGAACCTGGGTCACCCTGACGACCGCTTCGACCACGCAACTGACGGTCTACACGACGGCTCTCGTGACGCTCTGTACCAATGATTGCAAGACCTCCAGCCTTCTTTACCTCCTCTGTAAGTTTGATATCGGTACCACGACCTGCCATATTGGTAGCAATGGTAACCTGGCCTGGACGACCCGCCTCAGCAACAACCTGCGCCTCCTGAGCGTGGTGCTTGGCATTCAACACATTATGCTTGATGCCACGAATCTTCAACATTCGGCTCAACAACTCCGAAATCTCAACCGATGTAGTACCAACCAACACCGGACGGCCCTCACCTACG
>JAZQWU010000040.1:0-2685 GCA_045632505.1 Alistipes sp. | reverse complement strand
TTCGATGCGAAGTACTTCTATATGCTCGGTACAACTTGCTTCGTGAATGTTTACTTCCGTTTCTAATGTCAAACCGAAAATGAGAAAGAAGATTATGAAACAATATAAGATGATTTTGGTAGCATTGCTCGGTTTGGTATTTACCGCTTGCTACAATAAATTTGAGGAGCCACAGCCAACCTACATCTACAACGACAATACTTTCGTGGCTATGAATCCCGATTTGCAGTATATCTCGATTGCTGACTTGAAGAAGAAGTTCGGTACAATAAGTGGCTCGGGTGATACTGGTACTCAGGCTGGAACTCGCTACCTCCGCTTTGTGGAGAATCCAGAGAAGGAGTGTAACGCTTTCGAGTTGGAGAAGAAGTGGTACGACACTGGCAACTATTATATTAAAGGTAAGGTAATCTCGAACGATGAGCAGGGTAATATCTACAAGTCGCTCTATATCTTCGACGGTACTGCAGCTATCGAGTTGAAACTCACTAACGGTTTGTTCCTCGACTATCCTTGCAACCTCGAGACAATGGAGTCGATGTGGGTATATGTTAAGATTCGCGGTTTGTACCTCGGAAACTTCCGTATGATGCTCTCGTTGGGCGATATCCCAACATCGAGCTACAACTCGTATGGTACTTACAAGTACTACGCAAACTCTAACCTCGTGAGTCAGCAGAAGGTGCGTCAGCACGTATTCCCAGGCGAGAAGGTATATCTCACCGAGAGCGACACTGACCAGAGCGCAGATATATTCGTTGTAGATAAGAACTCTTATTCGAAGATTCAGGGCCCGAACACCGAGAAGTTCCTCGGTCGTTTGATTCGCTTCAAGGGCTTGAAGGTGTACTATGCGGGTGTTGAGTATCCAGCAGAGGACGGCTCAATTGTGAAGAATGACCCATTGTACAACGGCTCGTTCGAGCAGATTTACCCTTCGTGGTTGGCTACAAGCGGTATTCAGGAAACCTTGCCAACAACCCCAGGTGGTGCAATTACACAGGTTGTAAACCGTCCTTGGTATCACTTGGCATACAGCCGCAACAACGTGGCTCTTTATGGTAGCATTTGCTTGTCGTACAACGATAACGCGAAGTACACTTCGGATCACGGTGTCTATATGCTCCGTACCAGCGGTTACTCGCGCTTTGCGGGCAACTACGCTCCGAAGCACGGCACTGTAGGTGATGTTTTGGCTATCTACCAAATTTACTCGAAGCAGTCGGACTATGCTGGTGGTGAGGATGACTATTCGACCTATCAGTTGGCTGTAAACCGCATCGAGGATGTTGAGTTTGCAATGGAACCAAAGGAGGCATATCCATTGTGGAGCGCACATATCAAGTGGGCTGAGGATAACTTCCCTAACTATATTTATCCTGCACCAGGCGTGTATGTTCCTTCGACCGAGGAGCGTGCTCAGTTGGTTGATGCTTGGAAAGCTGGCTACTTGGCTAACAAGCCTGCAGACGACGGCTCTGCTGCTTGGGCAGAGTGGAACGACTGGGCTGATTGGGTAGTATGGGTTTTGGAGAATACTACTGAGGATGCATACCTCTTGCCTCAGCAGATTGTAGAGGATGTAGACACGATAGAGTAGTCTATCCGAGATTTTTACAATGCGCCTCTTGCGAAAGCAAGGGGCGTTTTTGCATTTTTTAGAATAAATTTGTATATTTGCGCTATATTGTCGAAATGTTGCAATACTATAAGTATTGATGCGCAATAAATTGATGATATTTGCGTTATAGTTAGGAGAGAGAAAAGTAAACAAAAGACAAACTTTTATACATTATGAAACATCTATTTACAACCGTCATCGCATTGCTCGTTGCATTTGCGGTGGCTGCGCAGCCGGGAGCGCAACAGTTGCCGGTAATCCCTGCGGACAAGGCTGTTCGCGTGGGACAGTTGCCGAATGGTATGAAATACTACCTTCGTCACAATGACAAGCAGAAGAATTTGGCCGATTTCTACATCTCGCACGATGTAGGTGCTATTCAGGAGGACGACGACCAGCAGGGTTTGGCTCACTTCCTCGAGCATATGGCATTCAATGGAACAAAGAACTTGCCAGGTAAGATGCTTATCGAGTATCTTGAGACTGTAGGTGTTAAGTTTGGTACAAACCTCAACGCAGGTACATCGTGGGACTACACCCAGTACCTTTTGAAGGATGTTCCAACAATCCGTCCAGGTATCGTTGATACAGCAATGCTCATCCTTCACGATTGGTCGCACTTTATCGCTTTGCAGCCAAAGGAGATTGATTCGGAGCGCGGTGTTATTATGGAGGAGTTGCGTATGCGTGATGGCGCATCGTGGCGTGGAACTATCAAGATGTTGCAGGCTCTCGGTAAGGGTACTCGCTACGAGCACCGCAATCTTATCGGTCACCTCGATGGCTTGAAGTCATTTAGCCACACATCGCTTGAAAACTTCTATCACAAGTGGTATCGTCCAGAGTATCAGGCAGTGGTAATCGTTGGTGATATCAATGTTGACGAGGTAGAGGCTAAGTTGCAGAAGTTGATGGCAGATATTCCTGCTTCGCCAGCTAATGCCCCACAGAAGGAGGTTATTGTTGTTCCAGACAATAAGGAGCCTATCATCTCAATCTTCGAGGATCCAGAAATGGATGAGACCAGCGCAACACTCTTCATTAAGCGTCAGGCGTTGCCAAAG
>JAZQWU010000039.1:0-7735 GCA_045632505.1 Alistipes sp. | reverse complement strand
TCACTTGGTGATGTGCGGTGCAGGAAATGCGCCACGTATCTTCAAGCAGATGGAGCAGTACCCTATCGACATCGTTGGTAACTATGGCTTGCAGCACACAACCGTTGAGAATGGCGAGTTGAAGTTCACCAAGGAGGTTGTCTATGAGGTTGACAAGGAGTTCTTCTACGAGAAGACCAACTACCTCCGCGAGAAGTATGGCTATACCGAGTATGATGGTGAGCCTCTCGAATTCCACAAGAGCGGTATGGTAACATTTGGTTTGCTCGGTACAACCGCAGCGAAGGAGAAGAAGCACGTCTTCGACCCAGATCGCGCAAAGCGTCGCGTGATGTATCCTGAGGTATTGGAGATCTTCAAGGACTACACCGTGTTTATCGGCGGCTCGTCGTCATTCGACATCGCAGCAAAGCAGTACAACAAGTACGATGCTACATTGGAGTATGCTAAGTTGTACGGCTACACCAAGGAGCAGGTGTTGTTTATGGGTGACGATATGGGCGATGGCGGTGGTGATAGCCACGTTCGCCTCGGCGGTATGGACTACATCCACGTTTTGGACTACACCAAGATTCCTGAGATGCTCGCCTTCTTGTTGGAGGAGTAAGACAGAAAAAGGATGGTCAATCGACCATCCTTTTTCTGCTATTAGCCATTGGCCATTAGCCATTGGCTTTTTTTATTTAATCTATCGTCCCCAGCTATCGCGGTCAAGCGTACGATAATTAATCGCCTCGGCAATATGCGTAGCCTCAATATTCTCCGCACCCGCCAAATCGGCAATGGTGCGAGCAACCTTGATGATTCGGTCATAGGCGCGAGCTGAGAGGTTAAGACGGCTCATTGCTTTTTCGAGCAAGGAACGCACCTCGCGGCTCAGCGGACAGAAGGTACGCAACATTGCGGAGTTCATCATCGCATTCGAGTGGATGTTTGTACCAGCAAAGCGTCGTGACTGAATCTCGCGAGCAGCGATGACGCGCTGACGGATTGATGCGCTCGACTCCTCCACCTGCTCGCCATTTATCTCGGAGAGCGGTACGGGAACAACCTCGATGTGCATATCAATACGGTCGAGGAGAGGTCCCGAGATGCGCGAGAAGTAGCGATTTATAGCAAACGGTTGGCAAGTACACTCCTTGGTCGGGTGGTTGTAGAATCCGCACGGGCAAGGGTTCATCGCACCAATAAGGGTGAAGTTCGATGGATATTCGACACTATATTTCGCACGCGAAATGGTAATCATTCTATCCTCCAACGGTTGGCGCAACACCTCCAGGACATTGCGACCGAACTCTGGCAACTCGTCGAGGAACAACACTCCATTGTGCGCAAGGCTCACCTCGCCTGGTTGTGGCGACTGACCACCACCAATAAGTGCCACTTGCGATGTGAGGTGGTGCGGTGCGCGGAATGGGCGTTTTGCCATCAAGCCGATATTCTCGCCCAACTTACCCGCTACGGAGTGAATCTTGGTCGCCTCCACCGCCTCCTCCAAGGTCATCGGTGGCATAATCGTAGGCATACGACGCGCCAGCATCGTCTTACCCGAGCCTGGTGCGCCAATGATCAGCACATTGTGTCCTCCTGCAGCGGCTATCTCCAAGGCGCGCTTCACCTCGCGTTGACCCTTCACATCGGCAAAGTCCTCGGCATAGAGGCTCTGTTGCTCCGCCTCGGCAGAGACCTCGCCAACGGCTGGCGTGATATCCAACTCGTTATTCAGATAAGCAATAACCTCCGACAAGGTATTTACAGGGATAACCTCTACCCCATCTACCACCGCAGCCTCGTGCGCACACGATGCCGAAACAACGATACGGCGCAGACCATTATCCTTTGCCATCACAGCCAACGGAAGAATTCCTCTTACGGCCTTCACTGCGCCATCCAACGACAACTCGCCCACAAACATCGTATCGGCAAGGCGAGTATCAAGAATCTGCTGCGTTGCGGCAAGGATTCCCACCGCGATAGGGAGATCAAAGCCCGAACCCTCCTTGCGAAGGTCGGCAGGTGCGAGATTTACGACCACCTTCTTGGCGGTCATACGGCGTTGCGAGTTCTCGAAGGCGGAGCGAATGCGTTGCTCACTCTCCTTCACAGCATTATCGGGCAAACCCACAAGAAAGAGACCAATACCGCCCCCTGCGACATTCACCTCGACATCGACCTTCACCGCCTTGATGCCAACAATAGCACCTGCAAAACACTTTACAAACATTGCTCTATGCTCTTATAAATTTGCATCCGATTTGTAATCGCCCGAGGTTAGGGTATAGTCCGTACCCTCGGTGATTTGAGTTTCGGTATATTCGTTACCGAAGCGGTCGGTTGCAACAACCTTTATCGCTGCATCCTTATTCTTCAGCTCGTACTTGTACATATGGTAGTTGTTCGACCAGCAGTTGCCAAGTGGTCCGCCATTCTTGTAGCGACTCTGAATACCCATCAGCAAGCCCGCGGTATAGAGGTCCTGTCCCGTCACCACATCATCCGCAAAGCGGAATGGGCTCGCAGCCGAGCCATCACCGATAAGTGTTGACATCGAGTAGTTCGACGATGGGAGCAGAGTCATATCGCCCGAATACTCGCCATCCTCGTAGACCTTGATACTCCACTTCGAGTCGGCATTGTAGACATTTGCCAACAGAACATTCTCAGCGAAGTTGAACTTGTAGAAGCCCTTTACGCCCTCTGGATTGTCGGTAGTACCTGGTGCGCTCGGCATCTCGGCACCCGTAACAGCATCGCCACGATAGAGGCGCATCTGTTGCGCACGGCTATCCAAACGCTTGTTGTATGCCATTCGATACCAGTCGCTGAAGGTCGCGCCCTCGCCGACAAACACATTGTAGCCATTCGGAGTACCATCCTCACCCATCTTGCAGTACCAGCCCGAGCCGCAAATTGCGCCCAAATTGTGCTCAAAGACCTTCTTGGTCGAGCCACTTGTTGGATAGTTACGCTGAATGTGCGAGTGACCCGTAAAGACGTGCGCCTCCTTGTACTCGCCAAGCAGAGCTGTCACCTCCGAGATATGGAATTGTGTTTCGCCGTGCAGTTTGATGTGAGTACCCAGCACCACCATCTTATCCTTCGGCACGAGAGCCAAATCTTGCTGCAACCACTCCCACTGAGCATCCGAGAAGCCCACCTCGTAGTTATTGCTATTGGTGTTGTTCGAGTAGATGATATTTCGCATCGAGATGATATGCACATCGCCACGATTGAATGAGTAGTTCGCAGGACCGAAAACATCCTCATAGTCGCGTTGCGCCTTCAAGTTGAAGGTTGAACTCGCAGCATCACCATATGCTGGAGTCGTAGCGTCGTAGAAGGTGTTATCGTGGTTTCCCATCGTGTTGAAGAGTGGAAATCCGAGTTTATCGTTAGCGAGCAACGCACGAACATTCACACGCTCGGCGCTGGTATTCTTGCTATTCGAGTTGTCAATCAGGTCGCCCAAGGCAAGACCATAGCACGGAATCGTCTTCTTCACCTCGGTTGCGTGTGCAAGGATGCTCGGCAGAGCCTCGCGCTCGAATCGTGTCTGACGATATGCCGTAGAAATATGGAGGTCGGTCAATACGAAGAGTGCGAACTTCGACTCCTTGCCGCCAGCGAGCGGCTTCAACGTAAAGTCGTAGTTGCTCTTATCGGTCGAGTAGCGCTGATAGAAGCAAGGTTGTCCGTACTCGTTTATCGGGATCTCGTACTCCGACGGCACAGAGATATGGATAAACCACGCATCGCTCGATACGCAGAGCGTATAAGCACCCTCCGCATCGGTCGTAACCACCGAGAATCCGTCGCTTACCGCTACACCCGAGATGCCATTGCCCGACGAATCTTTGACATAGCCACTTACGGAGGTGTAAGGCACTTGCAGCACATCATCCTCCTCGCCCATCGAAGGCAATGTGCAGCTCACGCCAGCCTTGTATGTGACGCTCTTAAACTCGCGTACGACACCTGCCGAGAGGTTTTTCGCGTCCCAGCTTCCGACCATCACGCCGCCCTTTGTGTCGATAAACTCCACCAAGCAAGCACCCAATTCGCCCGCAGGCAATGCGATGTAGAAGTGGCTATCCTCGCTGGTCGAAAGGATAAAGTTAGATGGCAAATTGTATGTAACGCTATTGCTTGCACTATTTGTCGCAGAGATGGTTGCATTTTTGCAATCTACCGAGAAGTCGCCCGACAACTTCTTACCCTCAACCGAGCGCACCACAATCTTCTGCAAGGCAACACCCTCTTTCTCGGCTTTGAGTGCAAATTTTACGATGCCCGAAAGATGTTTCAACGTCACCGTAGAGTTTTTGTCGGCGACATAGCCACACATTGGAACTGCTCCCTCCGAGAATGAGCCTTCCACATAATTCTGCTCGGCAGGGAATGTCACACGCGCCGAAAACATTGATGTTGCAGAGGTGTACGGATAGGTTATGCGATAAGGATATCCGAGAATTGTATTCACTGTAAAGGTTGCACAGCTCCTGTTCGATGGGTCAATCTCAACCTCACTTGAACGTCTGCCATTCACGACAATCTGATCGCCCTCGCTCCAATATACAGGGTAAGTATTTCCCTCTTTTGCGCCCAACAACGTGCGAGTTGCAGGGGTAGTAAGGATTATGGTCGTTACGCCATCACCACCCACAAAGTTATCGGTCGTGGTATCGGTGGTGCAACCCACAAAGAGCATTGCCGCAACAGCAAATAGTGCTAATATTCGCTTCATCTTACCAAGTTATTGTTCTCGAATATTGCTGACCAAAGCGGTCTACGATGGTGAATGTACCAGTACCCGAAGTCTTGCTCTCTGGTGCGCGGAATACGCAATGGTCGTTATTTGTTTTATTAATATTGGCGTGTGCCGAATAATCAGAATCCTTCGACAAGGTTGTGCAGTTTGCCGAATAGAATTGGCGCATCTCCTTCCACGCGAGGCTATACGACTTGTTGCTATTGTAGGCGAGGTGCTCCATAGTCACGCCATTATACTTCGGGAGTTCCCACTTGTCATCCCACAAGTAGACGTGCAGATAGACATAGCCATCCTCGTACATTCCAGGTGCATAGGCGTGCATCTGATGGTTCGAAGGGAGAGTCTCGCCCGAATCCTTCATCTTCGCCACACCATCCACAAAGTTCCACTCGCGGTACGAATAGGTCGGCGTGCCTGTGGTGTAGGAGTAATTTCCAGCGATATAGTTTGCCTGATAGATTGTCGGTTTAAAACTCCACGTCACATTGTCACCATCGACCTCCACTACGGTATATCCGCGCGGTGTTCCGCTCGAGCAATACTCATTTGTCCACAACTCGCCAGTAGAGCGCGCTACGGTGTGCGCCTCGATATTCTTAAACTGAGAGTCTGCAGGATAGTTGTAGTTGAATGTCACGTGGGTATGTCCAGCCCAGGCGTGCACCTTCTTGTACTTGGCAAAGAGTGCGCCATAGTCTGTGCCGTGCTTGGTGTTGGTGCTGGTCGCGTAGTCGCCCAGAGTCTTGGTCTTGAACATTGGAGCGTGGGTCGCAACCATAATGGTTGTATTCTCGTCGATAAAACTCAAATCGTTCTGCAACCAACTCCACTCTTCCTCGGTCAAGCCGTACGAATAACCACTCTTCGAGACCTTACCATCGACAATCTTCATAATGAGGTTGTCCAACACCACAAGGTGAATTTTTCCGAGGTTCACCGAGTAGTAGGAAGGTCCGAAATATTGCTCAAAAACACGCGCACCATCGCGCTCGGTCGTTGCCGAGTAGTCGTGGTCGTGGTTTCCGATGACATTGAACATCTGAATGCCTGTCGTGCGAATACCTGCGGTGTAGTATGGGTAGAGCGACATATTCTCGTGTACGATATCGCCCAACATCAAGCCATAGACCTCGCGGTCGGTAATCTTCTCGCGAGACTCCTTCAAGTCGAGGTAGAAGTTCTCGCAGATATCCAACGAATGGAAGGCAAATCGGTCGTAACTTGTACTCTTTGCGCGAGGCTGAGGGTCTGCACCCACAAATATTGTGAAACGATTGGCATCGCCAGCGATAGGTTCAAAGACAAAGTCGGCATTGCAAACTCGATCAACACACTCCTCGGTAGTAATCTTGTGGTAGAAGAGAGGCATACCCTCTTCGCTCTTTGGTGCTTTGTAGCCCGAAGGGATACTCACAAAGATATGTCGTGCCGAACCGAAGTTTGTACGGAGTTTATAGAATCCGCTCTCGCTGGTCTGCACACAGTTCAGTCCATCCGAAACAACAACGCCCTTCAACGGATTGCCGTTTGTGTCGCGAACATATCCATACGAGCAGTGCTCCACAATTTCGTCACTCTCCGCCTCGAAGCCAACCAACGACAAGGTTATCTTCGGCTCGTAGGTGATGGTCTTAAATTCGCGTACCACGCCCGAAACGATACTATTACCACTCCAATGTGCGGTCATCTTCTCGCCCGTCGAATCTACAAACTCGATGGTGCAAACACCCACCTCAACCGCTGGCACAGCGACATAGAACGCCTGCTCTGCAGAGGTCGAAAGTGGCACATTCGCAATGTAAGTAATGGTATTTGTGGTGTTACTGCTTGGTGCGATAGTCGCCTTTGCGCAATCTACAGCAAACTCGCCCGACAACATAGCCGACGACGAGGTAATAACAATCTTCTGCAAGGTCAACCCCTCTTCGCACGCCTTGATTGGGAATCGCAAGATGCCCGAGAGGTGCTTTAACACAAGGAGCTCGCTACTGCTTGCCACATAGCCGCACATTGGCGCTGCGCCATTGGCAAAAGTACCCTCAGCGTAGTTCTGCTCAGCAGGGAATAGCACCGACTCACCCGACGGATAGAGGATGCTGAGCGGATAGTTCAACACCGCATTAAACGAGAAGGTCGCCTTGCTCGGATTCGACGCATTAATCTCTGCTTCCAATGACTCTACGCCATTGACCGAAATCTTATCGCCCTCGCTCCAGTAGACTGGATAAACATCGCCACTCTTCTCGCCCAACGAGGTACGAGTTGTAGGAGTTGCCAAAGTGAGCGCAGTCACGCCCTCGTCACCAATCGGAGCGTCGGTTGTCGAATCGTTGTGACATCCCACAACCACCATCGCCAACACAACTGCTAAAAATGAAAGTATTCGCTTCATAGGTACTGTTTAGGTTCTAATTTTGTCTATTAGAATGGAGCCTCAGAGGATGATGGTACAGACACACGGGAAATATCAAACTCATTGCTTGTCGCATTCTGCAACGAAGACATCGACGAAGCCTCATATGGTGCACTCGCAAAGTTCTCGTACTGCTCCATTGCTGGTTGGCCCGCTCCCGTATTAATCTGATCCCAGTTGGTAAACTTAGCCTGCTCCTTGATAAAGCGGAGACGCACATCCTCAACCGAACCGTTACGGTGCTTCGCAATGATAAACTCTGCCAAGCCCTCAACTGGTTCCTCACCTGGACCAGCAGTGAAGCCGTAGTACTCTGGACGGTGGATAAATGCTACGAGGTCAGCATCCTGCTCAATCGCTCCCGACTCACGGAGGTCACTCAACTGCGGACGCTTCGAGCCACCACGCGACTCGGTAGCACGACTCAACTGCGAAAGGGCGATAATCGGCACATTCAACTCCTTGGCAATACCCTTCAACGAGCGCGAGATGAATGCCACCTCCTGCTCACGATTACCCTTGTCGCCAGCACCAGCCGCGGTCATCAGCTG
>JAZQWU010000038.1:0-3181 GCA_045632505.1 Alistipes sp. | reverse complement strand
CCCCCACGATGGGTATAGAGCCACGCCAGAGCCATAAAGACCGTTACCGTAATCCAGAATGGAATACCAAGAGGTGCGCTGAGCAGTTGTTGCAACACCAAGCAGACAACAAAGACACGCAATGCTGCGCCCAACATCTTTGCGACAAGGAAAAACCAAGCTCCCGTAGTTTGAGCGACCACGCCAAAGCGCTCGTCGAGGTATTCATAGAGCGATGTTACATTATGGCGATAATAGATTGGTATCAGCCAATACGCAATCACGATATAGGCGACAATAAAGCCCAGGTTCATCTGCAGATAGGAGAAGGCATCCTGTTCCACCGAGCCAGGCAGAGATACGAATGTTATACCCGTAACCGCAGCTCCCACCATAGCAAGCGTTACCAACCATCGCGGATGTTTGGTCTTGGCAATGACATTACTCTTGCTACCCGAGAGGTGCGACACCACAAAGAGCAACAAAATGTAGGCAACAGCGGCTATAAGGGTTATTATCTGAGGTTTCATCTGCGCGATTTCTACAACTTATCGAGTACTCGGCGAATAATCTCAACGCTCTCGCTAATCTCCTCGTCGGTAATCACAAGAGGTGGCGAGATACGGAATGCGGTGGCGCAATAGAGGAACCAATCGCTCATAATACCCTCCTCCTTGAACAACTCCATCACCTTGAAGAGTCGCTCCTCCGAACCGAGTTCCACCGCCAACAACAATCCGCTACGGCGAATCTCGAGTACAGCTGGATGGTCGCATAGCAACTCCTCGTAGAGTGCGCCCTTGCGCTCAACATCGGCTACGACATTGTGCTTCTTGAGATAGCGGAACGCTGCCAAACCTGCAGCACAACATACGGGATGACCACCAAAGGTGGTGATATGACCAAGTACGGGGTCGGTCTGCAACGAGTCCATAATCTCTTTCGACGATACAAATGCTCCGAGTGGCATACCGCCGCCAAACGCCTTTGCAAGGCAGATAATATCGGGCGTAACGCCATACTTCACGCAGGCAAACATCTCGCCCGAACGGCCCATTCCGACCTGAATTTCATCAAAAATAAGCAACGCACCCACCTCGTCGCATCGCTTGCGCAACGCCTCGAGATAACCCTCCACTGGAGGTCGCACGCCAGCCTCGCCTTGCACTGGCTCGCACAATACGCACGCAGTACGTTCGGTAATCTTCTGCAAGTCGTCAAACGAATTGAAATCCAACGCCTTGCAGTCGGGGAGAAGAGGTCGAAAAGCATTCTTCCACTCCTCACCTTCCGGCTCACCCATCATACTCATCGCACCGTGAGTAGAGCCGTGATATGCTCGACGCATCGAAATCATCTCGGTGCGGTGGGTATATCGTTTAGCCAACTTCAAAGCACCCTCAACAGCCTCCGCTCCCGAATTTAGGAAGTAGACACTCTCCAACGGCTCGGGCAATGCCTCGGCAATCTCTACGGCGTACTCCACTTGTGGGCGTTCAATCATCTCGCCATAGACCATAACGTGCATATATCGCTCGGCCTGACGTTTTACCGCCTCGACAACCTCGGGATTTGCGTGGCCTACATTGCTAACCGACACACCCGACACAAGGTCGAAGTAGCGTTTACCTTCGGGGGTGTAGAAGAATACACCTTCGGCACGCTCCACACCTACGAGCATAGGCGAAGGGGAAGTTTGCGCCACAGAGGCGAGAAACTGACGGCGAAGAATTTGTGAAGCTGACATATCGTTCAGAAATTTAACCTCTTTTTTACTATTTGATATTCTCGTTGAGGAGAGTTGCCAAGCGACACGCAGCCTTCGCCATCATATCGTATGCAACAGGCGAAATCCACTTATAGTCCATATATGGAACTACGCTCTTTGGCTTCAAGATTTCGTAATAGTGAGCCGACAACTTACCATTCTCGACAACCCACTCACGAAGCGAACCCTTCGAATACTCCGTGTGCTTGTCACCAAGGTAGATGAGCATATCCTCTGCCCAATATCTTGCAGTGTAGTGTCTGTAGCCTCCATCAAATACTTCCCAAGCCTTCGACCATTTAATAGGATCGGAGAGCTTATCCTTATTACGGCCATACTCACCAAGAGGAACCTGGAAGGTGAAGTTGCTGTTAGAGTGAGGAATACCATCGATACGAGCCTTCGAGAGGTTGTTCATATCGCACATCAAGTTAATAACGATACGCAACGCAGTGGTAACCTCTTTAGACGAGTGCGATTTGTAGTTGCGGATAATCTCCAAAGCAGCCTCGGTAGCCTTGAGAGCGTCCTTGCCATTGACATTCTTGGGCTGGCAGTTGCTATCAAGGTGAACAAGGTGAATCTCACCAGCGTCCTTACGCTCCTTCTTGCTCATCGTCTTAAACTGCTCCTTCTCAAGATCATACAAATAGGCAACATCATCCTCGAAACTCTTGCCCAAATACTTCTTTACCACCTTCTTCGCTGTAGGATTGAGGTATTCGTTTGCGACGATAACAACCGCCTCGTCGCATTGTCTCGACCACGCATTTGCAACCGATGCGGTCAAAACAAATGCCAACAAAATAGATATCTTTTTCATAATCAGCCTCTTATTTCGAAACAGGGATATTTCCATCCGAGAAGATGGTGTTCAACACATAGGCCAAACGATAGGCGGCCATCATCGCCATCTCATCCGACAATTTATGGATCTCGTTCTTCTGCGCCTTGGTCAAAGTTGTGGTTTCGGTACCCTCGGGCAACAACTCTCGTGCAAGACGACCTGCTCTTACCATATCGTAGCCCCAATCCTTAATGCATCCGCTCTGCCAAGCCTTAATCTGCTTGCGAGATACCTTATCTACATTCTTGGCATAATCCTCGATTGTCCACTCATTACGATCAAGCCTTGGCGAGCCATCCCAAAAACCGTGATAAGATGTTTCCTTACCATTAGTAAGAACTCTATTATATCTTAAATGTGGGAACTCCGTCTTCGAGAAATAGATATGCGAAGGACAGTGCATATCCGGAAGGTAGTGTACCATATTGATAAGGCGCTGACGAACAACCGAATCAGGCAAGTTCTTATATTTGCCATCACCCAACTCGGCGAGGGCATTAATGAGATATCCCATAACTCGACCATCCGGTTTTCCGATCTTGAAATCTACATTCTTACCATCCTTGGTCGTACGATTAGAGTGGTAT
>JAZQWU010000037.1:0-1988 GCA_045632505.1 Alistipes sp. | reverse complement strand
TGGCAGAGAGGGGTTTTACTTTTGTCGCATAAAACGATGATGCGATGAATGGAATAGTAAAAATGCGGGATGTGCGGTTTGATAAGGACCTCTTTATCAACTTCCGCACGCGGACAATACTCGATAATCTGCTGTGTAGTTATCAAGGCCTACCCAAAGGTGTTAATTATATGATTATTGGCGACCCGGGCGTAGGCAAGACAACAATCATACTCGATATGCTTGCCAACATACGCAAGGCTCAGCCTTCTGCACGCATCCTTTTTATCAGTGCCGAGATGAACGAAATCGACCTTGCAATCTATGTGGAGCGTTTTCCAAAGTTTGGCGACCTTGATATTCTATTTATCGAAGGCGGTTTTGATGAGTGTAGCCATTCGTGGCAGACGGTTGCCGACACACTTGATGATGGGTGGGATATAGTCGCTATCGACTCGTTCCACGAGTTGCAGGGCATTGTCAAAGAGGAGGAGAATGTCACTAACAAACGAGCCGAGAGTATGCTTCTGTCGCTTATCAAGCAGCAGAACAAGGCGCAGAATGACCGAGGAGTCAACACCACATTTCTAACCATTCAGCAGGTAACCAAGTCGGGCGCATTTGTCGGCTCTAATCGTCTGAAACATATGATTACGGCGATGATGGAGTTGCGTCTGGACAACCCGAAAAATATCTATTCCGATCGTTATATCACCTTCTCGAAGCACCGCCGAGGGGATGTGGGTGTGAAACTATATTACAACCTCTCCACTACGGGCGATGTCGATTTTGACGAGGAGCGCTACGAACAGGACCAAAGCATACGCCGTATGCAACGCAATGTCCGCAATCAGTTGCACGACTTCGCAGACAGATTTGATGAATTGTTTAACAATCTAAACAGAGAGAAAAATGGATAATAAATCGTACACTGCGTGGCGTGATAATTTCATTGCCTCACAACTCCCTTACCGCACCGTAGAGCCGCAAGAGCTAATTGCTTCGGGCGAAAACACTTATTTAATGCACGGATTGGAACTTGAAGTCGAGCCTCATATTTCCAGCCAAATAGATGCCTTCATAGGCGTGTCGCCTCGTCAATCAAAGGCTGTTACCGACACCTTCGGAGCAAATGGTATCCGTGATTTGCGAAACTATCTTGCTTTATCGAATAGTGTGGAGAAGGCTGGCAAACTCGCCTTGATCGCCAATCCCAAGGAGCGAAAAATCGTAGGTGCAACGCACCTCAAACAAGAGGCAATACCGGCAGAGGGATTTTTCGACTTTTTGGAGATGTTTATGAATGACAACGGCTATACGCCCGACACTTTCTATACATCGGGCTCGTTACAGGGTGGTGTGACAGTTAGCCTTATGCCCAAAGTGCCTACTTATAACGAAATTGAAAAAGATGAAGAGTTTATGACTAATGGCGTATGGTTTCGTTGGAACTTGGGCGAAGTTGAGGCGGGTAACTACTATATGCGTATGATTTGCTCGAATGGACATATGGTGCGTACAGAACGCAAGATTGCACATTCCTACCAACTTAACGATACTAATATTTCAAAGATGTTGGCTCTGCCACGCACCGAATTTATTACGGCGGGATTCGATAAGCTACGCACCAATGCTTTGCTTGCAATGCGTACAGAGGCATCTATGGGTGAGGTCAAAGTGGTTGATCGACTATTGTCGCGGTATGGTGTAGAGCGGGATATAGCCCAAGAGATTGCTCCCTATGAGCAGTTGCTCGGTATGTATCAAGCTGCAGGATACGATGCTCAGCATTTCCCCATAAATCAAGCCCGAAGTGGTATTAATATGTGGGAACTTGTAAATCGCCTAACAGCTTTTGCATCGCATACACCCGTTTGGGAGGCAGAAGACAATCGTCGTTCTGGACTGATGATGGAGAGCGTGAAGTTGCTCAACCGACCGCGTGATATCAAGGAGTATATCTCTATTTTCTAATTGCTGATTTATGACAAAAGATGAACTACGAGAGG
>JAZQWU010000036.1:0-7136 GCA_045632505.1 Alistipes sp. | reverse complement strand
ACTCCTAAAACACTCATAAAAACTTTGTTTTTTAATTGAGAATTGAAGATTGAGAATTGAGGATTATTTTTTTTACTTTTAACACTCTAATTCTCAATTCTTAATTCTCAATCCTCAATTTACTTTGTAAAGTATGCTACTGCATTTGCGAAGATGTTCTGACGCTTCTCGCCTGCGATGTTGCGCATCAAGTAGTCGTCATAACGCTCTGTATGTCCCATCTTACCGAGAATCTGACCATTCTTCGAGATGATACCCTCTATACCATACGACGAGCCGTTAGGGTTGTGTGGTGCGTCGGTTGTAGCGTTGCCCTCCATATCGGCATACTGGAACGCCACCTGACCATTTGCGAACAACTCCTCGGCCATCTCCTCGCTAACCACAAACTTACCCTCACCGTGGCTCACCGCGATAGAGTGCAAATCGCCAACCTCAAACGACGACAACCAAGGCGACGCAGTAGTGCCGACACGTGTCGATACAATCTGCGAGATGTGACGGTGGATATCGTTGTGGAAGAGGGTAGGCGACTCGGTGGTCATCATACCCAAACGTCCGTATGGCAACAAGCCCGACTTAACGAGTGCCTGGAAGCCGTTGCAGATACCCAAAATCAAGCCACCACGCTCAATCAAGGCGTGAACAGCCTCAGTTACGGTGGCATTGTTCAACACGCTTGCAATGAACTTACCCGAACCATCTGGCTCGTCACCCAACGAGAAGCCACCACTAAGAACGAGGATGTGGCACTTGTTGATTGCCTCTGCCATAGCCTCGATAGAATGGAGCACATCTTCTGGTGTGAGGTTACGGAATACTCCGATATGAGTCTCAGCACCCTCACGCTCGAATGCGCGAGCGGTGTCGTAGTCGCAGTTTGTACCTGGGAATACTGGCAAGTAAACCTGTACTTTCTCAACCTTCTCACCCTTATAAGTAGGGGCAGCAGCAGTGTGATTGCTCTCACGGCACTTCTCACCTGACTTACCCTTTGCTGGGTAGATTTTCTCGAACTTAGCGGTATTTGCTACGTAGAGCTCCTCCAACGAGAATTTCTCGCCCAACACTTCGATAGTCTGCTCGGCTACGGTCTCACCAATCTTCGCTGCACCCTCGAATGCCTCCTTAGCCTCGACCAAAATCGAACCGTAAGAGTAGTCGAACAAGGTAGCTTCGTCGCAAGTCAATATTGCGCCAATCTCGTTACCGAACGACATCTTTGCAACTGCCTCAGCAACACCACCAAAGCCGATAGCATAAGCCGAAACGATATTGCCATTGTTAATCTCGTCGGTTACCTTCTTGAAGTTAGCCTTCAACTCTTCGGTATTTGGAGTCCAATCTGCGTTGGGGTTGTGCTTAACGAGATACAAGCCATTGCCTGCGCACTTGAACTCTGGGCTGACAGCCTTGCGAGCATCCAAAGTTGTGATACCGAATGCGATGAGGGTTGGTGGCACGTTGATATTCTGGAATGTACCACTCATTGAGTCCTTACCACCGATTGATGGCAACTCAAACGCCTTCTGCATACGGATAGTACCGAGCAATGCCGACATAGGTTTGCCCCACGAGCGAGCATCTGTCATACGCTCGAAGTACTCCTGATAAGAGAAGCGCATCTTCTCGTACGAAGCACCCGAAGCAACAACCTTAGCGATAGCTTCTACAACTGCGTACTCAGCACCGTGATATGGCGACCAAGCCGAGATGAATGGGTTGAAACCAAACGCCATAACACTCGCAGTTGAAGTCTTACCGTGGCGTACTGGCAAGGTCTGCATCGAAACCTGAGTCTCGGTGCGCTGAGTCTTACCACCAAATGGCATCAAAACGGTCGAGCGACCGATTGTCGAGTCGAACATCTCGCATAAACCACGCTGCGATACTACATTGTTATCTTTCAAATTGTTGAGCATCTTCTCGCGGATGGTAGCACCCTCAACCTCGCGGTGGAATGGGTTGCACTCCTCGATTGCGCCCAAAGTAATCTTTGTGTAGTGTGGAGCACCTGCCGAGTCGATAAACTCGCGCTTCAAATCAGCCACCTTCTCGCCCTTGTAGAACATACGCATACGGCGAGTGTCGGTAACGTCAGCTACGTGAGTAACCTCTACGTTCTCCTCGTGACAGAGTGCAACCATTGCCTCTACATCCTTCTTCTCCACTACTACAGACATACGCTCCTGCGACTCCGAAATAGCCAACTCAGTAGCGTTCAAGCCGTTATACTTAACTGGTACACGATCGAGGTAGATATCCAAACCGTCGGTCAACTCACCGATAGCAACTGATACACCACCTGCACCGAAGTCGTTCGACTTCTTGATCAAACGAGTAACATCGCCACGACGGAACAAGTGCTGAATCTTGCGCTCCTCAGGAGCATTTCCCTTCTGCACCTCCGAGCCGCACTCCTCGAGCGAAGCTGTAGTATGCTGCTTCGACGAACCGGTAGCTCCACCGATACCGTCACGACCTGTGCGACCACCGAGCAAGAGTACGACATCGCCTGGAGCTGGGCTCTCGCGACGTACATCCTCAGCCTTAACCGCACCAACTACTGCACCTACCTCCAAACGCTTAGCTACATAGTCGTCGTGGAAAATCTCACGCACGTGTGTTGTTGCCAAATCAATCTGGTTACCATAGCTCGAATAGCCGGCTGCTGCCTTACGCGAAATGATACGCTGCGGAAGCTTGCCCTCGATAGTTTCGTCTATACCTTTATATATATCACCCGCACCCGTTACGCGCATAGCCTGATATACGTATGCACGACCTGACAGTGGGTCACGAATTGCACCACCCAAGCAGGTTGAAGCACCACCAAATGGCTCAATCTCGGTAGGGTGGTTGTGTGTTTCATTCTTGAACTGAAGGAGCCACTTCTCCTTCTGTCCCTCGATATCTACATCAACGAAGATAGAGCAAGCGTTGTTCTCCTCGCTCACCTCCATATCGTCCAACTTGCCAATCTTACGCAAGTAGCGACCGCCGATAGTTGCAAGTTCCATCAAGCACAACGACTTCTGCTCGCGGTTGAGTTCCTTGCGCATCAAGCCGAACTCTGCCAACGCTGTTTCGTACTCGCTCTTCATAAACGAGTCATCAATCTTCACCTCCTCAATCTCGGTGGTGAAGGTGGTATGACGACAGTGGTCACTCCAGTATGTATCGAGGATACGCAACTCGGTCTGTGTTGGATTTCGCTGCTCACTCTTGAAATACTCCACAACGCAACGCAAGTCGTCGGCATTCATTGCCAAGCCATTCTCCTTGCAGTATGGGAGCAAATCCTCCTCCTTCATATCGGTGAAGCCCTCCAACACTGGCACCGGCTTAATGTCAGCCTGCTCAGCATCCGAGAGGATAGTGAGATCCTTCTCGCGCGACTCAACGGCGTTGATGAGATAGTGCTTAATCTTAGCCATCTGCTCGTCACTAACGCCATTATCAAAGATGTAGAGGCGCGAAGAGCGAATCTTAACCTCGGCTGCTGGCTCCAACAAGTGAACGCAGTCCACGGCAGATGATGCGCGCTGGTCGAACTGACCTGGCAAGTACTCAATAGAGAGGAACTTCTTGCCCTCGTAGTCGCACTCGTCCGACACACAGTCGGTAACGATTTCGCCAAATACAGAGTAGCGGCAACGCTCAACGAGCTCGTCGCTGAATCCGAACAAATCATAAACATTGAGTACGCGCAACTCCTCGATAGCGAGGGTGAGGTTCTCGTTCAACTCCTTGCGGAGCGACTCTGCCTCTACTTGAAAGCGAGCGTACTTCTCGACAAATATTCTGTGATTTTTCATAACTTCAAAATCAAATTGATAATTGATAATTGAAAATTGACAATTATGATAAGCGATAAATCGTTTTTGCCTATTTATTATTTTCTATATCAACTATCTATATTAATCGTAAATTAAAATTCCTTTAATTATCAATTGTCAACTGTCAATTGTCAATTATAGTTCTGGAAGCGTCGCAGACAGAACTACCTCTGTTTGCTTCTTGCGGAATGCAAGGAGTTTCTCTTCAATTGCCTTATCGGTCAAGGCAAAGATTGAAGCAGCAATAAGAGCTGCGTTCTTTGCGCCGTTGATTGCAGTGGTCGATACTGGAATACCACCTGGCATCTGAACAATCGAAAGCAATGAATCCAAACCACCGAGTGCCGAAGTCTTGATAGGCACACCGATAACCGGTACGGTGGTCATCGCTGCTGTTACACCTGCAACGTGCGCTGCACCACCTGCACCTGCGATGATTGCGCCAATACCGCGCTCGCGTGCTGACTTAGCAAACTCAAACATCAAATCTGGAGTACGGTGTGCGCTGATAACTCGCTTCTCATACTCAATACCCAACTCTTCCAAGGTCTCGCAAGCCTGCTTCATAACATCCCAGTCGCTTGTCGAACCCATCACTACAGCTACTTTCATAATGTGTTGTGTTTTATTGTTTTGTTATTGTTACTCCTTTATGTTATTGCTCTTTGCACCCTCACCATTCATTATGAAAGCAGGGTATATACATTACCCCCTAAATCCCCCATTGATAATGTGGGACTTGGTTCTGCTCCGCAGAATAAGTCGTGGCGCAAAGAACGATTGTTGTTTTCTTTTTTTTGCTAGAGGCGTTATAGTTTTTTTTAATTCTTAAATTTTAATTTGAGAATTTTCTCCTAAACTAGACAAAAAAGGTCGCTACACACCTGTGTAACAACCTTTTTATTTGCGCACGCTTTCGCCCAACATTTGCAACTGTGACTTTCGACACTGCTGCTCAACCGACGGGGCAATATGTACTCTTTGCAAAAACATAGTGCAAAGATAGTTTTTTTTTATTATATAAAAAAGCCCTTTCAGTAGTTTTATTAACATTTAATCAAAAAAATCTTCGCAATCTGCTTTAAGCGCAACACATATATAAATCCAACTTATACAGCTATAAGAATTATCAATTTGACAAATACAATAAGTTGTATTATCTTTGCAGTAGGAAACAGAAAATAACAAAGAATAACAAACCTAAAAACAATACAACTATGTTAAGCGAGAAATTACAAGCAGCTATCAATGAGCAAATTAACGCTGAGTTATGGTCGGCATACTTATACCTTTCGATGTCGTTGGACGCAGAGGCTAAGGGCTACAAGGGCGTAGCAAATTGGTTCTACGTACAGTGGCTCGAGGAGCAGGACCACGCACGCATCTTGATGAACTATCTCAACTCGCGCGATGCAAAGGTGGAGTTGAAACCTATCGCCGAGGTGCGCACCGAGTGGGAGTCGGTACAGGAGATGTTCCGCGAGACTTTGCGCCACGAGAAAGTTGTTACAAGCCTCATCAACAACCTTGCGGCGATTGCTCACGATGACCGCGACTTCGCTTCGTCGAATATGTTGGTTTGGTTTATTGACGAGCAGATTGAGGAAGAGGAGAATGCTCGCGAGATGATATTCGCTTCGGAGGCTGTCGAGAACGATAAGTATGGTATGTATCAGCTTGATAAGGAGCTTGCTACACGAGTTTATACTCAGGCTTCGCCACTCGTTAAAAGTGAGTAGAGAATAATTAGTAAAGATTAGTAGGTTAACAGCAAAGATGCCGAGCAATGCTCGGCATCTTTTAGTTTACAAATACAGTCATAAAATATTGCTCAAATAATTTTCGAGCAGCATCGAGTTGCTCGGGCGTATTCTCTTTCACGCCTTGCAGTTTATACTCCTGTCCCATAGCTTCGTACTTGTGAACACCGAGCGTGTGGTAGGGTAGTATCTCTACGCGCTCGACCATCTCGAACTTACCGAGATGCTCGCCCAATGCACGAATATCCTCCTCGCGGTCGCTATAACCAGGCACAAGCACATAACGTAACCAGAAAGGTTTTCCGTTACGCTCAAGCCACTCCGCCGTACGAAGAGTTTGCTCGTTGCTGCGCTCGGTGAGCATAAGATGCTGCGACAGATTATGCTCCTTCACATCGAGCAACACCAAGTCCACAATCGAGAACAACTCCTCCACCCACTCGTTCCACACCGAGCCGTTAGTGTCGATGCAGATATGGATGCCTTGCTCTTTCAATCGCTTGCAGAGCGGAATCAACGCTTTCGCCTGCAATGTCGGCTCGCCACCGCTGAAGGTCACGCCACCGCGCTTTCCAAAGAATGGTTTTTGGCTAACCGCCTGCTCCACAATGTGTTCAAGGTCAGTCTCTTTAGCCTCACCACAGAGGTCTATCGTGTCGGGATTGGCGCAATACAAACAACGGAAATTACAGCCCTGCAAGAATACCACAAGGCGCAAACCTGGCCCATCGAAGGTTCCAAGCGATTCGTATGAGTGTACTTTTAGTTTCATAAATCTTATGATATTAGGGAACTTAATGAAATTAGGGAGATTAAGGATAAGATTTCAAAACTCTCAACTCCTTAAACTCCCTAAAATCGCTAACGACTCTAACGCCGCTATTATAAATTACATTCGCTCGTGGAACGAACGCGAGATAACCTCCAACTGATGCTCACGCGAGAGCTTGGTGAAGTTTACTGCGTAGCCCGAAACACGAATGGTGAGCTGTGGATACTTCTCTGGGTGCTCCATTGCATCCATCAACATCTCACGGTTCAACACATTCACATTGAGGTGGTGCGCACCCTTTGTGAAGTAGCCATCCATCATTGTTACGAGGTTCTCAATGCGAGTTGGCTCGTCAACACCCAACGACTTAGGAACAATCGAGAAGGTGTTCGAAATACCATCCTGCGAGTCACGATAGCGCAACTTAGCAACCGACGAGAGCGAAGCTACAGCACCGCACTTATCGCGTCCGTGCATTGGGTTAGCACCTGGAGCGAAAGCAACGCCCTTCTCACGACCATCAGGTGTAGCACCAGTCTTCTTACCGTACATAACGTTCGAAGTAATGGTCAAGAGTGACAATGTAGGCTGTGCATTCTTGTAGATTGCGTGCTTCTTCAACTTCTCATTGAAGAAGTAAACGAGGTCAACGCCGAGGTGGTCAACACGGTCATCGTTGTTACCGAACATTGGGAAGTCCTTCTCAATCTCGAACGACTCGGTCAAGCCCAACTCATTGCGCTTAACTGAAACCTTACCATACTT
>JAZQWU010000035.1:0-4900 GCA_045632505.1 Alistipes sp. | reverse complement strand
ATGCCACTCGGCCCTTCGCAGCAGACCGCCGATGGTCAGCAGGTAGACGAGAATGGCAACCCTATAAATGCGGAGAATGCCGATACTACGAAGAAGAAAAAACCTCGCAAACCGTTGGAGTCCTACTTTTTCAGCGACTCTATTCGCTCGCTGCGCAACTTCCAGTGGCACATCGACCGCGAGTACAATACGGTGCGCGTAGAGCCTATCGACACGACCCTTATGCAGTGGCGTTTGGACTATCCGCACTACCATAAACGCCTCGGAAACAACTCCGTAGGCGGTCTTGGTCAGGCTTCGAACGAGGTTAACTACTTCGAGCGCACACGTTCGCGCGAGTTTACCTTCTCGCAACCTTACGATGCCTACTCCTACACTACGGAGAATGTTCCATTCTACAATATGAAGCATCCATACATCTGGATGACCTACCTCGAGTCGGGACAGAAGCGTTACCGCGAGGAGCACTTCGAGATTATGGTGTCGCAGAACGTCAATCCATCGACCTCTGTCTCGTTGAACTATCGTTCGCGAGGCTCACGCAGTAAGTACCTCGTATCGCGTGTGAAGAACAACAACTTCTCGGGTACGGTGGCACATACGGGACGACGCTACTCCGTATTTGCCGGCTACACCCATAACAAGGTGGAGCAGCAGGAGAGTGGTGGAGTCGTGGGCGACTGGGCTATCGCCGACACGGTCTTCGAGATGCCGTCGGGTGTGCCTATGAAGTTGGCCGACGCAGAGGCTAAGAACACCTACCGCAACAATGCATTCTTCATCAAGCAGTCCATCGGTATTCCGCTTGTGAGAATGACCGAGCGCGACTTCTCGATGGCTGACCTGCCAGCGATATATGTGGGACACACCTTCGAGTACAACGAGTGGAGCAAGGTCTACGTTGATAAGTACTCGACCTATCGCGATGAGCGATATTCGCGCAACCCTAATGGATCGTACAACTCGCATACCGATACCTACTATAAGGATTGGTTCCTCAATGCCGAAAAGTCGCGTGACTCGACCTATGAGCGCATCATTACTAATCGATTCTTCGTACAGGCACAGCCTTGGGATAGAAATGGCGTGGTAGGTACGTTGGATGGTGGCGTAGGCTTGGATGTCCACTACTACTCGCAGTTTGGACTCAGCGACTACCTATCGGGTAAGTTGCAGAGGGAGAAACTGACCTCGTGGTTTGCCTACGCTGGCGTGCAGGGTAAGATTCGCAAGTATGCCGACTGGGGAGCAAACTTTAAGATTTACCCTTCGGGTTATCGCGGTGGCGACTACGAGATTTCGGCTCGCGCATCGCTGAGTGCCTACATCAAGAAGAAACCACTCACCCTCTCGGGTTCGTTCTCCGAGTCGCAGACCTCACCAGGCTACTGGATGAACAACTGGCAGTCGAACCACTACCGCTGGAGCAACGACTTCAAGAAGGAGGGCGAAACGCGCTTCAACATCGCATTCCTTGTGCCTGACTACGGCATCGAATTGGGATTCTGGCAGAGCATTCTGCGCAATAAGATATACTACGGCGCAGATTGTATGCCTACGCAGCACGATGGCGCAGTGAGTGTGACGAGCATCTACTTGCAGAAGAACTTCAACCTCAAGGGTGTTCACCTCGACCACCGCGTCTTGGTGCAACTCACCTCGAATCGTCACGTCGTGCCACTGCCGTTGGTTTCGACATTCCTTTCGTACTACTACGAATTCTGGGTTAAGCGCGACATCTTGCGCCTGCAGGTGGGTGTGGATGGTCGCTTCAACACGCGATACTATGCTCAGGGCTACAACCCTGCGTTGTCGGTATTCTACAACCAAAACGAGGTAGAGATTGGAAACTATCCTTACCTCGATGCCTTCATCGCAGCGAAGTGGAAGCGTATGCGCATCTTGCTGAAGTACCAGCACTGGAACTGCAACCTCTTTGGCAATCAGGAGTACTTCTCGGTGGCTCATTACCCACTGAATCAGGGTATGTTCAAGGTTGGTATCTCGTGGACATTCTACGACTAAAAAATCACTCCAATGTGGCGTAAGATAGTAGATTTGGCGTTGTTGCCACTCGCATTTGTGGCGATGGCTACGGCATTGTCGCTCTCGCTTGCCGAGCATATTGCTTACGACGAGGAGCGCATAGCGCAGTTTACGCCTACGCCCGAGGAGGAAGAGCCTCTCATCTCGCAGTACGACAAGATGTTGCAGGAGGTAGGCGAGCAGTACGGAGTTGACTGGTTGCTCCTCTCCGCCATTGCGCGTGCCGAGTCGGAGTTCCGCTTCGATGCGGTGTCGAAGGCTGGTGCTGTGGGACTAATGCAGATTATGCCATCCGTAGCAAAGAGTATGGGCTACGAACGTGAGCAGCTCTTTGACCCTCGCATTTCGGCTGAGGTTGCTGCGCAGTTGCTACACGAAAATAACGATATGCTTCGCCTTCCCGAAGGCTTCGATGCCTCGGAGCGAGTGAAGTTCATCCTTGCGTGCTATAATGCTGGATACTCGCGCATTGCCGATGCACGACGCTTGGCGCGCTATCACGAAGAGTCGGGTGATGTGTGGAGCGTTGTTGCCACCTACTTGGAGTTGCTTGCCGAACCCGAATATGTCGAGTTGGAGATTGTCCTCTCTGGTGCATTCTACGGCAGTGTCGAAACCATCGCCTACGTCAACCGCGTGATGCACATCTACAATATCTACAGGAATAAGATTATACCTTATATATAATAAACGGAAAACTGAAAACGGAGAACGGAAAACGATTTTCAGTTGAGAGTTGAAAGTGGAGAGTTGAGAGATTTTAATTGACAATTGACAGTTGACAATTGAAAATTAAAGGTATTTTTATTTAATAAAAAACTCTCTCGTCTTTCGTCTTTAATCCTGCTTCGCAGTCTTTTCCTCCTCGCGGCTCGGCATAGAGAGTAAACTCTCTCTGCTCTCGCTCCGCAGCGTCGGTTCATCTAACCGTAACACCGCGTAACACCCTTGTTACGGTGTTACACTGTTACGGTTGTTACGCTTGCAACGCTTATCGCGCCTTACTCCATCGGGAATACGCGTACCTCGCATACGCCCTCAAGCGACTTGACCAATGCGTCAATGTCGGTCTTCTGTTCTACCTGACCGTAGTGGTAAGGGTAGAAGAGGGTAGGCTTAATCGCCTTCACCGCACGCGCAGCCTGCTCAATGGTCATTGTATATGGCTGGTTTACAGGCAAGAATGCAATGTCAATGCCCTGCAAAGCGAGTACATCGTCGTTATCCTCCGTGTCGCCCGCAACATAGATTGTCGTGTCACCCAAGGTGAGAATGTAACCGCAATCCTCGCGCGCTTGAGGGTGGAAGTCGGTGTGGCCTTCGCTCGTGTTGTAGGCTGGAACTGCTCTCACCGATAATCCCTCGAAAGGCTCTGCCACGCTACCTGGCAACATCGTGGTGCAGTCGTGCTCGAACGCCTCGGCAGAGGTCTTGTCGCAGAGTACTGCGCAGTTCTCGGCGGCAATCTTCTCGATAGTCGCAAGGTCAAAGTGGTCGTAGTGCGAGTGGGTGACCAGAATGGCATCCGCCTTTGGCATCTTCTCCCACGCGAAGTCACCTACGGGATCGATATAGATGTGCTTGCCGTTATGCTCAATCGCAAACGATGCGTGCGCAAGGAAGGTGAAGGTAATCTCCGAACCATCCTTCGCCGTTACTTTATCTTCGGGGTAGGCAGGAGCCTTCTTGGTGCAACTGAAAAGCGATAGTATTGACATAAGTATTAGTGTTAGTATACCCATTGGCTTGTTTTTTATAGGGGTTATTAAGGGTTATTAAGGATATTAGGGGTTATTAGTGTTTTTCCCTAAATTCCCTAATCTCCCTAAATTCATTAGATTGTCATCAAGGATGTTACTGGTGCAATCTTCTCCAAGCGCTCCTTGCCCTTAATCTCCTCAATCTCAACGAGGAAGATAAACTCCTTCACCTTGATGTTGTATGGCTTGCCATCGCGGTATACGGTAATCTTCTCCAACGACTCGGCAATGCCTAATGCAGTACCACCAGTTGCCAAAACATCGTCAATGATGCTCACGTAGAAGGTGTCACCCTCGGCAACGCCAGCAGTGATGTCGCTCAAACGGTAGTACAACTTGTCGAAGCCGTACTCCTTCTCGATGCACACCTCCACGAGGTCGCCATCGTTGAATGGCAACTTGCCACTCTTGCGCATTGGGATAAGGTTCTCGACGATGCCATCCTCCGACAAGAGCGGTGCGGTGAAGAGGAATGCACGCGCTTCGGGAGCTGCTACGTTAGGCGCAGTAGCCGCCTTCTTCAATGCCTCGACAACCTCACGAAAAGCCTTCTTCGACTGAAGGAACGGAATGATGTCTATAAAGTTGATGCCCTCCTTGGGGAAGTTCTTGTAGAATTTTAATGTCTCAATCATAATCTTAACAGTCTTTGCTACTTGCAAAGATAGTACAAAAAACGGAAAACGGAAAACGGAAAACGGAAAACTTTTAGTTTTTCGATTTTCGTTTGGAGTGGAAAACGGAACGCCGCGATTAAGCCGAGAGCAGAGAGTGCTTGCACACTATGCCGAGGCGGAGCGGTGAAAAGCCTGCGAAGCAGGATTAAAGCGGAAAACGGAAAACTTTTGAAAAGAGAGTAGTTAGTAGTTAGTAGAGAGTAGTTAAAAGCGCAAAACTTTCAACTTTTCACGAAATACATTTTGCAGTTTGAAATTTTCTCCTTACCTTTGCGCGCTATTTATTAACTAATTAAACATTTACGATTATGCCAAAAATGAAAACTAATGCCGCTGCAAAGAAGCGTTTCGCTTTCACCGGCACAGGTAAGATCAAGCGTAAGCACGCTTATCACAGTCACATCCTGACCAAAAAGA
>JAZQWU010000034.1:0-2119 GCA_045632505.1 Alistipes sp. | reverse complement strand
GTTGTGCCCGTACGATAGCTGCCGTTTGTTGGCTATCAACCTCTACAGCTATGTGGAGAATCCGTTCACAAAGGAGGCTTCGTTCAACTTCGACCTTTTCAAGAAGCATGTCCATATGGCAATGCACTTGATGGACGATATCATCGACCTCGAGTTGGAGAAGATCGATCTCATCATCAATAAGATCGCTTCGGACCCTGAGGATAAGGATGTTCGTCGCGTGGAGCTCGACTTGTGGCACAAGATTAAGGATATGGCACTCAAGGGTCGCCGTACTGGTCTTGGTATCACTGCTGAGGGCGATATGTTGGCAGCACTCGGTTTGCGCTACGGTTCGAACAAGGCTCTCGACTTCGCTACTAAGGTTCACCAGACTTTGGCAGTTGAGGCATACCGCGAGTCGGTAAATATGGCTCGTGTACGTGGTGCTTTCACCGTATTCAACGCCGAGAAGGAGAAGAACAACCCAATGATTAACCGCCTCAAGGATGCTGATGCATCGCTCTACGAGGAGATGGTTAAGTATGGTCGTCGTAATATCGCAATGTTGACCATTGCACCTACTGGTACCACTTCGTTGATGTCGCAGACAACTTCGGGTATCGAGCCAGTATTCCGCCCAGTTTACAAGCGTCGTCGTAAGATTAACCCATCGGACCGCGACAACAAGGTAATGTCGACATTCACCGACGAGCAGGGACAGGTATTCGAGGAGTACAACGTATACCACCACAAGTTTGTTGATTGGTTGCGCATCAATGGCTACGACATTTCGCGCCTCGACACCATCAGCGACGAGGAGTTGGACAAGTGGGTTGCAGCATCGCCTTACCACAAGGCTACTGCAAACGACATCGACTGGGTTGCTAAGGTTAAGATGCAGGGTGCTATCCAGAAGTGGGTTGACCACTCGATTTCGGTTACCGTAAACCTTCCAAACAACATCTCGGAGGAGATTGTTGCCGATGTATATCGCACCGCTTGGGAGTCGGGCTGTAAGGGTAACACCGTATACCGCGATGGTTGCCGTGCAGGTGTGCTCGTTGACAAGAAGAGCAAGAAGGCTGAGCCTAAGAAGTGCGAGGAGGCTACTGGCGAGAATCGTCGTCCGAAGTCAATCCCAGCAGACGTTATCCGTTTCAAGAACGGCTCGGAGATGTGGATTGCATTCGTAGGTAAGTTGGATGGTCGTCCATACGAGATCTTCACTGGTAAGATTGAGGATGACGCTATGTATATCCCACCAAAGATTACTCACGGAAACATCATCAAGGTACGCGAGGAGGACGGAACTAAGCGTTACGACTTCCAGTACACCGACCGCTATGGTTACACCAACACTATCGGTGGCATCTCGCGTTTGTTCGATGAGGGCTTCTGGAACTACGCTAAGTTGATTTCGGGTGTATTGCGCTACCATATGCCAATCGAGAAGGTTGTTGCGTTGATTGACGGTTTGCACCTCGACGACGAGAACATCAACACTTGGAAGAATGGTGTTAAGCGCGCTTTGAAGCAGTACATCGAGGATGGCACTCGCTCGAAGGGTAAGTGTCCACAGTGTGGTCAGGAGCAGATGGCTTACCAGAATGGTTGCCTCACCTGTCTCTCGTGTGGTTACTCTAAGTGCGGTTAGTAGTCGCCTACATATAGATTTTCAGAGAGAGTGTTCAACTATTTGGACGCTCTTTCTCTTTTTTACGCTGTATTATTTGGTACTAAGGCAAATAATGTATAACTTTGTATGTTACTATTTTAGGCAAAAAAATTTTACTAAAAACATAATAACAAAAACTATGAAAAATTTAACTAAGATTTTCGTGGCGGTTGTGGCGTTGTTCGCGTACGCGTGTGCGACTGACACAACTCAGGACCTCGCGGCGAAACTCGGAGGTCAGACCGAAATTACCCTCTCGTTGGAGGAGTCGCGTACTCAGCTCGGCGCAGAGGTCGATGGTCTCTACCCTCTCTACTGGAGCGAGGGCGATGCTATTTCAGTAAATGGTGTTACTTCGGCAGCTTTGACTGCTCAGCAGGCAGGTAGTGACAAGGCTACATTTGCAGTTGATGGCGCATTGACTGCTCCTTACTGCATTGCCTACCCTGCTGCCCCTGCAGG
>JAZQWU010000033.1:0-10494 GCA_045632505.1 Alistipes sp. | reverse complement strand
CAACCCGCTAACTTGAGCTGTCTGAAGGTGTAGTACTCCATATTTGAAACCTCCTCCTCGCACATCTTCTGCACGATTTTCATTGCAAGAGGTCCCTGCACCGCCAACTGCGAGATGCGATCCGAAGCGTTCTCCAACTCCACGCCCTCACGCATACCGAAGGCCTTGCCCTGCTCCAAAATGTGCGCCCAATCCTTGTCGATGTTGGCAGCATTTACGCAGATAAGGTACTTCTGCTCCGAGTAGCGGTAGATGATGATGTCGTCCACGATACCGCCCTTACCGTTAGGCATACACGAATACTGTGCCTTGCCGTCGTAGAGCTTTGTTACATCGTTTGTGCCAATCTTCTGCAAGAGAGCGGTGGCATTTTCGCCCTTCACCCAAATCTCGCCCATATGGCTCACGTCGAATACACCTGCACCGTTGCGTACGGTCATATGCTCGTCGTTGATGCCTGAGAACTCGATAGGCATATTGTAGCCCGCAAACTCCGCCATCTTGGCACCATTCGCGATGTGATACTTTGTAAATACGGTTGTTTTCATAGTTTTATGTAGTTTTAAGGTTCTTCGTTTACTACAAAGGTAGTAAAAAAACGGAAAACGGAAAACGGAAAACGGAAAACTTTTTTGAGTTTTCTGGCATTTAATGACATTCTGGCTTGCGCCCTTAATGGCATTTAATGGCAGCGCAGTCTGCGACTGCTTAATGACAAGAGAAAATCAACGAGCAAAAATCTTTGCTCGGTGATACCTTTAATTGTCAACTGTCAATTATCAATTTTCAATTAAAAAACTTTCAGTTTTCCGTTCGGCGAATGCCCAGTCGTGGGCAGCGGTGGAACTCGCGCGTGCGGTCAAAGAGGTAACGATACGTCGTGTGCATCTTGTGTTTCGAGGCGCACACATAGCGCTCAATCATTCTGTTCATCACGGGGTTGAAATCGCCAATCCACGCGAACTCAAACGTGCGATAGCGACAGAGTCCTTTCTGCACATAGTTTTCGAGGACGTGGGTCATAATCGCGCTCTCAATGCCCTTGCCCTGGAACTCGGGCGTGATGCCGAAGATGATGCCAAACGCGCGGTCGCACGACTTGCGCACCTTCAACTCCCACACAAGTTGCAGCTTCTGCCACAAGCCGAACTTACCATCAAACTTGCCGATTATGCGATTGAGGTCGGGCACCATAACGAAAAATCCGATTGGCTCATCGTTGTGGTAGGCGAAGTAGATGAGTTGTGGGTCGATGATTGGTTTCAGCGTGCGCATCAGCTTCTGCGCCTCCGCCTCGGTCATCGCCTTCACACCCGTAAAGAGCGACCACGCCTTGTTGTAGATGGTGCGCAACTGCTCGGCAGCCACCGAGAGGTCGGTATTGCGGACATCCTTGATTTGGTAGTCGGGATTCGCGAGTACTCGGTGCGCCTTCTCGAGCGCGATTTCGCTCAGCACGCCACTCTCGGCACGCCAAACGTATGAATTTTGGTTGAAGTAATTTTGAAATCCGTAGTTTTCGAAGAGAGCCTTATAGTATGGCAGATGGTACGGGTTGCCATAGAGCGGTTGATAATCGAAGCCCTCAACCAGCAAGCCCCACCACGAATCGCGTGAACCGAAGTTAACGGGTCCATCCATACCCTCCAAGCCTCTTGCCGTAAGCCACTCTCGTGCTACATCGAAGAGAAGATTTGCAACCTCTTGATCGTCAATCGATTCGAAGAATCCGCAGCAGCCCATATTGTCGGTGACACGCGCCTGCTCGCGGTTGTAGAAGGCTGCGATGCGACCTACCGCCTCACCCTTATCGTCGAGTGCAATCCAACGCACCGCCTCGCCATCAGCGAAGAGGTGGTTGC
This sequence comes from Alistipes sp., assembly GCA_045632505.1. Classification (GTDB taxonomy): domain Bacteria; phylum Bacteroidota; class Bacteroidia; order Bacteroidales; family Rikenellaceae; genus Alistipes. The sequence goes on along the minus strand of JAZQWU010000033.1, from coordinate 8,632 downwards.
GCTTGGGGTCGAAGATTTTTTCGATATCGTCATCGAGCGGACATACCCAATTCGGTGCATCTCGGTAGATTTTCCTATCGAGATGTAACCACACCTCTCTGTCGTGTGCAGTCGAAACCTCCTTGAGTCTATACAATCTCTCCATATAGGTCGAAGTCATCCGCATCGGTGATGCGTACCTCGTAGAACTTACCCTTCATCAAACGCTTGTGGCTGGTGATGAGAATCTCCTCGTCAACCTCCGGCGAGTCGTACTGCGAGCGACCGATATAGAAGTCGCCCTGCTTGCCGTCGATTATTACGCGCTCGACGTTGCCCACGCGCTCCTCATTCTTGGCGCGAGAGATGTCGGTCTGAATTGCCATAAGATGCTCGGCGCGGTAGTCCTTCACGCGCTGAGGGACATTGTCCTTTAGTTTCGTAGCCGAGAAAGTACCCTCCTCCTCCGAGTATGGGAATACGCCCAGGCGGTCGAAGCGAAGTCGCTTAACCTCCTCGCACAACTCCTCATAGTCGGCAGCACTCTCGTTCGGGTAGCCCACCAGCATTGTGGTACGAATGGCAATATCGGGGATTGCAGTGCGCAGACGCTCAATGAGTTGCAATGCCTCCGCCTTGGTGTGGCGGCGGTGCATCAACTCCAACTGATTGTCCGCAAGGTGCTGCAACGGAATATCCAAGTATTTACAAATCTTCGGCTCGCGAGCCATAACCTCGATAACATCCTGTGGGAAGTCGGTCGGATAGGCATAGTGAAGGCGAATCCACTCGATACCCTCCACGCGGCACAACTTTTCGAGCAACTCCGCCAAGCAACGCTTGCCGTAGAGATCCATACCGTAGTAGGTGGTATCTTGCGCCACGACCATAATCTCCTTAACGCCCTTCTTCACGAGGTTTGCGGCCTCCTCCAGCAACTGCTCCATAGGCACAGAGCGGTGCTTGCCACGAATGAGCGGAATAGCGCAGTAGCCACATCGCCAGTTGCAACCCTCGCCAATCTTGAGGTAGGCGTAGTGCTTTGGTGTCGAGAGCTCGCGCTCGGTTTCAACAGCCTCGCTATAGTCACCCGTCAAGGCGCGTACCACGCCATCGAAGGTGCGTGCGCCGAAGTATTCATCCACCTCGGGAATCTCCTCGCGCAACTCGTCAGCATAACGCTCCGAAAGGCAACCGATAACAAAAAGTTTTTCGATAAGTCCTGCATTCTTCGCCTCCACGCAGTTGAGAATGGTGTCGATACTCTCCTCCTTCGCGTCGCCAATAAAGCCACAGGTGTTCACCACTACGACCTTCGCGTCGGTCTTGTCGCTATCGAAGCGAATCTCGTAACCAGCCTTAGCAAGTTGTGCGGCGATATGCTCCGAATCGACACGATTCTTAGCACAGCCCAGAGTTATGATGTTTACAATCTTCATTGCAGACTATTTTTTACCAAAGAGAGCCTTGACGAACTGGTGGCGGTCGAAGATGCGGAGCTGGTCGATGCCCTCGCCGATGCCGATGTAGCGCACTGGTACTTTGAATGTGTCGCTGATGCCGATTACAACACCGCCCTTAGCAGTACCATCCAGTTTGGTGATTGCCAACGATGTAACCTGCGTAGCCTGGGTGAAGTGGCGCGCCTGCTCGAAGGCATTTTGTCCAGTCGAGCCGTCGAGTACGAGCATCACCTCGTGCGGTGCATTAGGAATAACCTTCGCCATCACATTGCGAATCTTCGTAAGCTCGTTCATCAAGCCTACCTTATTGTGCAGACGACCTGCGGTGTCAATCAGCACCACATCCGCCTTATTTGCCACTGCCGAACGCAAGGTGTCGAATGCCACCGATGCAGGGTCGGAGCCCATTTCCTGGCGAATCATCGTCGCACCCGAACGCTCTGCCCATACGCCGAGCTGATCGATAGCCGCTGCACGGAAGGTATCCGCTGCACCGATGTAGACCTTCTTGCCAGCGCGTGTGAGTTGCGCTGCGAGTTTACCGATTGTGGTGGTCTTGCCTGCGCCATTCACGCCCACAACCATCACCACATATGGCTCGCCCTCCTTCGCATCGAGTCCGAAGTTCTCTGCCGAACCCTCGGCACGTTCCATCAACAACGCGATTTCGTCGTAGAGCATAGTGTACAACTCCTCGGTATTCACATACTTATCGCGAGCAACACGCTCCTCAATCTTGCGGATAATCTTCACGGTGGTATCAACGCCCACATCCGATGTGATGAGCGCCTCCTCCAAGTCGTCGAGCAAGTCCATATCTACGGTCGAACGACCCGCTACGGCGCGATGCAACTTCGAGAAGAAACCCTCCTTGGTCTTCTCCAAACCGCTATTCAACTCCTCCTGCTCGGCTTGCTCGCTCTGCTCTACCTGTTGAGCGACCTCTGGAGTAGCAACAACCTCATTGCTCTCCTCTGTCTTTTTCTTCTTGAATATGTCAAAAAATCCCATAGTCTTTTTTTTAACGGAAAACGGAAAGCTGAAAACGGAAAACGATTTCGCTTTTCAAGTTTAGCCCTATTTTACGCGTACAAATATACAATTTTTTCTTATATTTGCGTTATAATTTGTGTAAATAGAGCATATATGAGGGCTTTTTTGATATTGTTGAGCGCATTGATATTGTCGGTTTCGGTATCGGCACAGGATTTGCTTGTGAAGCAAAATGGCGAGAAAATGCGCGTTAAGGTTTTGAAAATCACCAAGAAGAAGGTGGAGTTCGTGCGCTTCGGTACGGAGCTTCCGGTCTACTCGTTGCCGATTTCGGATATCGCATATATCGAGTATCCGTTGGGCGACCGCGACACCTTTGGTCGCAACGTTACACCCGCCACTACCCCAGCCCAAGAGCCCGAGAAGTGGCACGGCGCAGTACCTATGCCCAACGGCAAAGTATCCGTAGATGTGAACGAGGTGGTTGCCGACCAGAAGGCGCAAGAGCCTCAACGCTGGCACGGTGCAGTGACTACGAAGATAGATAAAGCGAACGAGTTAATCGTTGCACCCGAGGAGGAGCGCAAGGATGTTATATACGAGATTGGCGACATCTACGACCGCAACGGCGTGAAGGGCATTGTTGTGATGACGCATAATGGTGGTCGCAATGGCGTTATTATGTCGGTTGACGAGGCGTGCTTGGTGTGGTCAACCCTCAAGCGCAAGCAGTTGAAGAAGACGGGCGCAACCAACCGCCAAGATGGCGAGCAGAATATGGCAGCCATTGAGCGATATATCGCCGAGAATGGATTGTCGTGGAAGGACTTTCCAGCCTTCGAGTGGTGTCGCGCGAAGGGCGAGGGTTGGTACTTGCCGTCGATTAACGAGATATGGAGCGCAGGCACAATGTATATGGGTGGCTCGCGTACCGCTGTCAACCGCCGTTTCCGCAAGAGCTTCAACGACAGATTGATAGGCGCAGATGGCACACCGCTAAGCAACATTATGTACTATCACTCCTCAACCGAGGACAAGGATGCGAAATGTTCGCTCTTCACGCATATGAACTCCGAAGCACCGTTTATCCAATCGGGATTCAAGGCTGACGATCTATTCGTGAGAGCTTTTCATAAGTTCTAAATAATAAAAATGCGACTCGGCGGAGTCGCATTTTTGTTATTTAGAATAGGCGAACTTATACCCCTCAACCTTCTTCCACGCACCGCGTGTAAAGTCGGGAACTTGAACTGGCACGGAGCCGTGCTTGATTGAGATTGAACTCAATGCAGCAGGGCAACTCCACTCCGCCAAGTCGTAGACATCCATATCGAGTGGCAAGCCATTGCGCAAGCAGTAAACCAAGCGGTAGTCCATAATGAAGTCCATACCGCCGTGACCGCCCACCTTCTTGGCAACCTCACCAACCTCCTTGATGATAGGGTGCTTGTACTGCTCGAGCAGCACATCGCGCTCAGCGTCAGACATAAACGGATGAGCCTTCAGGCTTACCGGATTTACACCTTCGGGAACATCGTTGCCAATACGGAACGCCTGTATAGGGTACTTCACTGCATAGCCCTGCGTACCTACCAACGCATAGTCGCGCGAATAAGGTCGCGGTGTCACAATATTGTGATGTAACTGAATAACCTTACCATTCTCGGTGCGGATAAGGGTTGTTGTCTGGTCGCCATTCTGAAAATCGTCAAGTTTCTCGCCGTGTGCCGAGGCGTAGATATCTGCACCCATAACGCACTTTGTGTCCATCGCAACTAAAGTCTTGAAGCGGTCGCCACGGTGGATGTCCAACACCAAGCACAAAGGGCCGAGTCCGTGTGTAGGATAGGCATCGCCTCTAAATCCGCGCAAATGGTCAATACGCCAAGTGCGGTCGGTGCGACGCATCGAGTGGTCGAGGCTATGAATGTAGGCTCCTTCGGCGTGCAAAATCTCGCCAAAAACGCCTTGCTGAGCCATATTGAGCGTTGTAAGTTCAAAGAAGTCGTAGATGCAGTTCTCGAGCATCATACAGTGCTTACGAGTGCGCTCTGCGGTGTCGATAATCTGCCACAACTCCTCCAAAGTGAAGGCTGCAGGCACCTCAACTGCCACGTGCTTACCGCACTCCATAGCGTAGAGAGTCATCTCGACGTGACTTGCCCACGGAGTTGCAACATAGACCAAATCAATATCGTCGCGCTCGCAAATCTTCTTCCACGCATCCTCCGAGCCGGTGTACTCCACCGCACGCGGACGACCAGCCTTTGTGAGATACTCTTGCGCTCGGTCGATACACTCCTGCTTGAGGTCACACAAAGCGACAATCTTCGTTCCATCAATCTGTGACCAACGCTTCGGGCCTCCCTTGCCACGCGAGCCAAGACCGATAAAACCAACACGAACGGTGTCGAGTGGCTCGGCTGCAAACTGCAACATATCTTGCTGACCGCGAGGGCGCTCAGGGGTGTGGCATACGATAGTTCCGTCAACCATTTTGTAAGGCTCGTTGCTGCTGCAACGGGTGAATACCACCAACGCAATTATCGCTGCGATGATTGCCACGATGCTTACTGCTACTCGGATTGCCAACATCTTGCAACCGCGAGGCATACGAATACCACAATATGGGCACTTCTCCATACTTACTGGGATTGGCACTCCGCACTCAGGGCAAAGCACCGTAGGCTCGTTGTTAGGATTGATATCCTTTGGACTTGCTACCATAGTTTTTTGAATTGAGGATTGAGAATTAAGAATTGAGAATTATTTATACGATACTATACTATTATATACTATATGACACTTAATATTTCGAGTGGGTTATTGACGATGATATCTGCGCCATTCTGTTCGAGCTCCTCGCGCGAGCGGAAGCCCCACGTACAACCGATAGAGCGCACGCCACCATTCTTTGCGGTCTGCATATCTACGCCCGAGTCGCCAATCATAGTGGTCGTTTCGCGCACCGCACCACACTCCTCCATTATGAGTTCAATCAGCGCAGCATCGGGTTTAAGTGGGAAGTTCTCGCGATTGCCATACACCGCCTTGAACTCCACCTCCGAGAAGATGCTACGTACCAATCGCTGTGTGCCATCGTCAAACTTATTTGATGCGACTGCCAATGTCCACCCCTCCTCTTGCAAGGTGTGCAACACCTCGCGAATGCCATCGTATGGACGCGTGTAGCAGTCGATATGCTCGACATAGTAGGCGAGGAAATCCTCGCGTGCCGCCAACACATACTCGGTCGAACGCAGTTCCTCTGGCAAGGCGCGCTCAACGAGTTTGAGTATGCCATTGCCAACCATCTTGTGATACTCCTCGCGCGTATGAGGTGCAAGACTGCGCTGTGCTAACATATAGTTGCACGCCTCCGCCAAGTCGCCAATCGTGTCGAGCAGAGTGCCATCGAGGTCGAAGATGGCGAGTTTATTTGGGTTGGTATTCATACCTTATTATAATTTTGTCAGTTTTGCCAACTTCGAGAGCAGGGTCTTCTCCTCGCCCGAAGCAAAGCGGACTACAAGTTTATGATCAGTTGCGAGTGGCACAACCTGCACAATCTCACCACGACCAAATTTAGGATGCTCAACGCGTTCACCCACCGAGTAGAGACAAGCCTCTGTTGTAACCTGACCTACGGTCGAAGTTGTAACTCTACGCATACCCGTAACATCGCGTTGCGGAGGTGTTTGTGGTCGCACAGGCTCTTCGCGTTTGAAAAAGTTTTCCGTTTTCCGTTTTCCGTTTTCCGTTTTCTGCTGGTAGCGGACATCAAAGCGACGGCGCAATGCATCCAGTGCGCTCTCGTCCTTGCCACCAACAACCTTCACCGTACCAGCCTGCTCGCCACGTGGCTTGCGCTGATGAAGGTCGAAGTCGCAATCTACATACTGCTCGTCAATCTCAGCGAGGAAACGGCTCGGTTTCGAGAACTCCATATTACCCCACTTGAATCGCATATCCACGCACGACAATGTCGCCAACGACTTGGCACGTGTGAGTGCAACATAGAAGAGACGTCGTTCCTCCTCGATGCCCTCAACGGTTTCGAGTGCGCGTTGCGATGGGAAGAGATTCTCCTCGCAACCCACCACATATACATATTCGTACTCCAAGCCTTTGGCAGAGTGTACGGTCATCAGCGTAATGCGGTCGTCCTCCTCGTCTTCGCCCTTGTTGTCCATATCGGTTAGGAGCATCAACGACTGCAACCACTCCTCGATAGTTGCACGTTCGTGCGCCTCGCGCTCGCCATTGCGGATTTCAGCCTCGACCTGCTCGTTGAACATCTGCATCGAGTTCATCACCTCCTCCAAGTTGGCAACTGCCGACTGCGCCTCGGGGCTATTTTGCAAGCGATAGAATGGCAACAAACCGCTTCGCACCGCCACCTCCATACCGAAATCGTACAATCCCTTATGCTCGCGCTCGAGCGACAAATCGCGGATGAGTTTCACAAACTCGGTCACCTTCTTCACGATTGCCTTCTCGACACTATCGGCTGGAGTCTGCTCGACAAGCGTATCTACCGCCTCCCACATCGACACCTGACGCTCCTTCGCCATAGCCTCGATGCGCGAAATGGTGGTATCGCCAATGCCTCGCGCTGGGGTGTTGATAATGCGCTTGAAAGCCTCGTCATCGCGAGGGTTTATGATAAGGCGGATATACGAGAGCATATCCTTCACCTCCTTGTGGTCGTAGAACGAGCTACCGCGATAGATGCGATAAGGTATCGCCTTCTGACGCAGTGCATTTTCGAGAGCCTGCGACTGGTTGTTCGTACGGTAGAGAATCGCCGCCTCTGCCCACTTGCTACCATTCTCGCGCACGCGGTCACGCAAGTCCGACACCACCAAATCTGCCTCCTCGCGGTCGGTGTACGCCTTGAAGATGCGAATCTTCTCGCCACTCGCACCCTCAGAGAAACAGCGTTTCTTCAACTTGCGCGAGTTGTGGTCAATCACCGAGTTGGCGGCATCTACGATGGTCTGTGTCGAGCGGTAATTCTGCTCCAACTTAAAGACCTTCGCCTGTGGATAGTCGCGCTGGAACGAGAGGATATTCTCAATCTTCGCTCCTCGGAACGAATAGATACTCTGAGCATCGTCGCCCACCACGCAGATGCGCGAATGGAACTGCGCCAAGCGACGCACGATGATATACTGCGCGTTGTTAGTATCCTGATACTCATCGACCAACACATACTGGAATCGCTCCTGATAGCGCGCTAATATCTCGGGATGGTCGCGGAAAAGGAAGTTGGTCTGCAAGAGCAAATCGTCGAAATCCATCGCACCATTGAGTTTGCAACGACGGCAATACTCGACATAGATATTACCAAACTCAGGTATCTGCGCCCTGCGATCCTCGGTTGCGAACATCGAATTTTGGATATACGCACCCGGGGTTATCAAGTTATTTTTCGCCATCGAAATGCGCGAAGCGATAACATTCGGTTTATACTTATCGTCGCTCAAACCCTTATCTTTGAGGATGGTTTTGAGAAGATTTTTGCAGTCGGTAGGCTCGTAGATGGTGTACTCCTTCGGATAGCCCAACACCTCGGCATTCTCACGCAAGATGCGCGAAAATACGGAGTGGAACGTACCCATACAGATGTAGCGACTGTTTGAGCCGACCATCTTCTCGATACGCTCACGCATCTCGCGCGCCGCCTTATTAGTAAAGGTAAGCGCGAGAATCGAGTGCGGAGCCACACCCTGCGCCAACATATAGGCGATACGGGTGGTGAGTACGCGTGTTTTGCCCGAACCAGCACCTGCAATAATCAGCGACGGCTCGTTATATGCCTCCACAGCAGCACGCTGTGCGGGATTCAACCCCTTCAAGATATCTTCATTCGTCATAGTGGATGCAAAGATAGCAATCAAATTAAAAATTAGAAATTAAAAGTCAAGAATTATTTTAGGCTTTTTTCAATGAGCGGAGTAGCAAATCTCACCGAAAGAGCTCGCATAGAAGCAAAAAATTGTAAAAACCTTTTGTGGTTCAAAAAATTAGTCTTATCTTTGCGGGCTGAATTATATGTTCAACACATAACAATTTTAAGTTAAATGTTTGTAATAGTAGAGATTGCAGGTCAGCAGTTCAAGGCTGAGAAAGGTCGTAAGCTCTTTGTTCACCGTCTTGCAGGCGAGGTAGACTCGTCGGTGAGCTTCGACAAG
>JAZQWU010000032.1:0-4680 GCA_045632505.1 Alistipes sp. | reverse complement strand
AGACGGAAATATTTCTTTGGAGGATTCTCCATAAAGTCGTCACGCTCGATGTAGAGTACCTTCGAGAATGGAACATCGCGCATTCCAGCCTCCTCGTTCTCAGGGTTGTTCACAGCCTTACGCATCTCAACCTTACCCTCCTCCCAGTTGGTGATAACAACCTTGAGTGGGTTCAAAACTGCCATACGACGCTCGGCAACCTTGTTCAAGTCCTCACGAACGCAGTACTCCATCTTGCCGAGGTCGATTACATTGTCGCGCTTAGCTACACCCACCATCTCGGCAAATGCACGCACCGACGCAGGTGTGTAGCCCTTACGGCGCAATGCGCAGATAGTCGGCATTCGTGGGTCATCCCAACCCATAACTGCACCCTCCTGAACAAGTTTGAGGAGGTTACGCTTCGACATCATTGTATAGGTCAAGTTCAAACGAGCAAACTCGTACTGGTGCGATGGATAGATCTCCAACGCCTCGATAAACCAATCGTACAATGGACGGTGTACGTCGAACTCCAAAGTACAAATCGAGTGCGAAATCTTCTCGATAGAGTCGCTCTGACCGTGTGCGTAATCGTACATTGGGTAGATGCACCACTTGTTACCGGTGCGGTGGTGCTCTGTGTGCAAGATACGATACATAATCGGGTCGCGGAAGAGCATATTAGGGTGCGCCATATCAATCTTTGCACGCAACACCTTTGCGCCATCAGGGAACTCACCTGCACGCATACGCTCGAATAAGTCGAGGTTCTCCTCTACCGAACGGTCGCGCCAAGGTGATGGCTTACCAGGCTCCGAAACGGTACCACGATTGAGGCGAATCTCCTCCTGGGTCTGGTCGTCAACATACGCCAAGCCCTTCTTAATAAGCACTACAGCCCAATCGTAGAGCTGATCGAAATAGTCCGATGCGTAGCGCTCGATTGCCCAATCGAAACCGAGCCACTTGATATCGCGCTTGATTGAATCTACATACTCGGTATCCTCCTTAACAGGGTTGGTATCATCGAAGCGGAGGTTACACTTACCGCCATACTTCTTTGCCAAGCCGAAGTTGATGCAGATACTCTTTGCGTGTCCGATATGGAGGTAGCCGTTTGGCTCTGGTGGGAAACGTGTCTGCACGTGTGCCAAACCATTTGCAATAGACTCCTCGATAATCTCTTCAAGGAAGTTCAATGACTTCTCCTTTACTTCTGTGTTCTCTGTAGCCATAATTTTCAGTTTTTATTATTTTATTTTGTTTTCTTATTTGCCTTATCATACAATTTCGGCGCGAGATTCACCCCGAGAGCAACAATCTGCTGCGTGTAGAGTCGCTCGCCCTCGGTCTTGAATACCATCTCCGCTTTAACCTTTATGCGCTCCTTGCAGAAGGCGCGCTCGTAACCTACACCTGTACGGTTGTAGATACCATTATCGCTATGATAGAACGGGTCGCCAGCATATAGATCTGCACCATACGGAGTACCCTCCTTGCCCATCGCATTGTAGAGCGGCATCAAGTCGTCGCCAACATAGAGGTTGTTCGAGATAAATACTCCCCAACGGCTCATTCTAAAGAAGAGTTCCGCTCCAAACGGGAGTTTGGCGTTTTCATCTCTGAGTCTATCGCGCTGGTAAGTTTGCAGATAACCCAAGCGGATATCGAAATCGAAGAATGCCTTAAAGTCAACTCCGACGTATGGATTCAGCACGATATTATCAACCACATTATAGCGAAAGTCTGCACGATTAGCGTAGTGTTGCATCTCGAATGCCGCACCTGCATACATCACCTTTGCAAAGCGACCTTCGCCCGAGAAGAGGATGCGGAACTGCTCGCGGCACTCCATCGAGTACATTCCATTCCAATCGACCGCCAACTCGGCAAAGCCTATCTTGTCGCTATATTGCAGAGCCAAACCCTGTACCACGCGATTGCTCGCCAGCCACGCATTGCTGAAGAACGCCTCCGAATAGCGACCGAGTAATTTCTCGCGACGGAACAGACCTGCCAATGCGCCATACTTCTCGCCCTTGAACTGGTAGTACGCCACAATGTCAATATCATCGAGGAAACGCACCGAGCCAAACATTTTCTGCGCATTCACGCCCACACCTAGGTTGTGTTTTTCGTTCCACTCGAAGCGCAGCACAGGAGCGAGCGACACTCCAAACAGAGTTTCTGCAGTGCCAAGACCGCTACCCGAGTACTCGGTATTGTCGAAATCGAAGTCGAAGGCTGTATCCAGATACAACCTCTCATTCTGCGCCAACGCACTGAATGACAGCAATAAAGCCACGACCGATATGAAAACTCTCTTAAACATTTCGCACATACGCGCACATAAATCGGTCAAAAATAGTGAAAATTTTTCAAATAATGCTTACATTTGCGCTAAATTTTAAGTATGAAATCAGCTAATGGCTAATGGCTAATGGCTAAAAGCCTCAAAAAAGAGGAAGATTGCCACGAGCCTAACGGCTCTCGCAATGACGAAATTTGAAATTGAAACCTATGAAAAAGACAACTAATGCCGAACTCGGTCGCCCCTCGGTAGAGGAGTTTCGCAAGATGGAAAAGATGCCCGTAGTGGTAGTTTTAGACAACGTTCGTTCAGCCCAAAATGTGGGTGCATTTTTCCGTACGGGCGACGCCTTTGCGGTCGAAAAAATAGCCCTCTGTGGCATCACTGCAACACCCCCTTCACGCGAGATTCACAAGAGCTCTCTCGGCGCAGAATTTTCGGTCGAATGGACACATTTTGCAAGCACCATCGAGTGCGTGCAACAACTTAAGAATGAAGGATATACCATCGTTGCTATCGAGCAGATTAAGGAGTCGGTGATGTTGGACAAATTCGAGCCTCAAGAGGGTGCAAAATACGCCCTCGTTTTTGGCAACGAAGTGGAGGGTGTAGCACAGGAAGTTGTCGACGTTTGCGACTCGGCAATCGAGATACCTCAACTCGGCACAAAACACTCTTTGAACGTATCGGTTTCGGGCGGCGTGGTGCTGTGGAAATTCGTGGAGAAATTTTTGTAAGAGGCGTTAGCGACGTTAGGGTCGTTAGAGAATTTAGAGAGAGTAGGGAGTTTAGCGAAAAGGTCGTTAAATTCCCTAATTTCATTAATTTCTCAAAAAATCTTCCGTCTTTCGTCTTTCGTCTTTCGTCTTTTTATTATCTTTGCAAAGCAAAAGATAATTTTATGATTCAAGCAGAACATCTCCCATAAAGGAGATTATCGCCAAAGGCGACCAAGTCCCCTCCCCGGAGGGGATTTAGGGGTGGGTAGATTTGTAAATACGGCGGAACGCCGTAAGAAAAAGAAGGTAACAATAGAACGAAAACATAAAGATTATGCTTCAAGCAGAACACATTAAGGAACTTGTAAGGCGTCTGGATACGCTGGGGAGGTGCCTTTGACATCGACCAGAGAAGAATAGACCTCCAAAATGAGGAGGAGAAGACATTAGAGCCAAACTTTTGGGATAACCCCGAGAAGGCGCAGGAGCAGTTGCGCAAGGTGGCTGGCATCAAAAGTTGGGTAGAGGGTTACGACGAGGTAAAGAAGGCCGTAGACGAGGTTGAGTTGATGCCCGAATTTATTGAGGCGGGCTTGACAACCGAGGAGGATGCTGAGAAAGCCTACGCTCGCGCTATGGAGCTGGTGGAGAAGTTGGAGCTTCGCAATATGCTCTCGGGCGAGGAGGATAAGATGGGTGCAATCATCGACATCAACGCAGGCGCAGGAGGAACGGAGGCTCTGGATTGGGCTTCGATGCTCTTGCGTATGTACACACGTTGGTGCGAGGCGCATAACTATAAGGTGAAGATGCTCGACTTTCAGGAGGGCGACGAAGTGGGCGTGAAGTCTTGCACTATGGAGGTGGAGGGTGACTTTGCCTACGGATACCTCAAAAGCGAGAATGGCGTGCATCGTTTGGTGCGTCTTTCGCCATTCAATGCCAACAACAAACGGCAGACAACATTCGCATCGGTGGCAGTTACACCAGCCGTAGACGACACCATCGAGGTGGTAGTAAACCCAGCCAATATCGAGTGGGAGACCTTCCGTTCGAGTGGTGCGGGTGGTCAGAATGTGAATAAGGTAGAAACGGCTGCGCGCTTGCGCTACCATTTCAAGGACGAACAGACGGGCGAGGAGATTTCCTACGTCATCGAAAACCAAGAAACACGTTCGCAGTTGATGAACAAGGAGAATGCGATGCGCATCCTCCGTTCGAAGCTCTACCAATACGAGTTGGAGAAGCGTCGCGCCACACAGCAGGCTATCGAGGCGGACAAGAAGAAGATTGAGTGGGGCTCGCAGATTCGCTCGTATGTGCTCGACGACAGACGAGTGAAGGATCACCGCACAGGTTTCCAAACTACCGACTGCGATGGTGTTCTCGATGGCGACCTGGATGGATTTATCAAGGCATACCTGATGGAGAATTGAGGATTGAGGATTGAGAATTATGAAGAAGATTTTTATCCTACTTATTATCATTTTGGGCGTGGCGAATAGAGCAAATGCCGAGGGTTCGGTATTCGATGCGCCCTACAAAAATGCAGTGAAGATAACCTTTCTATCGTGGTTGAGCGGTAGCACGAAGCTCTCCTACGAGCGTGCCTTTCCGCAGTCCAAGCAGGCAGGTGAAATATGCGCCAGCGTTATCTGCGCGGGCTAC
>JAZQWU010000031.1:0-5086 GCA_045632505.1 Alistipes sp. | reverse complement strand
GGCTTTGGAAGACATAACGCCGCGAAGGAGAACAAAATCCTCGAGTGCGACAAGAGTGGCGGCAAAGGTGTATTCGACAATCTATTCATACGCGACACAAGTGTTATGACCGACCATTCGCACGAAGCGTATATTAAATAGCTATTAGCTATTTTTATTTATAAGGGTTATTAGGGGTTATTAAGGGTTATTAAGTAAGTAAATAAATTAACTACTCTCTACTATCTCGCAATTCGCTATCCGATGATTTGTATAAAATTCAACCAATTATACTATACAATACCTCCTCACAACTCAAAATTGAAAAGAATTGAGGAAATTTTGTGCAAAGCAAGGTAGCGAATGCGCAGCATAGTAAACCTATGTGAGCAATTCGCTATCCGATGATTTGTATAAAATTTACCAATTATTTTCACTATTGACAAGAACTGTCAAAATCGTCCCATACCTTTGCATCGTGAACCAATAAAAACGATGCAATTATGATGGAGATTTTGATTTCGGCAACAATGGCAGTTGCAAAAATTACAGCCGTAGCAGTTATGTTGGCAAGTTGCGTAGGTATATTGTTAGTTGGCGCGAAGAGCGTTGTGGAGGAGGCGTAGTATGTTTGGAATATTGGTATTTATCGCGATGTTCGCCAATGTCATCGGAACGATATTTGGCGGTAGCGACAGTTGGAGTAGGTAGAGATGGGATGGTTTCTATTCTTGGGTATTCTAATTGTCATCTTGTGGCTGTTGAAGTGCGGAATTATAACCTACGCTATAATCTCCGGTCTATTTTGCGGAGGAGATAACGATAATTATTCGGGCGAAGGATGTCCTCACGGCTACGATTATTTCGGTTGCCAACCCGAATGTCCCCTCTACGAACATTGCTGGGGCAAGAGAGAGAAATAACAAAACAAGAGTGCGAGAAAAATCGCACTCTTGCTTTTGTGTTTACTAAGTATTCTACTTCACAATCTTGTATGAGCCACTCGTATAGGTAATCGCCTCGCACTCGCCTGGCAAAGTGACACTTGCAGTAGCACCCTCTGGGATGGTGAACTCCCAAATCCACTTATCACCCTCGTAGCGCCAAGCACTCTTAATTACGCCCGCAGCCGAGTTGTACTCAGCCTTCACAAAGCCGAGTCGCTTGTCTGGAATTGGGCGCATAATAATATGCTTGAAGCCCGGATTCTTTGCATCCGCAGCAATACCAGCCACGGTCTCCCAAATCCACTCGCAAACACAACCATAAGCGTAGTGGTTGAAGCTATTCATCGACGACTTCAAGATTCCGTGCTCCAAGGTGTAGCTATTCCAACGCTCCCAAATGGTGGTTGCACCATTATCGATAGAGTAGATCCAGCTCGGATTCTTGCGCTGGAAGAGCAACTCGTAAGCGATGTCGCTCATTCCGTTCTCGGTGAGTGTCGGCATCAAGATTGATGTACCGAGGAAGCCAGTCTGCAAGCAGTTGCCGTGCTCCTCGAAGTTCTTGCGCAAGCGAGCAATCATCGCCGCCTTGCCCTCGCCCTCAACAGCACCTACACGCAACGCGAACAACGCAGGGGTCTGCATAGTGTTGAGAATAGCAGCCTTGAAAGTACCATCAGCATTGAAGAACTTCTTGATGTACTCCTTCGCATCGCGCTCCATCTGTAGGTAGCACTCTGCATCCTTACCAATCGCTGCAGCCATATCAGCCATCATAGCAGCATCCATCGCCCAATAAGCGGTGCTGAGGAAGTTCCAATAGTCGAGTGCCTCAGGCTTAATCTTCTTTGTACCCTCGATGTAGTAGAGTTTATCGTGGCTCTCGAGTGGCTCGTAGCTTACCCAGTCGGCATACTGACGATTCCTATTCTCCTCAATCAAAGTGACGTGGTCGTACTTGGTATCGTTCACGTAGTTCATAAAGCGATTCATCGACTCCCAGTTCTCCTCTACGATACGCAAGTCGCCAAACTGCTTCCAAGCAACCCAAGGTACGATGATACCCGCATCCGACCAACCGTGACGCATTCCTGAATCGCCAAATGGTCCTTCTGGTGCAACGCAAGGATAGCTACCGCGCTCGTTCTGTGTGTCGCGCATATCGAGCATCCACTTGCGGAGGAAGTCGTTGGTGTTAGCAAAGAATGTACCAGTCTCGGCAAACACCTGAGTGTCGGCAGTCCAACCCAAACGCTCGTTACGCTGTGGGCAGTCGGTAGGTACCGAAAGGTAGTTCGAGAGCATACCCCAATAGGTGTTCGAGATAATCTTGTTCACCAACTCGTTGCCCGTAGTAATTGTACCCATCTCCGACTCCTCAGCAATAGAGGTCACAGGGATTGACTTCACGCTCTTGATAGTCACCTCGTCGGTTGCAGTAACCGAGATATAGCGATAGCCGAAGAATGTGCGCTCTGGATAGTACTTCTCGCCCTTCTCGCAACCAGCGAAGGTGTAGTCGAGGCGGATGCAAGTGTCGCCAATACGGAGATTCTTGCGGTGTACGCTACCCTCTGCACCATCCATACCGCGCTCCTTTGCGCCATTGCCATCGTTCAAAATCTCCGAAGGCAAGCAGGTGAGTACAGTACCCTCCTTCGCCTTGAAGCAGAACGAAGGAACAGCCGAGCAGTTCTGACCGAAATCGACAACGAGAGTCTCGCCCTGAGCGAGAACAATCTCATCGCCATCCTTATACTCGCGTACGATAACAACCTTACCGTAGTGCTCCTCGTCAGCGCCCTCAACACCATTATATACATACATCTGCTTTGGCGCGTGAGTTAGGTCGTGACGCAAGGTAATCTCTGCGCCCATCGAAGGGACAATCTTGCCCTTGAACTCGGTGTTCTCCTCGGGTGCGCTGAACTTCTCAGCAACCTCCCAGCCCATCTTCTCACGAGCATCGTATGCCTCGCCATCGTAGATACCAGCGTGCTTCACTGGACCAGCGATGCCAGCCTTCCAATCCTCGAGGTTAGTGCCGTAGAGTTTCTTCGAGCCGTCGTTGAAGGTGAGCTCCAACACGCCACGGAATGCACACTTCTGACCGCGCATACCCACGTTATGGCGTGGCGAAACGATGCGGTCAGCCCACCAACCTGGGGTTACCTGTGCCGAGAGAGTATTCTCTGCGCCCTCAGCGGTAAGGAACGCCTTGGTAATGTCGTAGGTAAACGAGAGTTTGCTCTTGATAGGGCTGGTATAACCAGGTTTGAGAACCTCTGCACCAACAATCTTGCCATTTACATAGATGTCGAAGACACCCAAACTTGTAGCCATACACTTTGCCGATACGACCTTCTTCTCGTTCTTCAAAGTAGTGATAAACCAGTTTGCACCATCGGCAGCACGGAAAGCACCCTCCTCGGTAACTACGGGAGCATCCACAACCGAAATCCACTTCGAGCTCTCCCACGCCGCGTTATCCAACGCATCAACGCGTGTTCCTGCATAATCCTTATCGCCACCGCAGCAACCTACTGCCACGAAGAGCGATACGATAGCCATTAAAATCGAAAATTTCTTCATATTCTATCTCTGTTTAATTTACTATTTAGGGAGGTTGAATGCTACCGACATCTCGCGCATCTGCTCCTCACTCATACCTTCAGGCTCGAAGCCCATATTCTTTGCAGCAATATAGATGAGAGCCGACTTATTCAGCACATCAATCTGGTCGAATGCCTGCATAACATCGTTATCCACAGCAAATACGCCGTGCTTCTCCCACATCACTACATCGTAGTCGTCCAACTCGGCAATCGTAGCGTCAGCCAACTCCACCGAGCCAGCCAACTTGTAAGGCACGATACCCAAACCGCGAGGACAGAATGCCTTAGTCTCGGGGATCATACTCCACAACAACTTAGTTGCAACATCCTTTGCGAGGAACTTCTGGCTGTGTGACATTGCAATGAGTTCGATTGGGTGAGTGTGTACCGATGCCTTATATGGCGAGCCCTTGCCGATAAGGTAGTTGTGTACGCTGAGGTGCGATGGCAACTCCGAAGTTGGCTTCACCACATTATCAGCGATAATTACGTACGACGCGCAATCCTCCAAAATGCGGATGATTGAGCCATTCTCCATAGGGCGACGAGCCAAATCGCGCATACGCATATTTGTACCCTTGCAATAGAAGTAGCAACCCTTCAAGTTTGGCAACACCGTACCAATTGGGTAGACCTCGCTGATTGCAGGCATAGCCTTAATCTCGTCATCCACATACTCGGTGATGTTCACTGTAATATTTCCACCGTTACGCTCAGCCCAGCCCTTCTGCCAGAGATAGCCAGCCACTTCGGCAACCTTCTCGACTTCGGCAGCGAGTGCCGGTCTGTTTTCCAATATAGATGCCATAATTAGTTACGTTTTGATGTTACATCCTTCTCATACTGTTGTACGTCTGCAATAAACGACTCGCCTACTGGCACGCCTGCACGCAAGCAGAACATATCCCAAACTGCGTTCCAAGGCAAGTTCTTCGCCTCCTCGAGGAGAGCCAAACGCTCGAAGCCCTGACCATTTGCCTCGTACTGGCGGAGCTGTGCAAGTGGCTCGAGCAACGCACGCAATAGACACTTCTGTGTTGCGCGAGTACCGATAACATATGCACCAATACGGTTAATCGAAGCGTCGAAGAAGTCCAAACCGATATGAACGCGGTCGAGAGCATCGCAACGAACAATCTCCTGCATCAACTCGAGAGTCTCGTCGTTCATAATAGTTACGTGGTCCGAATCCCAACGTACAGGACGAGTAACGTGGAGCATAACCTCAGGAATATAGAGGAGCAATGACGAAAGTTTATCTGCTACATTCTCGGTTGGGTGGAAGTGACCAGTATCGAGGGTTACGATCTTGCCATTCTGCGCTCCGTAACCAATATAGAAGTCGTTCGAGCCTACGGTGTAGCTCTCCAAACCAACACCAAACACCTTCGACTCTACGCAATCCTTCATATTCTCGTACTTCTGCTCGAAGATCTGATCCAACGAATCCTTCAACAATGCGCGGTACTTCATACGATTTACGGTGATATCCTTGCTACCATCGTGTACCCACAAGTTCATAATACAAGGATCGCCCTGACGACG
>JAZQWU010000030.1:0-2962 GCA_045632505.1 Alistipes sp. | reverse complement strand
AAACTTGATGATAGAGCCGAGTTTGAACACGCCCATCAAGACAAGCATAATACCAGCCATAATAGTTGCAATGGCAAGACCGCCAACGCCAAACTGCTGGATAATGCCGTAGATGATTACGATGAATGCGCCTGTAGGACCACCAATCTGCACGCGCGAACCACCGAGTGCCGAGATGATAAATCCTGCGATGATAGCCGTTACCAAACCCTCTGTTGGGCCTACGCCCGAGGCGATACCGAAGGCGATAGCGAGTGGAATAGCTACAATACCCACGATAATACCCGCCATAATATCCTTCATAAGTTTGGTGCGGTCGTAGTTACGCAGGGTGTAGAACAACTTTGGACTAAAGTCGATTGAAAAATGAGGTTTCATAATACCTTTAATAAAATAAGTTTAACCTAACTGCGGTGCAAAGATAAGTTAAAAAGTCGCTGATTGTTCACTTTTTGGAGTAAAAATGCAAAAAGAGTGTGTCCGACGATGAAGTGGACACACCCTTTTACTATAAAATTGTATAACAAGAGCTATTTGATACGCTCGTAGTACTCACGAGTACGGGTATCAACGCGGATCTTGTCGCCAGTGTTGATGAACAAAGGTACCTTGATAGTTGCACCAGTGTTAACAGTAGCTGGCTTCAACGAGTTGGTCGAAGCGGTATCGCCCTTGATACCTGGCTCGGTGTAGGTAACCTCCATATCAACGATTGGTGGCAACTCAGCAGCCAAAACGATATCCTTGTCAGTGTGGTACATAACCTCAACGATCTGGCCGTCTGCCATAAGGTCATAGTTCTCGATGAGAGTCTTCTCGATGTTGATCTCCTCGAAAGTCTCAGTGTGCATAAAGTGAGCACCGAGGTCATCCTCATAGGTGAACTGGTATGGACGACGCTCAACGCGTACCTGCTCAATCTTGATACCTACCGACGAGAAGGTATTCTCGAGAACGCGACCGTTCTCCAAGTTCTTGAGCTTCGAACGAACGAATGCAGGACCCTTGCCTGGCTTGCAGTGCTGGAAATCGACAACAATAAATGTCTTGCCATCCATCTCAATGCACATACCGATTTTGATATCAGCTGCTGTAATTGTCATAGTTGTATAATTTTTAATTAGTTAAGAATCTATCTTTTATAACTTTTCGGGCGCAAAGATAGGAAAAAGAAATTAAAATTAAGAATTAAAAATTAAAAATCGTTTTCTCTGCCTTGAGACACCACCTCTACGCGCCATTTTTCAGCCACCGATTTAACCTTTTCTCCCTTTCGGCGTCTAATAAGACAGATGAACCACTTAAAACTATATTTATATATGAAGACCAAATTACACCTCTTCGCCCTCGCACTTATCGTTGCGATATTCTCGGTACAATGTTCCAACACCGATACACCCGAATTGCCAAGCAGCGTTGAAGACTACTTCAAGGCAAGCAGCCACACCTTCGAAGGCGAGAAACTCAACTATCAAGAGTGCGCCATCACAAACGCTAATAATGGCAAGTATCCACTCGTTGTGGTGTTGCACGGACAATATGCCAGCGGCTCGGATAACCTCTCGCAGATACATCAGGATGCCGTAATCCGCATCTGGCACTACTTCAGCTCGAACAACATCAAGGCGAGCATCATTGTTCCGCAGTGCCCAGCAGATCGCAAGTGGGATGAGAATCCAGCCGAGATGAACAAGGCGACAATGTCCGAGCGACTGAAGGCGTTGATTGACAACTACATCAGCAAGAAGCCGTATGTGGACGTATCGCGCATCTATATTATGGGCTACTCCGACTCGAGCCAACCAGCAGGCGCAGGTGGCGTGTGGCGTATGCTGTCGGACTACACCGACCTATTTGCTTCGGGCATCTCGGTGGCTGCAGATCCTGACGAGTCAATCGTTGCGAAGAACATCGCTCGCACTGCAGTGCTCTCCATCAAGGGCGAAACCGATGTCTATGCCGTATCGGTAACCCTCGACACCTTCGCCGACGAGGTGCGCGAGGCTGGCGGCACCATCCGCGAGGAGGTTCTCAACATCCGCTCCCGCGAAGAACTCTGCCGCGAGGCCTTCAAAACCGACTACCTCGACTGGGCCCTCCAGTTCACGAAATAACGACTGCGACACATCAAAAACCATCCCCAACCACTGGTAATAGGTTGGGGATGACTTTTAGTTAGGAGAGAGAAGATAGGAGATAGGAGTTTTAATAAGGGTTATTAAGGGTGATTAAAGGTTATTAACGGACTGATACGTAAAACCTTAACAACCTTTAATAGCCCTTAATATCCTTTAATAACCTTTAGCCCTACCACAAAAAACAGAATGATTTTCAATTTCTTGTCAGAAGAGCAGATGAGAAAATCCCCGAGGCTGGGGAATACTTGGCGTATTTCCCTGTCTCGGGGATTGAGTATAACGCAGCTATCGCTGCTTAAAAACATTTTTTATTTCTCCTTGAGTGCAGCGTGAGCAGCAGCCAAACGTGCGATAGGCACACGGAATGGAGAGCAGCTTACGTAGTTGAGACCTGCGTAGTGGCAGAACTCTACTGACGATGGCTCACCACCGTGCTCACCACAGATACCGCACTTGAGGTCAAGACGAGTCGAGCGACCCTTCATAACTGCCTCACGAACCAACTGACCTACACCATTGCGGTCGAGAACCTTGAATGGGTCTGCCTTGATGATGTTCTTGTCGAGGTAAACTGGGAGGAACTTAGCGATATCGTCACGCGAGAAGCCGAGTGTCATCTGAGTAAGGTCGTTAGTACCGAACGAGAAGAACTCTGCAACCTCAGCAATCTGGTTAGCAGTTACTGCAGCACGTGGAACCTCGATCATAGTACCTACGAGGTAGTCGATCTTGTCGTTACGCTCTGCGAATACTGCGTTAGCAGTCTCGTCGATTACGTTCTTCTGGTAGCGCAACTCCTTGTGGTTACCTACGAGTGGAACCAT
>JAZQWU010000029.1:0-6785 GCA_045632505.1 Alistipes sp. | reverse complement strand
AATCTCGCCGAACAAGCCCTGCTGCACCATATTGAGTGTGGTGAGCTCGAAGTGGTCGTAGACACAGTTCTCGAGCATCATACAGTGGCGACGAGTGCGCTCCGAGGTGTCGACCAACTGCCAGCATTCGGCTACCGATGTCGCTGCAGGCACCTCGATAGCAACGTGCTTACCGTGCTCCATTGCATAGACTGCAATAGGAGTGTGCGACAACCAGTCGGTTGCGATGTAGATGAGGTTGATATCCTCGCGCTCGCACACCTGCTTCCACGCCTCCTCTCCAACATACTCGTCAGCCTTTGGCATATTGTACTTTGCAAGTCGCTCCTGTCCCTTGTCGAGATTTTCTTGATGAAGGTCGCAGATAGCTACAATCTTCACTCCATCAATAAACGACATACGCTTCAATGGGCCTTTTCCTCGCTGTCCAATGCCGATGATACCAACGCGGACAGTGTCGATAGGCTCCGCTGCAAATCCGAGCATTGATGTCTGCCCTTCGGCACGCTCAGGCTCGGCGAAGTGAATCATACCATTTTTGATGGTATAAGGCTTGTTGTTAGCTGTGTAGCTGAGGACGATTACTGTGCAGGTAACTACCGCTGCGAGTAACATTGTCAATACAAAAAATTTTCTTTTCATAGTATAGCTTGCTTTAGAGTTTTCCATTGCTCTTGAACGAGTAACTTTCGCTCGCACTGATGACGATGTGGTCGAGTAATTGAATGTCGAACAATGCGGTAGCCTCCTTGATACGTCGGGTGATGTCGTGGTCGGGACCACTCGGTGTAGCACTGCCCGAAGGGTGGTTATGCACGATGATGATGCGCGTGGAGAGCAACTCCAATGCTCGCTTCACGATAAGGCGATGGTCCACGACGGTAGCCTGTACTCCGCCCTGACTGATGAGCGTAGTCTCGATGATGCGATTGGTATTTGTGAGGTATATTGCCCAGCACTCTTCGTGCTTTAGGTTCTGGAGTTTAGGGCGCATAATGCGCACCACATCGTCGCTCGAGGTGATGTTCTCCTCGATGGCTTTGTTTGCCGTAGCGACGCGACGGCCAGCGGTGATGGCAGAGAGTAGTCGCTCCACTCGCTTGCTACCCAATCCCGCAACCATACGGAGGCGCGAGGGCTGAGTTTCGGCAATGGCACGCAACGATCCGCACTGGCGTAGCAACTCCTCGGCGAGAGCCTTATCCTCCAACAGTAGAGTCAGCAGTTCCGAGTCCGAGAGTGCTTCGTAGCCTCTCAATGCCACCTTGTTGCGAATCTCTTGCATAGCGTTTCTTATTTGCTCATCTTGTCGAGGCGGTCGAGCAATCGTGCGCAATCCTCGTCGCTCGGCTCGTACGAAGCCGCCTCTGCTGCGCGCTGCTCAGCCTCCTTCTTCGATGTGCCAGAGCCGTGTCCAACCTCCAGATTATCAATCAATACGGTACAACGGAACGAGCGTGTTGCACCTGTTCCCATTGGCGAACCCTTGGTGCGGAACACTACGGTGTGATGGTTCTTCTGTCCCCACTCGATAAGGCGACTCTTGAAGTCGGTCTCGGTCTCGTCAACCTCCTCGAGTGAGAGATTTGTCGAGTAGATATTGTTGATAAGCAAACGGTTTGCGAAGTTGTAGCCCTGGTCCAAGTAGATTGCACCCATCATCGCCTCGAAAGCATCGCCATAGAGGTGTTTCTGTGTTGCCGAAATAGAGCGGCTGCAGATGATATGCTTGTCGAGTCCCAACTTGCAAGCAATGGCGTTGAGCGACTGGCGCGATACCAACTTCGAGCGCAACTTTGTGAGTTTACCCTCGTCGTAGTCGGGGTATTCGATGAAGAGGTAGTCCGAGGTGATGCTCTCGATTACGGCATCGCCCAAGAACTCGAGTCGCTCGTTGTTGATGTTGCGACCGCCCATCTCAATCGAAGATGACTTGTGGATAAGTGCCAACTTATAGAGTTCGATATTGTTCGGAATGAAACCGAACATATCGTCGATGATTCGATAGTATAATTTATTGCGTCCGAAATTACGGCGTATCGGACGGAGTATAAAGTCGAACATAGTCGTAATTAGATTTTGCGGAACACTATGGTTGAGTTGTGACCTCCGAAGCCGAAGGTATTGCTCATAGCGCAACGTACCTCACGCTTCTGCGCCTTGCCAAGTGTTAGATTAAGTTTTGAATCAATTTGAGGGTCGAGCTCCTCGACATTGATAGTCGGTGGAACTACGCCTTTGGTGATTGCCATAACGCAAGCCAAAGCCTCGACTGCGGCGGTAGCACCGAGAAGGTGTCCCGTCATAGATTTTGTGGACGAGATATTCATCTCGTAAGCGTGGTTGCCAAAGAAAGTCTGAATGGCGGTCAGCTCGGCAAGGTCGCCGAGTGGGGTAGATGTACCGTGAGTGTTGAGGTAGTCAATATCTTTGATATTCAACTCGGCATCCTCCAATGCCTCCTTCATCGACTTGATTGCGCCCTTACCCTCGGGGTGCGGTGCGGTCATATGGTAGGCATCGGCAGACATTCCGCCACCTGCAACTTCGCAGTAGATTTTTGCACCTCGCGCCTTGGCGTGCTCGTACTCCTCGAATACGAGTGCTCCCGCACCTTCGGCAATGACAAAGCCGTCACGACCTGCGTCGAATGGACGCGAAGCGTGCTTGGGGTCATCGTTGCGAGTCGAGAGTGCGTGCATCGAGGCAAAACCACCCAAACCATCAATCGTAATAGGTGCCTCGGAGCCTCCCGTAACAATAACGTCAGCCTTGCCCCAACGAATGAGATTCAAAGCATCAATCATCGCGTGATTTGACGAGGCGCAAGCCGAAGTGACGCTGTAGTTAGGACCCATCAATCCATACTTAATGGAGATGTGTCCAGCTACGATGTCGGTGATAAGACGGGGTACAAAGAATGGGCTGTGGCGAGGGATACCATCTCCCTCGGCCCAGCCCATAACCTCATCGTGTAATGATTGGATGCCACCGATGCCCGAACTCCAAATTACGCCTGCGCGCTCTTTGTCGAGGGTGTCGAAGTCGAAAGAAGCATCTTCGACGGCTTCCGTAGCGGCAATGAGTCCAAACTGACAGAATCGGTCAAATTTGCGTACCTCCTTGCGCTCGAAGTAGTTGCTCCAATCGTAATTTTTTACCTCACAAGCGATGCGTGATTTGAAGTTCGTGGCGTCGAAAAGTGTGATTTCGGCAGCTCCCGAAACTCCGTTCTCAAGGTTTGAAAAGTACTCTTCGATATTGTTGCCTATGGCATTAATAGTACCTATGCCAGTGACGACAACTCTTCTTGCGCTTTTCATTTCTTCGCTCGTGAGAAGTTGTATTCAAAAGATTAAATACTATTTGTGCTCCTCGATATAAGTGATAACATCACCTACAGTCTGGAACTTCTCAGCATCCTCGTCAGCAACCTGAACGCCAAATGCCTTCTCAAACTCCATAACGAGCTCTACAGTGTCCAACGAATCAGCACCGAGGTCGCCGGTGAATGTAGCCTCTGGAGTAACCTCTGACTCCTTAACGCCCAACTTGTCAACGATGATCTTAACAACTTTTTCTTGAATCTCTGACATAACTTTCAGTTTTTAATTTAACAATAGTTTAGTTGTATATAAATTTGTTTCTTCAATTTTTTAGCCAAAAACGCGTTCATACGTCATTCTGTCCGCATATTTGGACAAAATTACAATAAAAATATGTAAACGTTCCGGTGCAAATGTAGCACTTTTTTATTATCTTTGGCATAAATTTACAAATAATTTATGAACAAAACGAAATCAAAATAGTGTAAATGATTAAAAATCAAATAGTTATATGAAATTATTACTTATTTCCAATTCGACCAACGCTGGAGAGGCGTATTTGAAGTATCCGATTGCCCGTATTGGCGACCACTTGCAGGGTGTTAGCGAGGTTGTTTTCATCCCTTATGCAGCCGTTACTTTCTCGTACGATGAGTATGAGCGCAAGGTGCAGGAGCGTTTTGATGAGATTGGCGTGAAGGTGCGCTCGATTCATCGCGAAAAGAACCCTCGCAAGGCAATCCTCGAGGCGCAGGCTATCTGCGTAGGTGGTGGTAACACATTCGCTTTGACCAAGAAGATGCAAGAGCAGGGTTTGATGACCGCTATCCTCAAGCGTGTGAAGGAGGATGTCCCTTACGTTGGTTGGTCGGCTGGTAGTAACGTTTGCTGCCCTACAATCTGCACCACAAACGATATGCCTATCGTTGAACCAAAGTCGTTCAAGGCTGTGGGTGCGGTGAAGTTCCAGATTAATCCTCACTACCTTGATGCTAATCCTGAGGGACACGCAGGTGAAACTCGCGAGCAGCGTATCGAGGAGTATATCGAGGCAAATCCACGTCGTTATGTTGTAGGTTTGCGCGAGGGTTGTATGCTTCGCTATGTGGATGGCAAGTTGGAACTTATCGGCTCGCGCCCAATGCGTATCTTCAAGAAGGGTACACCTGCTTATGAAGTGAATGCGGGTGATGATTTGTCGTTCCTTCTCTAAATGCAAACTGACAAGCAAATACGCGGTGCGATAGGTGAGCAGGCGGCGGTGGATTATCTGCGCAAGAACGGATTTTTCATCGTTGAGCGCAACTATCGCGTGGGTCGTAGTGAGGTAGATATTATCGCTTCGCGCTATGACGAACTGCACTTTGTCGAGGTCAAAACTCGCAAGTTCGGCACGATGACCGCCCCCGAGGATGCTCTGAATGAGCAGAAGTTGCGTGCTATGCGTCGAGCTGCATCGGCGTATATGGCGCAGCGTCACTCTCCGCTTGAGCCTCGATTCTCGCTTATTGCGATAGAGATGGTGGGCGAGCAGGTCGAGTCGTTGCGCTTTGTCGAGGATGCGCTACAATATGGTTGGTAGATTATGATGTGGTTATATAATATCTGTATGGCGATTTACGCCCAGCTGATTCGCCTCGTTGCTCCGTTCAACGAGAAGGCTCGGTTGTGGTGTGAGGGCCGTTGTGGTATGCTCGAAAAGATGCAGAGAGTGATTGCCAAGGGCGAGAAGATTGCCTGGGTGCACGTTGCATCGCTTGGCGACTTCGAGCAAGGGCGACCACTCGTGGACTACATCAAGACGCACTATCCCGACTACAAGATTTTGCTCACCTTCTTCTCACCTTCGGGCTATGAGGTGCGCAAGAACTACCCGAATGCTGACTACGTATTCTATCTCCCGGTCGATACCAAGCGCGAGGTTGCTCGTTTTCTCGATGTAGTAAATCCAGAGGTGGTGATATTTGTGAAGTATGAGTTCTGGCTCAATATGCTTGCGGAGTTGCGTCGTCGTGGCATCCGCACCTTTATCGCCTCGGCAATCTTCCGTCGTAAATCGATATTCTTCCATCCTATTGGTGGCATTTGGCGCGAGGCGCTCGCTACTTTCGAAACACTCTTTGTGCAGGACGAGAGGTCGAAGGCGTTGCTCGCCGAGATTGGCGTGGC
Source organism: Alistipes sp. (assembly GCA_045632505.1). Classification (GTDB taxonomy): domain Bacteria; phylum Bacteroidota; class Bacteroidia; order Bacteroidales; family Rikenellaceae; genus Alistipes. The sequence goes on along the minus strand of JAZQWU010000029.1, from coordinate 1,290 downwards.
GAATGTTGTGGTGGCAGGTGATACACGCTTCGACCGCGTGATTGATATTGCCGAAAAGGCGGAGCGCGTGGCGTTTGTAGAGCAGTTTAAGGGGGGTAAACAACTCTTTGTGGCAGGCTCTACGTGGCTGCCCGATGAGGATATTCTCTTGCCGCTCATCAACGAAAATTCCGACGTTAAATTTGTCATCGCACCTCACGAAATGGAGGAGTCGCGTATTGAACGCATCTTGCGCGAGGTGAAGGGTGGAGCGGTGCGATATACGCAACTGACCGATGACTTTGCCGAGAAGCAGGTGCTTGTCTTGGATACCGTAGGTCTGCTTTCGCGCGTCTATGGCTCGGCAGAGTGGGCGTATGTGGGCGGTGGCTTTGGCGCAGGTATTCACAATACGCTCGAGGCAGCGGTCTATGGTCTGCCCGTAGCGTTCGGTACAAAGTATCGCAAGTTCAAGGAGGCGTGCGACTTGATAGAACTCGGCGTTGGTCGCTCGGTCAAAAACGAGGAGGAATTGAAGGTCTGGTTTGACGAATTAAAAAGCGACGCGGATTACCTTGCTCGCTTGTCTGCCCTTGCCAAAGTCTATGTGAATCAGAATAAAAACGTGACGGAAAAAGTGGTAAAATCAATTTTCGAAAATTGACAATTGAGAATTGAAAATTGACAATTAAAGGCACAGCCGAGCATAATTCACTGCTCGGCTGTCTGTTTTTATTGCAAAAAAGGGGCTGAAAGTCCATATTTTTTAATTAAAAATTAAAAGTTTTCCGTTTTCCGTTTCCCGCTTTCCGTTTGTTTTACTATCTTTGCCGTGATTATGAAGAATATAAGAAACTTTTGCATTATAGCCCATATCGACCACGGTAAGTCAACCTTGGCCGATCGCTTGTTGGAGGCTACCAACACTTTGAATCAACGCGAAATGCAGTCGCAGGTGCTTGATGATATGGATCTCGAGCGCGAGAAGGGTATTACCATCAAGTCGCACGCCATTCAGATGAACTACGTTGCGCAGGATGGTGTGAACTATACACTCAACCTTATCGACACCCCGGGACACGTCGACTTCTCGTACGAGGTGTCGCGTGCCATCGCTTCGTGCGAGGGAGCATTGCTCGTTGTGGATGCGTCGCAGGGTATCCAGGCGCAGACCATCTCGAACCTCTATCTCGCATTCGGCAACGACTTGGAGATTATCCCAGTATTGAACAAGATTGATATGCCTTCGGCAATGATTGACGAGGTGAAGGATCAGATTGTCGATATGCTCGGTTGCGACCACGACGATAT
>JAZQWU010000028.1:0-7070 GCA_045632505.1 Alistipes sp. | reverse complement strand
CCCCAAGCAAAACTCTCCTGTGTGCAGAAGAGTAACGCTGCAAACAACACTAAGATAAACTTTTTCATAGTCAACGATTTATAATTTATTATTTAAAGCATTCATTCAACAAGTAAGCAAGTCTGCAACCCGCCTTCAAGCACTGACGCTGAGTCAGCTTGCTATACGAAAGAATAAAGTCGCGGTCGAGTGTATCGCCCGCTGCCACATTGTTGTATACAGGGCGGCAATTCTTCGCTGAATCGTGTACCCAATCATCGATTGTTCCTTTGCAGAACTTAGCCTTCTGCTTTGCAGATGCCTTATCGAAAGCCTCGGTATAGAACTTGTAGTCTGACTTATGCTCTGGGTAGATTGCAGCAATTGCAGGACCATCCCAGAATGAGTGATAAGTCATCTTCTTATCGTTATAGTAAACATTTATTCTGTCGCGAGCAGGAGTACGCTTGCCGTTTGGGCCCTTTGGACCTGGAAAACAATCGGGAAACTCCAAGAAGTAGAAATGGGTTGGACAATGCATATCACCCATCATATGTACCAAACACTTCAAGTTTACAACTACTGCCGAGTCGGTCAAGTTGCGATAGTTCTTCAAATTTTCGTAGCACATCTTCACGCTTGGAACAAGATTGCCACTACCTTTCGGTGTACGAACATCGCTAACACGATGCTTTTCGTCAACAACAAGAGTGTGCCAAGTAGATGTCTGCTCCCAACCAGGAATGTGGCTCTTGCTCTTTTTAGTCCACGATGCCGTTCTATCCATCCACACCGCAACGCTTGGGAGCGAAGCATTAAGATACTTCTGCGTTGCAGCCTTCGCCTCGGGAGTGAGATGCTTCTCGGCAATTGAAGCAATAGTACGATGGCCCAATCCGCCCCACGCCAATGTTGTCTGCACCGACAATGCAGCCATCAAGAGTGATAAAATAGTAATTTTGAGTCTCATTTTTTAGTGATTTTAGTGTTTATTGAATACAAAATTAGGTTTTTTATGCGACAAAAGCAAAAAATAACACTTGAGGCGAAGAAAAAATATTTTTTATTAATAATAAAAGTACTATATTTGCATCGTTATTCCGAACACACTGTTTAAAATTTTTGATTGTTCGTTTAACCATCGATCGTTCGTTCGATGAGAAATCGCAGAAAATTGAGATTATGAAAGATTTGATTGCTATTCAAGGCAAAACTATTGCCGAGTTGCGCGTGATTGCGAAGGCACTCGGTATCGAAGGCGAGAAATTAACCAAGAAAGAGCTTATTACACAAATCTCCAACATCGGCAAAGCGAGTGAAAACCACTCAGAAGTCGCAGCCGAGCAGGAGAACAATAGCGTAAAGGAGACTCAGGCTGTTGAGGCTACGCCAATATTGCCAAAGCGCAAAAGAGTTCGTTTGAGTGCATTACCAGTTAGACCTACACAGAGAGTCGAGGTATTGGAGAGCGAGCCTACAAAAGCAGAACCTGCAACCATCGAAGTTGCAGAGGCAAAAATCGAGACCAAAGAGGAGACAAAGATAGAGAGCAACACCGCTGAAGTAGAGACGCCACAGCCAAAGAGACGCGGTCGTAAGCCAAAGAAGGCAACTACCGAGGAGTCTACACCTATAGCGGAAACTCAAAACGAGGAGAACGAAACTGCTCAATCGCAAGAAGATATCAACGAGGAGGTAGTCGACAAACCTATCACTAAAGACGATTTCACCGCAGAGGTGTACGGCGAGGGTGTATTGGAAATTATCCCAGATGGATACGGATTCCTACGCTCGGCAGATTACAACTATCTCAATTCCCCTGATGACGTATATGTCTCTCCGTCGCAGATTAAGCTCTTCGGATTGAAGGCCGGTGACACCGTTGCTGGAGTTATCCGACCACCGAAGGAGGGCGAGCGTTACTTCCCTCTCGTACGAGTAACAAAGATTAACGGTTTAGAGCCAAACTTCATCCGCGACAGAGTACAATTCGAATACCTTACACCACTCTTCCCAAGCGAGAAATTCAACCTTACAGGTGCGGGCCACAATACAATGACCAACCGCATCGTGGACCTCTTCTCTCCAATCGGAAAGGGACAGCGTGCGCTTATCGTAGCACAGCCAAAGACTGGTAAGACAATGATTTTGCAAAGCCTTGCCAACGCTATTGCCGACAACCATCCAGAGGTATATATGATTGTATTGCTCATCGACGAGCGTCCTGAGGAGGTTACCGAGATGGCGCGCCACGTCAAAGCTGAGGTTGTTTCTTCGACATTCGACGAGCAGGCTTCACGCCACGTGAAGGTTGCCGAGATGGTTTTGGAGAAGGCTAAGCGTATGGTTGAGTGTGGACACGATGTAGTTATCCTTTTGGACTCTATTACTCGTTTGGCTCGTGCCTACAACTCGGTACAGCCAGCGTCGGGTAAGGTGTTGTCGGGAGGTGTTGATGCAAACGCCTTGCACAAGCCAAAGCGTTTCTTCGGAGCAGCACGTAACACAGAGGAGAAAGGTTCGCTTACTATCATTGCCACAGCCCTTATCGAAACTGGTTCGAAGATGGACGAGGTTATCTTCGAGGAGTTCAAGGGTACAGGTAATATGGAGTTGCAGCTCGACCGTCGCATTGCGAACAAGCGCATCTACCCTGCTGTTGATGTTATTGCTTCGAGCACCCGTCGTGAGGACTTGCTCCTTCCACGCGAGATTATGCAACGCACCTGGGGTCTTCGCAAGTATCTATCCGATATGACACCAGTCGAGGCTATGGAGTTCCTCGAGAAGCAGTTTACGCTTACCCGCACAAACGAAGAGTTCCTAGCATCAATGCAGAATTAGAGATGAAGAGATTTTTATTTGCAATAATAGCACTTTGCACCACCCTTACATCATTTGGATGGGGACAGAAGGGTCACGACGTAGTAGCATATATCGCAGAGTGCAACCTCACACCCGAGGTATATCAGAAGGTGGTAAAGAAGTTGGACAACCACTCGTTGGTATATTATGCTAACTGGCTCGACAACGCAAGCTACAGCGACCAATATCGTTACACCAAAACGTGGCACTACGCCAATGTAGACGAGGGATTCACCTACGACACAATGACAAAAAACGAAAGGGGCGACGTAGTTACCGCCATTAACCTCTGCATTGCCGAGATTAAGAGTGGTAAGTTAACACCTGCCCAAGAGACCGCACGCTTGAAGATGTTGATTCACCTTGTCGGCGATGTACACTGCCCTATGCACGCAGGTCGCTTGAGCGATAGAGGTGGCAACAATGTTGTCGTAAAGTTCTTCGACAAGGATATTAAGTTGCACAAGCTTTGGGATACGGCATTGGTTGAGGCGGCACACAAGTGGGGCTACACCGAATGGGAACAGCAACTCAACCGCTACTGCACCGCCGAGCAAAAAGCCGAGTTAGCAAAAGGCGAGGCGAAGGATTGGCTCGAACAGAGTCACGCAATCGCAACCGAGATTTATAAGGTATCGCCCGAGAAAGGCAAACTTTCATACGACTACATCACCTACTACGCACCCGTAATCGAGAAGCAGCTACTCTCGGGAGGATTGCGATTGGCACGAATACTCAACGAATTATACAAGTAAAAACGAAATAAAAACTCAAACTAAATATGGCATTACAATGTGGTATCGTAGGTTTGCCAAATGTTGGTAAATCGACACTTTTCAACTGTTTGTCGAACGCAAAGGCGCAGTCGGCAAACTTCCCTTTCTGTACAATCGAGCCGAATGTCGGCATCATCACAGTACCAGACGAGCGACTTGTTAAACTCGCAGAAATAGATAACCCAAAGCGTGTTATCCCAACAACCATCGAGATTGTAGATATCGCAGGACTCGTTAAGGGTGCATCGCGAGGCGAAGGTCTCGGAAATAAGTTCCTTGCAAACATCCGCAACACTAACGCTATTATTCACGTTTTGCGTTGCTTCGATAACGACAATATCACTCACGTAGATGGCACTGTAGACCCAGTTCGCGACAAGGGCATCATCGACACCGAGTTGCAGTTGAAGGACCTCGAGACCATCGAGAACCGCATCGCAAAGGTAGCGAAGCAGGCGCAGACTGGTGGTGACAAACTCGCAAAGCGTCAGTACGACATCTTGGTGCGTTACAAGGAGGTATTGGAGCAGGGCTTGTGCGCACGCACACTCGAGCTCGACAAAGAGGAGCGCAAGGTTGTAAGCGACTTGAATCTCTTGACCGACAAACCTGTACTCTACCTCTGCAATGTTGACGAGGCAAGCGCAGTGACCGGCAACGCCCACACCGAGGCTGTAAAGGCGGCTATCGCTGACGAGAATGCTGAGATGCTTATCGTTGCAGCTGCAACCGAGGCTGATATCGCCGAGTTGGAGACTTACGAGGAGCGACAGATGTTCTTGGAGGATATGGGATTGAAGGAGTCGGGTGTGAGCCGTTTGATTAAGGCTGCATATCGCTTACTCGAGCTCGAGACCTTCTTCACCACAGGTGCAGACGAGTCGCGTGCTTGGACATATCGCAAGGGTACAAAGGCTCCTCAAGCAGCTGGTGTTATCCACACCGACTTCGAGAAGGGCTTTATTCGCGCCGAGGTTATCAAGTATGCAGACTACGTTGAACTTGGCTCAGAAAAGGCGTGCCGCGATGCAGGTAAGATTGGCATCGAGGGTAAGGAGTATGTAGTCGAGGATGGTGACATTATGCACTTCCTTTTCAATGTCTAACTTTCAACATAAAGTATTTATTTTGCGACATTTTAGCATATTATAAATTTAAATTTATAACTTTGCGAGTTCTTAAAGGTTAAACAGATATGATGGAATTGTCTACATACAATATTTTTCTCGTTGTGATGGCAGTTACGGCGTTGTTCGTATTCATCGCTTTGCACTTCGTAAAGGCAGGATATGGCTACCTCTACAACCCCAAATTCGGCTTCCCTGTGCCAAATAAGGTTGCTTGGGTTTTGATGGAGGCTCCCGTATTTATCGCTATGTGGGTGTTGTGGTACTTGGGCGGAATGACCACCGAGCTTGCTCCGATGGTACTCTTCTCGATTATCCAAATTCACTACTTCCAGCGCTCATTCATCTTCCCGATGTTGTTGCGCGGAAATTCGAAGATGCCAGTATCGATTATGTTGATGGGTGCAACATTCAATACCTTGAACGCTTGTATGCAGGGCGGTTGGTTGTTCTTCATCGTACCGACCTACTTCCCTGACTACTACGCAAATTGGTTCTGCAAGCCATATATCTACATCGGCGTTGCCGTATGGTTATTCGGCTTCATCACCAATCTCCACTCTGATTACATAATCCGTCACCTCCGTAAGCCAGGCGACAAGAAGCACTACATCCCACGCGGTGGTATGTTCCGCTACGTATCGTCGGCAAACTACTTTGGCGAGTTTATGGAGTGGGTAGGCTACGCTATCGCATCGTGGTCGGTGGCAGGTGCGGTATTCGCTTGGTGGACATTCGCAAATCTTGCTCCGCGTGCAGGCGACTTGCGTAAGCGTTATGAGCAGGAGTTTGGCGAGGAGTTTACAAAACTCAACCGCAAGCGCATTATACCTTTTATATATTAAGAAGAAACTAATATAACAAAATATGGCAAAGGATCTCAAAGAGTCTAAGCTCTTTACCCCATATCAAATGGGTCCCGTAACTCTCCGCAACCGCACCATCCGTTCGGCTGCGTTCGAGTCGATGGGAAAGGACTTTGGTCCTACACAGAAATTGAAGGATTACCACGTGAGCGTGGCAAAGGGCGGTGTCGGAATGACTACCCTCGCCTACGCTTCGATTAACCGCAGCGGTGTGTCGTTCAACTCGCAGTTGTGGTTGCGCGACGAGATTGTACCCGAGTTGAAGGATATCACCGACGCAGTACACGCAGAGGGCGCAGCTTGCGGTATTCAGATTGGACACTGCGGAAATATGACCCACTGGTCTACCGCTGGTAGTTTCCCAGTATCGGCATCGCACGGCTTTAACCTCTACTCTCCTACTTTCCACCGTCGTATGACCCACGAGGAGATTCGTCAAACCGCAAAGGACTTCGGAAAGGCTGTATTGACCGCACACGAGGCTGGTTTCGACAGCGTGGAGGTACACGCAGGTCACGGCTACCTCATCTCGCAGTTCCTCTCGCCTTGGACAAATCGTCGTCGTGACGAGTTCGGAGGTTCATTGGAGAATCGTATGCGCTTTATGAAGATGTGCTTGGAGGAGGTGATGGAGGCCGCAATCAAGACCAACACTGCAGTACTCGTTAAGCACAATATGGAGGATGGTTTCAAGAGTGGTATTCAGATTCCTGAGAGCATCGAGATTGCAAAGGAGATCGAGAAGTTCAATGTAAACGGTATTGTACTCACTTCAGGCTTTGTTTCGCGTGCGCCAATGGCTGTTATGCGTGGCCGCATCCCTACAAAGACAATGAGTTACTATATGGGCTGGAACGAGTGGTTGCAGAAGATTGTAGTGGATTTGTTTGGTAAGTGGATGATTAAGGACTACAAGTTCGAGGAGTGCTTCTTCTTGGAGAATGCAAAGAAGTTCCGCGAGGCATTGAAGGGTCCACTCGTATATGTTGGTGGTATCGTATCGCGCGAGGGTATCGAGAAGGTACTCGACGCAGGTTTCGAGATGGTACAGATGGCTCGTTGCTTGATTAACGACCCTGCATTCGTAAACAAGATGAAGGAGGGCGATTTCTCGACACGTTCGGGTTGCGACCACCGCGACTACTGCATCGCACGTATGTACTCGAAGGATATGCAGTGCTGCCACAACTGCCAGGAGCATATCCCAGCAATGGTTTGGAAGGAACTCGCTAAAATCAACTAATAATGTGCAGAAAGCATAAGATAGAGCGAGGCTCCAAGCTCGCCCTTGTTACGGGTGCATCGACAGGTATCGGTCGCCAATATGCCGAGCAGTTGGCAGAAATAGGCTACAACCTTATCATCGTAAGTCGCACAGAGTCAGCACTCAATGAGGCGGCTCGCGAGATTGAAGAGAAGCACAGCGTGAAGGTCATCGTAAAACCTATGGACTTGGC
>JAZQWU010000027.1:0-3157 GCA_045632505.1 Alistipes sp. | reverse complement strand
TCGATTTTCTCGGCAAAGTAAATACTTTTTTCCGAATTTAGCAAACTTAATTTGCGATATATTGCGATTGCCTCGCATTTTAACCCCTGAGAGAGGTAAATTTCTGCCAATTCCTCGCTAACGAGGTCATCTTCATCGTCAAATTCAGCCTCGGTACGAACCTCATCTTCAACCTCACCCTCCTCAGCGACGATGCGATAGTCGCTCTTGCGAAGGAAGCGATTGATAAGTTCACCCTCGCTCTCCTCGGCAATCTTCTCAACATCAATCTCGTAGCGCAATGGTTCCGCACCCTCGAGGCGAGCCTTCAGATTTCGCGCTGCCGTAAACCAGGGATAGCGTGTAATCAGTTCGTCGAGTGTTGCAGCATCAAGCTCTACTCCACCATTCAACTTATTATCCAACAACGACATACCCTACTACCAGTTAGAGGCCGCAGCCATAAATATATCGGTTACAATCTGCTCCACAATCTCGGGGATGAGGGTACTCTCAACCTCAGTGAGCAACTTCGTTGAATCGTAGTCGGCATAGGCCGAGAAGGAGCGCGCCTTGAACGACGCCTTGTCGTCAATCACGTTCGTGAAGTTGACCTTTACGGTGATTGTCAGACGATTCTGCAACGCGTAGTCGCCACTCGACACCGACGAGGTGGTCGAGGTGTATCCAACAATCTCACCCTCAAAGGCAAAGTCGCCACCCTCAGGCACTTGCACAAGTCGTGTACGCGATGCGAAACGCTGAGTCAACTCGTCGGTGAGAGTTGCGCTCAAGATAGGTGCAACCATCGGTGCATTATTCGGAAAGTATGCAACCGAGAATGTCTTAGCATCGGGTGGAATAGATGCTCCCGACAAGGAGTACTTAACCGTACAACCCCCTGCTACCAAGAGCATTAGACCACATATTGCAAACAGTATCTTTTTCATAATCTACTCTTCGATGTTCAAATCCTTAATCTTACGATAGAGTGTGCGCTCCGACATAAATAATTCGGCAGCGGCAGCACGACGACTACCTCCGTTGCGACGCAAGGCCTTGATAATCTGCTCGCGTTGCATATCCGCCTTGGTCATCTCGCGTGGCATCTCCTCTACAACCTCGCTCTCGGCATAGATATCCTCCTCTGCAGGTACTACAGCTGGAGTCAACGGCAAGAGTGCCTTAATCTCGCTCTGCTCGGTACGGGTAGGTGCGGTGCGATATGACGAATAACCGCTATGCAAGTCGGCAATCATTCGCTTCAAGTCGTTGATGTCGCTACGCATATCGAACAAAATCTTGTAGAGCAGTTCGCGCTCGGAGTTCATATCCTCCATCTTTGCCGACTGATTCAGACTCGGCGACGAAGCCGATGTCTCGTCAACGAGATACTTCGCCAATATCGGCGCTGTGATATCGCGAGTCTCCTCGATTGCCGAAATCTGCTCGGCCACATTCTTGAGTTGGCGGATATTTCCTCGCCAATAGTAGTTCTCGAGCAACGCACGTGCCTCATCATTGAGGGCGATGGCAGGCATTCTATACTGCACCGACACATCCGTAGCAAAACGGCGGAAGAGCATATAGATATCCTCGGGGCGCTCGCGCAATGCTGGCACTGTGATAGGCACAGTATTGAGTCGGTAGTACAAATCCTCGCGAAAACGACCATCGGCAATGGCTGCCATCAGATTTGAGTTGGTTGCCGCCACCACACGCACATTGGTCTTCTGTACCTTCGCAGAACCTACACGCATAAACTCGCCAGTCTGCAACACGCGCAACAGACGTACCTGCGTAGCGAGTGGAAGTTCGCCCACCTCATCGAGGAAGATAGTACCGCCATCCGCCTCTTCGAAGTAGCCCTTGCGCGACTCGATTGCGCCCGTAAACGAGCCCTTCTCGTGACCGAACAACTCCGAGTCGATAGTACCCTCGGGGATTGCGCCGCAGTTTACTGCCACATATTTATTGTGCTTACGCGCCGAATGGGCGTGGATAACCTGTGGGAAAAACTCCTTTCCCACACCACTTTCGCCCGTTACAAGCACCGTCAAATCGGTTGGTGCAACACGCAAAGCGACCTCCAATGCTCTGTTCAAGAGCGGAGAGTTACCGATTATGCCAAATCGCTGTTTTACAGAGAGTAAAGCACTATTATCCATCATTCTTTTCTATTCGTTTATCTGTTCTGGCACCACTCGCAATGCATCCATCGCTGCATCGTCGGCTACTGCCAAATTCGAGACATACCAACCATAACCAATCGCTACCAATGCCACCACTACAATAATCACCGCAACAATCATCACAAAGTCCATTCTCTTCTTGCGAGGTTGGAGCGGCTTCTTAGGGGTTGCGGGAGCGACAGGGGTATTAGAGGCGTTAGAGACGTTAGGGGTTTCTGTCTGCGACTGAACCTGCTTCTGCTCCTCCTTCTGCTCTTGCTGAACACTTTCTTCTTTCGTCTTTCGTCTCTCGTCGACCTTCGGAACATAAGGAGTCTGCTTATGCTCGTAGGTCTCCTGCTGAGCTACCTCGCTCTGAACTGGTGGATAGAGACGAACGACCTTTGTTGTTGGCTCGATGCGGAGCGTTCCGAGTTCTGCCAAACGGCAATATCCATACTGCTCCAGCTCGTGGCGAACCTCGAAGATGAAGCGGTCGAGCATAACTGCCGCCTCCATCTCGTTGAGTCCCTTCGCACGCAAAAGCGACACAAGCACTCCGTCGTCCGTATTCAGCAAATCGGAGAAGAGCCGCTCACCACTATCCTTCACCATAAAGGCGCCGAAGGTGGGAACAACCAATCTACGATTGGTACGCAGATACTCAGCAATTACTTCAACTACAATGTTCATATAAAATAAGAACGCCTTGTATCACTCTTTTATTATTTGCTCTTTGCAGCAATTACCGAGTCGATATATGCCTTAATCTTCGGTTTTGGATCCTCCCAACCCTCTGGCTTGATAACTTTGTTATCCTTAGGGTTGTAGTGAGGTTTTCCGTCTGGCCACAACTTTGCCATATTTGCCTTCTGCACGATATCGAACAATTCGTCCGCCTCCAAGCCCATCTCGACCATTGTGCCGAGGGCGAAGTACATCAAGTCGATCATTGCGTCGGCCTGCTCGTAGATATCATCTGCAATCAAGAACTCGGCAACCTCCTC
>JAZQWU010000026.1:0-3140 GCA_045632505.1 Alistipes sp. | reverse complement strand
ACACCTACGGCGTGCCAACGAGCCGTATGGTGGTACTCCTCCGAGTAACGCCACTGATCCAACCACGAAGCGTAGTACGCCAACGAGTGACCGAGATACTTTCCACACATCTTGCGAGCCTTAGGGGTAAGGTTCTGGTCGGCAATATGGGCAATAGTGCAGTGACCTGCGCTATTCCAGCCGTAGGCAGTCGACACCAAACATAGTGCGACGAATGCCAATATAGGAGTTAATAGTCTCTTCATAATATCTATTCTCTATTTTTTGAATCTATACAAATAGTTACCGGTCCATCGTTCACGAGCGACACCTTCATATCTGCGCCAAACTCGCCGTGCTCCACCTCCGAGCCAAGTTCCCCCGACAATGTCGCCAGGAACTTCTCATACATAGGTCTTGCCACCGCCTCGCCCGCCGAACGGATATAGGAAGGGCGGTTACCTTTCTTTGTCGAGGCGAAGAGTGTAAACTGACTTATCACAATAGCACGTCCGCCCGACTGCTGGATATCCAAGTTCATCACGCCATTCTCATCATCGAAAATGCGTAAGCGCGAAATCTTACCGCACAACCAATTAATATCCTCCTGTGTGTCCGCATCCTCAATGCCAAGCAGAATAGCCAAACCCTTGCCGATCTCGCCAATGGTTGCGCCATCCACCGTTACACTGCAATGCTGCACTCTCTGTATTACGACACGCATAACTACGTCTTGTTAAATCTATTTGAAAATTCTATTTATGAGATAAGCCAAGCGATAACCCGCCTCGATTTGCAGGCGGTCGGTTATCTCCTTCAGACGGAGTTGCTCCTTCTCGCTCAGGTTATTAAACTCAGCCTCTTTGGGCAAGTATACATAGCACTCTCTGTAAAATGGCAGATTATTCTCCACCCACTGTGCGATATCGCCCTTGCACAACCTCTTCTGCTTCGCCTTATTCAGACAACCGTTCTGCTCATAGAAGTCGGCTATTGCAACGTCCTTATGGAAGTGGTCGTACGCCTTATCGAGGAAGTTGTGAAAATGAATCTTCTTACCACCCACTTTTATATTGTACTGCATCGACTGGTCGGCAAAGAAGATATGTCCCGGGCAGTGCAGGTCACCCACGATATGAATCATATACTTGATATTCACCGCAACCGTAGAGTCCGGCAAGTTGCGATAATCCTTCATCTGCTCCATAATCTGCACCAAGCGAGCGATGCCGTGGTCATCGTCGTGCAGCGGAGTGTCGTATCGCGCCTTCGAGCCGGTAAGTTGCGATGGCACAAACTCACCATCCTTCACACCCACCGAGTGCCAACGTGCGGTATGGTGATACTCCTTCGTATAGCGCACCTTATCCATCCACGTTGCACTATTCGACAACGACTCGCCGAGGTACTTGTCGCACATCTCGCGCGCCTGCGGAGTGAGATTCATATCCGCGACATAGCCTATCAGTCTGTGACCCTTGCTACCCCACGCGCAAGCACTCTGCACCGACAGCATCACCGCCATAATCACAAGCAATATCTTCACAAACGCCTTCATACCACAGCCTTATTTACCGCTATCCTCAAAGAAACGCCACAAGTTATCATCCTGTGGTACCGGAGCTACAATCTTCACCTGCTCCTTACGTACCGGATGTATAAATTCCAACGTACGTGAGTGAAGCGAGATGCCACCATTCTGGTTTGATCGCTTTGCGCCATACTTCAAATCGCCCTTAATCGGACAACCCATCTTCGAGAGCTGACAACGAATCTGGTGATGACGACCGGTGAGCAACTCCACCTCGAGCAAGGTATAGCGGTCGCTACAACCCAACATCTCGTAGTTCAAACGCGCCTCCTTAGCATCCTTGCGCGGAGAGTTATAGGCGTGTGAACGATTGGTCTTGCCATCGCGCAAGATATAGTGACGAAGACTACCCTGCTCGGTAGCAGGTCGCGCCTCCACAATAGCCCAATAATGTTTTTTGATTTCGCCCTTACGAATCATCTCGTTCAGACGTACAAGAGCCTTCGACGTCTTAGCGAACAAGACCGCACCGCTAACAGGGCGGTCGATACGATGCACAACACCAAGGAACACATCCCCCGGTTTATGGTCGCGCACCTTCAAGAAGGCTTTCAGATAGTTTTCGAGAGCATCGTCGCTCGTCTTATCAGGTTGCACAAGGTCACCCACTCGCTTATTCACTACAAGCAAGTGATTGTCCTCGTACAAAATATCGTTCGGATTAAACATAATTATTAGTTAGTAGTTAGTAATTAGTAGATAGTAGTTTATTCGTTTTTGTTTTGTAAAGTTTTGGTCGAAGCAACAATTAGTCGCATCAATTCTTGGCAATCTGCATAAATACTTTCAAACTCAGCCTTGCTCATATAATCGCTTTCATACAAAAGCTCTAACCAATACTCCGCTTCTGCGCACTCCTTCTGCGCAATGAACATTTTAGCAGTAAAATCTGCTTTCGATTGAGCAAACACACATTCCTTTGCATTCGCGCCAATGCTCGTTCCACATCGCAGTAGTTGTTTCGATAGTAGATGTTCGCGCTTTTGTTCATTGAGATATTTATACAGCTTTATTACTCTCAACGCAAACGCCTTGCTCTTCTCCAATATAGCACCTTTTCCCATAACTACTCTCTACTATCTACTCACTACTCACTCAATTATAGCTGAAATGTAAATGGAAGCAATAATTGCGCGCTCTCGATAACCGAGGCTGAGCCATTGCCGCTCATAATAACTCGGATTGGAGTTCCCTGACGGCGTTCAACATCGAGAATCACTTGACGGCATCCGCCACAAGGGTAGCACTCGCGCTCCGAAGGATTCGAGGCAATAGCGAGCGACTCGACTGGGTCATCGGCGTGGTTTGCCTCGACATAGTAGAGCAACGAACGCTCTGCACACAATCCCGAAGGAAAGACCTCACTCTCGGAGTTTGCCGCACGCAAAATCTTTCCGCTACGCAAACGCACAGCAGCACCAACCTTGAATCCCGAATACTTAGCATACGCCAACTCGGTAGCACCTTGTGCCTCGGCAACAAGCTCTCTATCTGCAGCGGGCAGATCCTCGATATGCTCCGCCTTGATGTAATTAAGCACTAAACTCTTCTCCATAAATATGCTCTTTTA
>JAZQWU010000025.1:0-8436 GCA_045632505.1 Alistipes sp. | reverse complement strand
TACAAAAACAAACGGAAAACGGAAAACGGAAAACGGAAAACTTTTAGTTTTTCGTTATAATTCCCGATTTTCCGCTTCCCGCTTTCAGTTTTCCACCTCTTAGCAGTACTCTTCGATATCCTCTTTGGTGATGGTCGATTCACTTAGAACAATGAGGCGTTCGATGACGTTGCGGAGTTCGCGAATGTTGCCACTCCAACGCTTTTTGGAGAGGAGTGCAACTGCCTCTGCATCAATCCCTTTCGTTGGGATGTTGTACTCTCGGCAGATGCTTTCCAAGAAGTGATTTACAAGCACCGCCACGTCCCCTTTTCGCTCGCGCAAAGGCGGTACTTTTATGAGGATTACACCGATGCGATGGTATAAATCTTCGCGGAAATTTCCGTCGCGAATCTCCTTCTCGAGATTCTTGTTTGTGGCGGCGATGACACGCACATCAACATCAATGTCGCGGTCACTTCCGACGCGCGAAATTTTTCGCTCCTGCAATGCGCGCAAAACCTTTGCTTGAGCCGACAACGACATATCGCCAATTTCGTCCATAAAGAGCGTTCCGCCATCTGCCTGCTCGAACTTTCCTTTGCGTTGTTTGATGGCCGAAGTGAATGCTCCGCGTTCGTGACCAAACAATTCACTCTCAATTAGTTCCGAAGGTATGGCGGCGCAGTTGACCTCGACGAAAGGAGCGTCCGCACGACTGCTCTTACAGTGTAGCCATTTTGCGACTAACTCCTTGCCCGTACCATTCTCGCCAGTGATGAGAACTCGCGCCTCGCTGCGTGCTACTTTGTCGATGAGTTCGCGGACTCGGACGATCTCTTGCGACGTGCCGACGATTGGCTCAATCGCGTGGCATTCGGCGTGGTTGCGTGCTCGAGTGATTTTGTTGTGAGAAGGTGCTGATTGTGAAGGTGTTGCGGATGGCGCAGAGACGATTTTACGAATCGATTTCAGCAACCGATTCATATCGATTGGTTTAGTGAGAAAGTCGACCGCACCGTGTCGCACCGCCTCGACTGCGGAGTCAATATCATTGTCGCGCGAGAGGATTATGAAAGGGAGATTTGTATCCGAAAGTCCCTCCGTAGTGTCGGAAATGATGATGTCGAAGGGGATTCTTTCGCACATCTTTCGCGCCAACGAAATGGTCTCAGCTCCTTCGGTAGAGAAACCCTCAAACTCCAATCTCTCGCGCAAATTGTTGCGCACACTTTTTGATTGTTCTAAAATTAAAACTTTTGCCATTTTGCTATTCTGTAAAAAAATATTATTTTTGCATCATCAAAGGTATCTCTTTTGCTCAATATCGCATAATGTCGCGAAGCGAATGGGTGCCACTGTCCGAAGGTCCGTATGTTGTATTTGTTGCGACCTTTTGGGGTGCGATTTAGTCGCTTTGTATCGTTTGAATTTTAACTTTAGTGACAAGCGGTATTTGGAAAAAATAGTTTTCCGTTTTCCGCTTTCCGTTTTCAGTTTATGAACAAGAACTACAACTATTTACGTCGTCCTTTGTTGATTCCTGAGTATGGTCGTCATATTCAGGAGATGGTCGATTCGTTGCTCGAGATTGAGAATCGTGACGAGCGTACTCGTCAGGCAAAGGCGGTCATCGCAGTAATGGGTAATCTCAACCCAATGTTGCGCGACAATCCCGAATATACCCACAAGTTGTGGGACCACCTCTTCATTATGTCGGACTTCAAACTCGACGTGGATAGCCCATATGCGCGCCCTACGCGTGAGGATTTGGCGGTTAAGCCCGAGAAGTTATCCTACTCGCAGGGTGGTATCACTCACAAGCACTATGGTCGAAATATCGTGCGTGTGTTGAACCGACTCAAGTTCGAAGACCCATCGAAGGTTGCTTCGCAGTTGGCAGATGCTGCGCTCTATATGCGCAACAAGAGCAACGAGTACAACCAGGAGCATCCGACTGGAGCGATGATTGTAAATGATATGAAGATTTTGACCGATGGTGCTATAAATCTCGATGAGGAGTGGCTCAAAAATGTCGAGACGGCGCATAAATCGGCCTCTTCGCAACAGAAGAACAAGAAGCAGCAGAAGGGTCGTCAGCAACAGCAGAAAAATGGTCGCAAGACGAACCAGCGACACAATACGCAGAAGTAATGATTCGTTATCATTACAACGTAAAAGTTTTTGAACTCAAATTTTTGATATGAAGAATTCGATATACAGAGTGGCGTTGGCGCTCCTTGCAGTGGTTGCGATGGTAGGATGTCGCAGCAACGAGGTGAAAATCTCGGGACGCTTCGTGGGACTCAACTCAAAGATGGTATACCTCGAGCAGATGTCTGCTGCAGGGCAGAGCATTGTCGACTCGGTGGCACTCACCAGCGAAGGCGCATACCTCTTCACCCTCAAGGAGGTGGAGGCGACACCTTCGCTCTACAATGTGATTTATGGCGGTGAGCGCATTCCGTTGCTTGTGTCGCGTGGCGAGAAGATTGAACTCAACGCTATGGGTAGCGCCTTGGCGAACTACACCGTTAGCGGTTCGCACGAGTCGGAGTTGCTACGCAAGTTCAACAAATCGTATCTTGAGAATCAACTTGCACTAAATCAGATTGTACTCGGCTACCACAAGGCAACACCAACCAAGCGTAAGGAGTTGTCCGAGAGTTACAACAATATTTATCGCACTATCAAGCGCAACCAGATATCGTTTATCATAGAGAACAAGGGTAGCATAGCTTCGGTTTATGCCCTCTACCAGCGTCTGCCAGGAGAGCAGTACTTGTCGGGTGCTGAGAGCGATTTGATATACTATCGTACGGTGGCCGATGCGGTGAACGAGCAATATCCGTTGTCGCCATATATGCTCACGCTGAGCAACGATATTGCCCGTATGGAGGCACGTATCTCGTTGATGAACTCCATCGAAACACGCACCTACCCAGAGCTCGAGGGTAAGGATATGTATGGCAACGAGGTTGCACTCTCGTCGTTGGATGGTAATGTCGTGTTGGTGGACTTCTGGTCGGCAGAGTCGGGTAGTAGCAACGCCTTCAATGCCGAGTTGAAGGAGATTTATGAGAAGTACGAATCGCGTGGATTCAGAGTATATCAGGTATCTGCCGATTTGTCGAAGGCGGTGTGGGTGACTGCGGTGCAGGAACAACGCTTGCCTTGGATTTCGGTTTGCGACTTCAGGGGCGAGGCTTCGCCGATGTTGCGCGCCTACAATGTGCGCAAGTTGCCATCGAACTACCTCATCGACCGCAAGGGCAATATCATAGGCAAGGACTTGTATAGCAAGGCTTTGGAGGATAAGTTGGAGAGCATCTTCAAGTAGCGACTACCAAACAAACTTAACAGAGAGTTATGCACTATTTCATATCGGACATACACCTCGGCTCGGGCGATGCTGCCGAGCAACGACGCGTTGAGCGTAGATTCCTCGACTTCTTGTCGCAGATTGAGGATGATGCCAAGACGTTGTTCCTTGTGGGCGACATCTTCGATTTCTGGTTTGAGTACAGCGAGGTTGTACCAAAGGGCTTTGTTCGCGTTTTGGGTCGCTTGGCAGAGCTTAGCGACAAGGGTGTGCGTGTGGTGATGCTTACGGGCAACCACGATATGTGGGTGGGCGACTACCTCACCAAGGAGTGCGGAATTGAACTCTACACCAAGCCTCAGCACTTTACGCTTGCGGGCAAGGAGTTGTTTGTGGCGCACGGCGACAATATGAACATCGCGGGACAACCCGTCTTGCGACTGATGAACAAGATGTTCCGCTCAAAGGTGTTGCGCAAGGTGGCATCGTGGTTGATTCATCCCGACCTCTTTATGCGCTTTGGCAAGTGGTGGAGTGGTAAGTCGCGCAAGTCGCACAATACGAGCTATGGCGCGGAGGTGCTCAATCCGCTTGTGGCGTATGCTACAAAGTATGGCGCAGAGCATAAGGTGGACTACTTCATCTTCGGCCATATGCACTACGCTACGGATGTGGCTGCCGAGCAACGTGTGCTCTTTATGGGCGACTGGCACAACCAGCCAAGTTACATATCGCTCGACAACAATGGAAAAATTGAATTAAACATTATAAATAGCTAATGGCTAATGGCCAATGGCTAATGGCTAAAAAGTATGAAACAATATCTTGACCTACTCGCTCGCATCAAGAATGAGGGCATTGTAAAGACCGACCGCACAGGAACAGGTACAAAGAGCGTATTCGGACATCAGATGCACTTTGACCTCTCGCAGGGATTTCCGCTTTTGACCACCAAGAAGGTCTTCTTGAAGGGCATTATCCACGAGTTGTTGTGGTTCTTGGCTGGTGATACTAATATCAAGTACCTCGTCGACAATGGCGTGCATATTTGGGATAACGACGCTTACCGCTACTACAACGAGTTGTGCGTGAAAGCGGGTGTGCTTCCAGTTGCTATGGAGGAGTTCCTTCGTGCAGCGCAGGAGGGCATCGACTCGCCGATTGAGGGCTATAAGTTCGGCGATTTGAATCACGTCTATGGTTACCAGTGGCGTTCGTGGCCTCGTCCGAATGGCGAAACTATCGACCAGATTCAGCAAGCGGTAGACTTGATTACCAAGAACCCCGACTCGCGCCGTATTATCGTCTCGGCGTGGAATGTGGCGGATGTCGAGAAGATGGCGTTGCCTCCGTGCCACACTCTGTTCCAGTTCTATGTGGCGGAGGGCAAACTCTCGTGTATGCTCTACCAGCGCAGTGCCGACACCTTCCTCGGTGTGCCGTTCAATATCGCTTCGTATGCGTTGCTCACTATGATGATGGCGCAGGTTTGTGGTCTTGAACCAGGCGAGTTTGTTCACACTACTGGCGATACTCACCTCTATCTCAACCACTTCGAGCAGGTTGACGAGCAGCTTTCGCGTACTCCACGCGCCTTGCCGAAGATGAAGATAAACCCAGATGTGAAGTCGATTTTTGACTTTAAGTATGAGGACTTTGTGTTGGAAGACTATAATCCTTACCCGACAATCAAAGCCCCAATGTCGTTCTAAGAATTGTAATTAAGGGTAGTTAAAGGTGATTAAGGTGAATGCAAGTCCCTAACGCCTCTAACGCCTCTAATGCCCCTAAAGATTTATGATTTCAATCATTGTTGCCATTGCAGAGAATGGTGTCATAGGCGATAAGAACGCCTTGCTGTGGAATATAAAGGAGGATATGCGTCGTTTCCGTACTACGACGACGGGACACCCTGTGATTATGGGACGCAAGACCTTCGAGTCGATTGGTCGCCCACTTCCGAAGCGCACGAATGTGGTCATCACACGTGGTGACAGCGAGTTTGAGGGTTGCTTGGTGGCTCACTCGATAGAGGAGGCGGTAGCGATGTTCCCTGCCGAAGAGGAGGTATTTATTATCGGTGGCGCGCAGATCTATTCGCAAGCAATGGCGATTGCCGACAAACTATATCTCACCATCGTGCATCGCCCTTACGAAGGCGACACTTCCTTCCCTGAAATCGACTACTCCGAGTGGCAGGAGGTTAGTCGCCAAACGTTTGAGCGAGGCGAGGAGTACGACGCTCCATTTACCTTTATAGACCTTGAGCGAGTGAAATAAAAAATGGACTGCAATTTGCAGTCCATTTTAGTTTTCTGTTTTCCGCTTTCCGTTTTCCGTTTATTTCAGCCACTCTGCGACACTTGCGTCGGATGGCATTCGGAGATCACCACGTGGCGAGAGCGATACTGTCACGACCTTCGGTCCGTCGGGTGCTGCCGAGCGTTTGAACTGCTGCGAGAAGAAGCGACGCAAGAATACTTGCAACCAGTGCTTTATCTCCTTGGCAGAGAACTCGCCGTCGAACGCCTTCTGCGCCAAATGCTCAATCTTTGCTGGCGAGAATCCGTTGCGCAAGAAGTTGTAGATGAAGAAGTCGTGCAAGGCGTAAGGACCTACCAAATCCTCGGTCTTTTGCGCGATATTGCCCTCGCTATCTGCTGGCAAGAGTTCAGGGCTCACTGGTGTGTCCACGATGTCGCACAATGTTGCACGCACCTTATCGTTCTTGTCGTTCTCGGCGCACCACTCAACGAGTTTACGCACCAAGGTCTTCGGTATAGAGCAGTTAGGGTTGTACATCGACATCGAGTCTCCATTATATGTCGCCCAGCCGAGTGCAGCCTCACTCAAGTCGCCCGTACCGATGACGATGCCACCCACGAGGTTTGCCAAGTCCATAAGTATCTGTGTGCGCTCGCGTGCCTGCGAGTTTTCGTATGCTGCGCCACGCTCGTTCGCATTCAAACCGATATCCTCGAAGTGTTGCTCGCACGCCTTGCGAATCGAGATTTCGCGTGTGGTGATGCCCAACTCCGCCATCAGTGTCAAGGCATTCTGATAGGTGCGGTCGGTAGTGCCGAAGCCTGGCATCGTAACGCCAATAATGCCCTTGCGGTCGAGTCCGAGCAGGTCGAATGTCGCAGCGGTAACCAACAGCGCAAGAGTCGAATCCAAGCCTCCAGAGATGCCAATAACGACCTTCTTGCAACCGATGTGCGAGAGGCGTTGTGCAAGACCTGCGGTCTGGATGGTGAATGCCTCAGCGCAGCCCTCGCTCAAATCCTCAGGGATGAATGGCGCAGGGTTGATGGTGCGCTCCAATGCGCTCTGCGGTTGTGTGATGTCAATCTTTATGATGTCGAAGCGGTTATCGAGGTTTATGAACGAGGTGTGACGACGACGCTCATTGAAGATATGCTCCACATCGATATCGGCTACGGTAAGTCGTGCATCGCGTACGAAGCGGTCGCGTGCTACGATGATATTGCCATTCTCGGCGATGATACCATTGCCCGTAAATACAAGGTCGGTCGAAGACTCGCCCACGCCAGCAGAGGCGTAGACATAACCACACAAAGCGCGTGCCGACTGCTGCTTGATGAGCGAACGCAGGTAGGCGTGCTTGCCGAGTATCTCGGGCGTTGCCGAGAGGTTGAAGATGAGTGTTGCGCCAGCCAATGCCATATCCGACGATGGCGGTGCTGGTACCCACAAATCCTCGCAAATCTCCACTCCAAAGCGTGTGCCGTGCACCTCAAACAAGAGGTCAGTACCGAAGCGTACGCGCTGACCGCAGATGGTAATCTCGGCATTGCGGATGTCGCGTCCCTCGGTGAACCAACGGCTCTCGTAGAACTCCGAGTAGTTCGGGATATAGCTCTTCGGTACGATGCCGCAAATCTTGCCTTTCGCAATAACGACTGCACAGTTGTAGAGGTTGTTTTTGTAGTATATCGGCATTCCGACAATCGAAACAATATCGCGTGGTGTGGCGAGCAACTGCGCTAAAGCCTCGTCGCCAGCCTCGATAATGCGTGACTGCAAGAACAAATCACCACAGGTGTAGCCCGTAAGCGACAACTCTGGGAATACCACAACGCTCACTCCGCGCTCCACAGCCTCGGCTGTGAGTCTATCTATCGCCTCGGCATTGGCGTGACAGTCGGCAATTTTAACTAACGGTGTCGCCGCTGCGACCTTTACAAATCCAAATCGGTTGTTCATATTTCAACTTTTAGGAAAATCGTATTTTTTGTGTTGTTTTTCTCGTCTTTGTTTTAGCGCGAGTAGTTTATGGCGTCGGACTTTAGCCCTCTTTGGCGCGCGCCATAAAGCAGTCTTAGACTGCGCCGTCATCAAGGAGGCTCTGCCTCCGCCGTCAAAGAGCCAACTTGGTTGGCGACGTTATCTTCTCCCGTAACACCGTAACAAAGGCGTTATGGATGTTACGCTTCTACTCCTCGATCTTGAAGATGGCGACGCTTACTGGCTTCATCGTGAAGGTGTGACCCGACTTCGAGCTCTTGCACTTGGCGAGTTTCGCGTCGTTGCCATATACCCACTGCGCCTTCTTGCCCATTGGGGCGATTGAGCCCTCAACCTCGCGGTCTGCAGGGTTGAATACTACGACATACTTCTCCGAGCCGAGTGTACGCGCGTAAATCATAGGGTATGGGTTGTCCAAGTCGCCCACGTACTTCCACTCGCCCTCAACGCCGAGTGCTGGGGTCTCGGCACGCAATGCGAGCAAGCCCTTAACATACGAAAGCACCGATGTAGGGTCGTTCTCCTGCTCTGCAACATTCGGGTACGAGAACGAGTAGTCCACTGGCAAGTAGAGCTTGCGTGCATCTCTTACGTTCGAGAAGCCTGCGTGGCGCGATGTGTCCCACTGCATTGGGGTGCGACAAGTAGAACGGTTACGCGACGAGAAGCTTCCCTCCTTTGCTGGTGCGTACTCGAGGTTGCGCATACCAATCTCCTCGCCATAGTATACGATTGGTGGTGTAGGCAAGGTGAGGAAGAGGGTGATTGCCACCTTCTGCTCCTCAGGGGTGGTGCGGTTGAGGCGAGTCAAACGCCAGATGTCGTGGCTATTTGTCGGCATCGAGGCGTAGCCACCGTGCTTGCGG
>JAZQWU010000024.1:0-2298 GCA_045632505.1 Alistipes sp. | reverse complement strand
TAAAAATAACCCACTGATTCACATCCCTATTATCGGTAATGGCGATGTCGATTCGGGCGAGAAGGCTCGAGAGATGTTCGACCGCTATGGTGTTGATGCAGTGATGATTGGACGTGCAACCTATGGTCGTCCGTGGATATTCCGCGAGGTGCGCCACTACCTTGATACTGGCGAGGTTTTGCCACAACCAAGCGTTGTGGAGCGCGTTGCAATTGCGAAGGAGCACCTTGCAAAGTCCATCGAGGTTAAGGGAGAACGTGTCGGTGTGTTGGAGATGCGCCGTCACCTATCGAACTACTTCAAGGGTTTGCCAAACTTCAAGGATACACGAATGAAACTTGTTACGCAGAATGATCCAGCGGAGTTGTTCGCAACGATTGATTCGATTGAGGAGCGCTGGGGCGATTTTGATACTGCGGGATGTGTGCCACCACCGCTTTCACACGATATATAAACGGAAAGCGGAAAACTGAAAACGAAAGAAATCAAAATATAAAAAGTTAATGGCTAACAGCTAATGGCTAATAGCAAAAAAATATAGTTATGATACTTAAATTCAGAATGTTGAGCGATGAGAACGACAACTTCGTACGCGATTTCGAGGTTGAGCCGTTGATGAAATTGTCGGAGTTCCACGAGTTTATCATCCGTTCTATCGGTTATGACGATTGTATGGCGTCGTTCTTTACTGCTGATGAGCAGTGGCAGCGTTGTCGCGAGTTTACGCTTATGGATATGGGCGACACGGGCTACGATGGCGAGGATGCTCCAATGCCGATGGATAAAACTTCTTTGGCTGAGATTCTTGTTGCAGACTACTCGCGTTTGATTTACCTCTTTGATATGTTTGCTGAGCGTGCATTCTATATCCAGTTTGTTGGTACGTCGGAGCCCAATCCGCAACTCTCCTATCCGCGTGTAGCCTTCGAGAATGCGCCTGTGCCTGATCAGTACGATCCCGATGCGGTAGATTCGAATGCTGGCTCTATCTTTGAGGAGATGATGGACGACTTTGGTGGTGGTTTTGACGATGATGGAAGCGACGATGAGTGGTAAACGACTTATCGTAATTGTCGGACCGACGGGCTCTGGTAAGACCGATTTGAGTATCGGTGTGGCGGAACACTTCGGTGCGCCTATAATCTCGACCGATTCGCGCCAGTTCTATCGCGGTATGGCAATTGGTACTGCGCAACCTTCGCGTGAGCAGATGGCTCGCGTGGAGCACCACTTGGTAGACTGCCTTGATGTTAGTGAGGAGTTCAATTGTGGAGCCTACGAGCGTGTTGCACTGGAGCGTCTTACTGAACTTTTCGAACAGCACGATACGGTGGTTGCCGTCGGAGGCTCAGGCTTGTATATCAAGGCGTTGTGCGAGGGTATGGACGACTTGCCCGATGCTGAGCCAGCTCTACGTGAGGAACTACTCCACCGCCTCGAAACGGAGGGTTTAGAGTCGCTTGTCGAGCAGTTGCGAGAGTTAGACGAGGTCTATTATAACGAGGTTGATAGATGCAATCCTCAGCGTATTTTGCGTGCGTTGGAGGTATGCCTTACAACGGGACAACCCTACTCTTCATTCCGCAAAGGTGGCACAAAAAGCCGCGATTTCGAGATTGTAAAGGTGGGGGTTGACTACCCTCGCGAGGAGTTGTACGATCGTATAAATCGTCGTGTAGATATTATGATGGCGGATGGATTGGAGGCTGAAGTGCGCGCTATGCTACCCCATCGTCATTTGAATGCCTTGCAGACTGTCGGCTTTAGCGAACTTTTTGACTACTTCGATGGCACGATAACAAAGGATGAGGCGGTTGAGTTGATAAAGCGCAATTCGCGTCGCTACGCCAAGCGCCAGATGACTTGGTTTCGTCGCGACAAGGATATACGCTGGTTTACCAAGCCAAAACCAGAAGAGGTTATCGAATACCTCGAAACAAAATAGGTTCGGAGTTTTCTCCGAACCTATTCTTTTTTGGTTAGTGTTACTACTTAAGCTCGTAGTCAACAACCTGTACCTTACCCTTCTTATCCTTATAGGTGATGCGGTACTTACCCTTGAAACCACGGAACTGTACCTTGCCATTCTCGTCAGCCTGTACGGTGATGTTGGTCTTCCACTCCTCGTTGATAAGCTGGTTGAGAGCGTAGTATGAAGGCTTTGGCTGCATATCGCGAGTGAACAAGCCCGATACGGTAGGCTCCTTCTTTGCGCCACAACCGTCAACTACATTCCACCAAGTGATACCAATCATCTTCTCCTGCGAGAACCACAAGCGATAGAGCTGCTGTGTGATG
>JAZQWU010000023.1:0-6708 GCA_045632505.1 Alistipes sp. | reverse complement strand
GCACGGAGCTCCTTCAAAACACCTGTACGCTCGTACTTACGCTTAAACTTTTTGAGAGCGCGCTCGATGTTCTCGCCCTCCTTAACTGGCATAATAATCATAATATTCTCTGTTTTTTAATTGTTTGTATTCTTTATCTTTTTGTTTTTGCGGCTTTTGCGCCAAGCTGCGAGGCGTTCCTGAAATTTTAGTTAGTCGAAATCTTCGGGTGTAGTACCAAAAAGAAGATAGGGTGCAATGGCTCGCGCCTGCTCCTCGGTGAATATGTTATCCATCTGCATCTCCTCGATACTATTCCAACCTCCTTTCGATTCCCTTGTTTCTAAAATTCGTTTCAACGCCTGTCGGGTCATATATGGATGAAGCCCAATTTCAGACGCGGGTGCAAAGTTAATATCTATTTTTGAAATTTTGCAACTATCGCAATAAATTTGTTCAGAAATTTTAAGAAAATTCTCTTCTGTAACGCATTTTAACTCCGAAAGTTGCTCTTTTCGGACAAATCCGCCCAATAATTTGCGATATTGCATCACCGCAACCACAGTTTTTGCACCAATTCCTCGCACCTTACGAAGTGTTGCCGAGTCGGCAGAATTGATTTCAATCAACCCTTCGAATGGGTCGCGCACACTCAAGATAATGAAGTGCGACAGCGAGTCTGCCATCTCCTCGCTTACGGCATAGCAGTCGCGCAATTCGTTCATCGAGAAGATGCCTTTGCCACGATTGCGATACTCAATGAGTGCCTCCGCCTGTCGCGTCGAGAAACCAATGAGTCGCAGATATTCTACACCCACCGTATCAATGGCAAATTTCTCGAATGGGCGTGGCGAGAATCGTGCCGCTCGCGAGGTGCGCAGAGTGTCGCGCTCCTTGCGTGGATTAGGTTTCGTCGCATATCGACTACCTATTTTGATGTACGGGCGTACGCGCGCGAACATCGAATCGGTGACGCCATAGCACAACGCAAACTCCTCGGTGATACCGAACACCTTGCCCGCAGTGCGGTACTTGATGATGCCTACGGCGGTGCGCTTGTCGAAGCCGAGCGAGAGCAACTCGTCGTATGTCACCGTGTTGGGATCGAACACAAAGAGGGTGTCTCGCTTTTCGACTTTCGCTTGGCTCCTTTCGACAACCGTAATTCCCTTGCGAGGCTTTGCGAAAAAGGCAATAAGCGAACCGACAATAACGAGTATTGCCAGATATATCACTCCGCGTATATTCTCTCGACTCAGCATCCGTTACTCACTCCATTGCGCTCCCTCCGAGAGTTTCAGCGCACTATATCGCTCCGATGGCGATGGGATAAACTCGCCAATACCATACTTGCTCCAACGCTCATCCACAAGACGCATTGTAGCCTCGTCGGATGTTACGATATTTGGCCAGCGTGAAGGGTTTTTATCGTTTGCATTTGGACGTTTTGCTCGCGCATCCACAACGAGGGTCTTGCCGTGTAGTGTGATGTCGCGCGTAGGCTCTGTGTTGGCTGCTCCGAGCCACAACAAATCGTTGACAGTCATCTCCTTGGCGCGCTTGTCGAAGATTACAACGTAGTTGCAATCTACCGATTTTGCCACCTCCGCAGGGTTAATCTCAAGGTCATTGTCGGCAAAGAGCAACAACGCGCCCCACTTCTCGAGCAAATCCTCTCTGATCTCCACATCCGATGGTAGGGTAGGGCGGTCGAACGATACTTTGCGCTCGGTCAATTCTACATTGGTCAAATCGAGTGCCACCTTGCCGCCATATCCGCAGGTTGCGGTAGCGTGATCCAAGACGTCGTAGATACCCTCACTACGAATGAGCGACTGCGAGAGATCACAGTTACGCATCAATGCTGCCATCTCATCCGCAGAGCGGACATTCGTAGTCGCTGGCGTGAGGAGCAGATATTTATTAAACATCATCTGTCCCGCGCCCCACAAACCGAGTGCCACCTTCGATGCCTGACGCTCGTAGAGTTGTCGCATCGATATGATAGTGATGTTGTGCTGCGTACCTGCCGACGGCATATACATATCCTCTACCTCGGGTTGCATAACAAGGCGAATAGGTGCGAGGAATATGCGCTCCGTTGCCATTGCAATGTAGGCATCCTCCTGTGGCGGAATACCCACGATAGTGGCAGGGTAGACAGCATCCTTGCGGTGTGTGATAGCGGTGACGTGGAACTTCGGATAGTAGTCCTTCAGCGAGTAGAAACCAGTGTGGTCGCCAAAGTCGCCCTCCAAAACCTTATCCTCTGCGGTGTCGACATATCCCTCAATCACGAAGTCACAATCCTCGGGAACGTAGATGTCGTTGGTCACGCACTTCACAAGTTTTACCGCCTTGCCACGCAGCAATCCAGCCAACAAGTACTCGTCGATATTGTCGGGTACTGGAGCCGTTGCCGAGTAGGCATATACGGGGTCACCGCCGATTGCCACCGACACAGGCATTCGTCTGCCCTGTGCCTTGTAGCCTTCGTAGTGGCGTGCGCCAGTCTTGTGGCGGTGCCAGTGCATTCCCGTAGTATGGTCGTCGAACACCTGCATACGGTACATTCCGACATTGCGAATGCCCGTCACTGGGTCGGCGGTATGCACCATCGGAAGCGTCACAAATCGTCCTCCATCGTGTGGCCAACACTTCAAGATTGGCAGCAACGACAATTTCGCCTCCTCGCCCTCGAGAACTACCTCCTGACACGCTCCACGTCCCTTCTTCTTGCGCGGAAACCACTGCGAAGCCTCACCCAAGAGGGGCAAGAGTCGCAACTTATCCACCAGATTCTCCTTTGGCGAAGTGACTGTGCCAATAAGCGCGTTGAATCGCTCCGAGATGTTGCTGAGATGCTCCACACCGAGCGCCATAGCCATTCTGCGCTCCGAGCCGTAGAGGTTGGTCAGCACCGGAAAGCCTTTGTCGGTATTCTCGAACAACAACGCCTTACCACCGCCCTCGGTTTTTACCATTCGGTCGGTGATTTCGGCAATCTCCAATTCTGAAGACACAGGGGTGTTGATGCGTATCAACTCCCCTGCCTCTTCAATCTTTTTTATGAAATCTCTAAGAGATTTGTACATACTTTACTAAATTATTTCTGCTCTGCCTTTGCAGCTGCGATACGCTCCTCGAACATCTTCTTCTCCTTGCCCATAGCCAAGAAGCAGATAACTGTCGCGATAAGGCTCGCAGCGAAGAATCCTACGAATGTAACATTCCAGCCGCCAGTCTCAACGATACGACCAAATGCAATCTTCGAGAGGAATGCATCACCAATCAAGTAGCCGAGCAAGCCCATAAAGCCTGCTGCAGTACCTGCCGCATTCTTCGGTACGATAGCGATAGCCTGAATCGAAATCATTGCCACAGGACCATATACTGCAAAACCTGTGATAGCCAAAGCCGCGATAACCACCGAGATAAACTCTACGCCGAGAGTTGCTGCGATAGCGTCTGCCTGCCAGTAGATGAATGCACCGATTGCGGTAACTGCCATACAGATAACATTCACTGGAGCGCAACGTCCCTGGAAGAACTTAGACGAGAGCCAACCTGCAATCAAAGTGCCTGGGATAGCGGCAATCATATGGTATGCATAGAGATCCTTGCTAACAGCCTTTGCAATGCCGTGAGCCTCCTGCAAGTAGATTGGCAACCAGTCCGAGATACCATTGCGTACCAAGTAAACGAGGATATTTGCAAAGCCGATAAGCCACAACATCTTGTTCTTCAAGACATAGTCTACGAACAATGTCTTGAACGGAATCTTATCCTCCTCACCCTTCTTAGCCTTTGCGCCCGAGAAGTCGTTGCGGTATTTATCAATCGCTGGCAAACCGCACGACTCTGGAGTATCGCGGATAAACCACCAGCACAAACCTGCTACAGCCAACGCAGCAATCGAAGGAACGATAAATGCCTCGCGCCAAGCATCCTCTGCGCCATAGCCGAGAGCTACGATAAGGCTACCACCGCCGATGGTTGCCAACATTGCCAAGCCCGAGCTACCGATGTTGTGAGCGGTGTTCCATACCGACATCTTGAACGAACGCTCGTTGGTCGAGAACCAGTGCGACATAACGCGTCCGCAAGGAGGCCATCCCATACCCGAGAACCAACCTGTCAAGCAGGTCAATGCGAAGAGAATGGCAGTTGTAACACCGCTATTCTTTGGATAAGGAATAAATCCCGCTGCAATCATCACGAATGCCGAGATGATAAGACCGAAGGTCAAGAACTTGCGAGCATCCGAACGGTCCGAGAGACCACCCATCAAGAACTTACTTACCGCATAAGCGATAGGGAGTCCGGCCATTGCATCACCCACGCCGCTGGTATCGAGGTAGCCCTGCGCCATCATATCCGCACCTGCGAACGAGAGGTTCTTACGAACGAGATAGTAGGCAGCATAGCCCAAATAGATGCCGATAAACACCTTCCAACGCATTGCGGTATAGGTGCTCTTTACCTTCTCTGCTGGCAACTCTGGTTTATGTGCCGGAGGTGCCATAAAGTCTAAAAATGCCATAATAGTTTATAGTTTTGAGTTAATCGTTACAGTTTTATGTCGTAAATCTGTATTACGCCAATAAGTCGGTTGTTGTCGTCCGTCACAAGCAATGAGTTTACCTTGTGACGAGTCATTGCGCGCTCCGCCTCGATGAGTTTCGAATCGGGACTGATACACTTCGGTTCGCGTGTCGCGATATCCATTGGGCGAATATCGAAGAATGCGCCTTGGCGACTCTCCATAGCGCGACGGATATCGCCATCGGTGATGATGCCGAGAATCTTCTCTTCGCGTTGCACCACAATAAGACCCAATCCACCACGCGAGATTGCGTGAATCATCTCCGCTGCCGTTGCCTCCTCAGGTACTATCGGTAGGTCGTGATTGCGCATTACTTGTCCGACCGTCATCAGCAATCTGCGACCGAGGCTACCACCTGGGTGTAGACGTGCAAAATCTTGCGCCGAGAAGTTTCGCATCTTCATCAACGCGCACGCCAACGCATCGCCCAAGGCGAGTTGTGCCGTAGTGGAAGATGTTGGGGCGAGGTGCAGGATGCACGCTTCGCGCTCAACTTCGGTGTTGAGGTTTATGTCGGAGTGTTTGGCGAGAGCCGATTCCTCGCTGCCTGTGATGGAGATAAGTCGGTTGCCATTTTCGTGTATGAAAGGGACTATCTTCAGCACCTCGTCAGTTTCGCCCGAGTAAGAGATGGCGATGATAATATCATCCTTCGAAATCATACCGAGGTCGCCGTGGAACGCTTCACCTGGATCGAGGAAGAAGCTCGGTGTGCCTGTGCTTGACAATGTCGCAGCAATCTTCTTCGCTACGATTCCCGACTTGCCCATTCCCGTGAGGATGACCTTGCCAGAGCAGGCGAGAATCATCTCTACGGCGCATACAAACTCCCCGTTCAGCGACTCCTTGATGCGCAAGACGGCCTCCGCCTCGGTCTGTAAGACATCGCGGGCAATCTCAAGTATTGAATCTCTCTGCACGTTATTCATCTGCTATAGAAGTGATTTAATCACACCCTCCAAATCCGAGAGGTGCAACATATTCGGACCGTCGCTTAATGCCTCGTCGGGTGTAGGGTGTACCTCGAAGAAATAACCCGTAGCACCAAAAGTCTTCGCTGCCAATGCCATTTGTGGGACAAACTTGCGGTCACCTCCCGTAGTGCCATTCGCTGAACTTGGTCGTTGCACCGAGTGGGTGCAGTCCATAATTACGCGAGGCGCAATCTCAAGCATATCCGCGATGTTGCGGAAATCAACCACGAGGTTGTTGTAGCCAAACGAGTTGCCTCGCTCGGTGAGCCACACCTCCTTGGCACCTGCCTCCATTGCCTTCTCGTATGGATAGCGCATATCTGCTCCCGAGAGGAACTGTCCCTTCTTGATATTTATTGTTCGACCCGTCTTTGCCGCAGCGACGATAAGGTCGGTCTGACGGCACAAGAATGCTGGAATCTGCAAGATATCTACCACCTCGCCCACAGCATCCGCCTGCCACGCTTCGTGAATGTCGGTGAGGAGTCGCAACCCCCACTTGCGACGCACATCGTCGAGCATCTGCAATCCGCGCTCCAACCCCACTCCGCGATAGGAGTGCAACGAGGTGCGGTTTGCTTTGTCGAACGACGCCTTGAAGATGATGTCGGTGCCGAGCGATTGGTTTATCTCGCAAAGGCGCGATGCCACCGAGTCGAGCAACTCTGCCGACTCGATGACACACGGACCTGCAATAAATATCGGTTTCATAACCTCAGCTATGATGTTTTATTACTTGCTGAGCGCCTTGATAACCTTCTGGTTTACGTCGTGAACGCGCTTAACGTCGAACTTGATAACCTTGCGGTCGTAAGTTACGAAACCATTAACCTCACCCTCTACGTCGGTAGTCTGAGTGTAGATAGCACCCGACATACCCTGTGGAATGAATGGGATAATCATCTCAGCGTACTCAACGTATGCGTTGTTCAAATCATCCTTGTTCTTGCGGTTGCCACCGTAGCCCCAGTTGAGCATCTCAGGATTCCAGAGGTGATCCTTCACTGGAAGACCAAGACCTCCGTACTCGCCGAGCATAAGGATGTAGTCAGCGTGGTGAACACCCATACAAGGCTTTGGATAGTTGTGCCAATCCATAATATCACCACACTCACGCAAGTTACCACCGCTGGCAGGGTTGATAAGACG
>JAZQWU010000022.1:0-13095 GCA_045632505.1 Alistipes sp. | reverse complement strand
CAACCCTATCGGCTACCGAAAGGTTGGTGCATTGGCACTCTACGACCATATTCCGTTCAAGAATATCCTCGACCGCGCCTACCCTAACTATTTGGCAGAGGGCGAGAGCAAAACAGCCCCTATCGACCACACTTGGTTCCTCGAGGATTGGAAGACTCTCATCAAGTGGGGCGAGGAGAATGGCGTATTGCAGGGAGCTCGTTTCACAGCCGGCAAGGAGCAGATTAAGTTGCTCTATAACAAGGAGAAGTATAGCAATTTCAAGACCTTCAACATCTGCGAAAATGGCTATGGCTACTATATCAAGTCGGGAGAAACCACCCCTAGAAAGAATGGCTCGAAGAGTGACGGTGGTAACCCTGCTTCGTGCGGTTTCTACCTCAAGTATGGCAACTTCGACTACGTTTCGGCAGGTGATGTTACAAGTGCTCCGCAGAACCGTATGGCATACTACTTCCGCGACTGCGCTGACGGTCACAAACTCGATGCGATAAAGGGTGGCCACCACCTTAGCAGCAACAGCTATGGCGGTCAGATGGAGGCTTATATGTTCCCTGATGTGATTCTTAACCAGAACTTCTACAAGAAGCAACCAGACATCGACTTATTGGAAAATAAGATATTCTCTATTATCAAATCGGAGGTTTTCACCACAAATGCCCACCCAGAGGCACTTGCCGAGAATCCTGACACCTACGCAAAGATGGGAGGCTATGACGGTCACCTCGTATTGCGTGTGGCACCGGGTGGAGCGAGCTACTATGTATATATACTCGATGCAACCGACTTCGAGTATCGTGTAAAGTCGATTCACGGACCATATACATCGAAGTAGTTGAGAGTTGAGAGTTGAGAGTTGAGAGCTGAGAGATTTTTCTTTCGGCTCTTTTCTTTCATCTAAAAAATTTTCGTTTTCAGTTTTTTTTTACTATCTTTGTGGTAGTATTCCTATAATAGATGATTATGACAGAGGATATTTATAGTGATATCAGACCGTACAACGACGACGAAATTCCCGCCGCGTTGGAACGTATAGTCAACGATCCAGTCTTTGTGCCAGCAGTAAACTTCGCATTTCCCGATGCCGATATGGAGCGCATCAGAGAGGTTGTGCGCACTTGCAAGACTGTAGACCAGATGCAACAACGTGTGATGTTCAGCATCATCAAGCGCATCATCGACACCACAATTGACAACTTCACGTGGTCGGGTATCGAGCACGTCGAGAAAAATAAGGGCTACCTCTATATCTCGAACCACCGCGACATCGCGCTCGATTCGTTCTTGTTGCAGTATATGCTCTTCTCGAACGGCCACCCTACTACGGCTACCACATTGGGCGACAACCTTTTGCGTTCGCAGTTCATTATTGACATCTGCCGTATCAACCGCGCAGTTCGCGTAATCCGCAAGACCGACGAGATTTCGCCACGCGAGTTCTTACTCAACTCACAGCACCTTGCCGAGTATATCCGTTTGTACATCTCACAGGGTAAGTCGATGTGGATTTCGCAGCGAAATGGCCGTACCAAGGATGGCATCGACGCAACCGATCAGGGTGTATTGAAGATGGTGAGCCTCAGTGGCTCGAACGACTTTGTTGAGAGCTTCAGCGAGTTGAACATCGCCCCTATCGCCATTTCGTACCAGTACGAGCCGTGCGACATTAAAAAGGCTATTGAAACCACCGTTCAACTTATGGGTGGAACATACCAGAAGGGCAAGAACGAGGATGTGAACAGCATTCTCTACGGTATCCGTATGCCGAAGGGCGATGTAAACATCTCAATCTGTGAGCCTATCACACGCGAGGAGTTGGAGAAGTGTGCCGAGTTGCCAAAGGCTGAGGCATACAAGATGCTCAAGGAGATTATCGACAACCGCATCTACAAGAACTACAAGTTGCACGATACCAACTATATCGCACACGATATTCTTCATCGCTCGAAACAGCACGCCGAGCACTACACCCCTGCTGCATACAAGACATTCAAGGGTCGTATGGCATACGCCGAGGCGCGATTTATGGAGTATGGTCTCGATTTGAAGACTGCTCGAAAGGTCTATCTCGGCATCTATGCTGGTCCGGTGGACACTAAGATTTTCGAGTAGGAGTTTAGTTGAGAACGGAGAGTTGAGAGTTGAGAGATTATTTCAACTCTCATTTTTTAGTGTTAACTGAAAATCAGTAAGCTAATGCGTATGTGAGGATTATGAGTGTGAGCGTAACGCAGAAATTTGCTCTCAATTTGCTTACTTTTTTAGTGTTTTGTACGATAGTATATGCCACGAGATTGCTATGGCGAGCAGAGCCATCAGCAGTTGCGCCCACCACCACTCATCCACCACCGCAATGATGCAATAGCCGATAGTGAGCCACACCATCGACACCGAAATAATCTTCACGCGGAGCGGTATGGCGCGATGTTCGCGAAAGTTGCGGATATACTCGCCAAAAACTCTATGGTTGAGCAACCATTCATAGAGCGAAGGCGAAGCTTTAAGCCACGCGGCAGCCGAGAGAAGCAAGAACGGCGTCGTGGGTAGCATCGGCAGAAAAATGCCCAACACACCCAACGCTAACGAAATGCAGCCTAGTATGATTAAAAATATCCTCATTGTGGCGGCAAATATACAAATAATTCGTATATTTGTAGAAACAAAAATATAAATCAAACGGTTATGAACAAAATTGGCATCGCTTGCGACCACGCAGGCTACGACTTGAAGGAGTTTTTGACAGGATATCTCTCGGCAAAGGGTTTTGAGGTGTTCGACTTCGGTTGCGACTCGGAGGAGAGTTGCGACTACCCCGACTTCGCTCACCCTATGGCTGATGCGTTGGAGGAGGGTATCTTCCCACGCGCCATTGGCATATGCGGCTCGGGCGAGGGTATGGCTATCACATTGAACAAGCACGCAAAGGTGCGCGCATCGCTCTGCTGGTTGCCCGAAATCGCTCATATGACACGCCTTCACAACGACAGCAATGTGCTTGTATTGCCAGCACGCTTCATCTCGAATGAGGAGGCTCTCGCAATCCTCGAGGAGTGGCTCACAACCGAGTTCGAAGGTGGTCGTCACGCCAACCGCATCGCAAAGATTGCGAAATAGTTGAGAGTTGAAAGTTGAGAGTTGAGGACTAAAGTTATTCTTGCTCTTACGATTCGAAGAAAAAAGACCTGCAATTGCAGGTCTTTTTTTTGCTAAATGCTCCAATCCAAAAAATGGAGGTGATTGATGAAATTATCCTATTTTATATAAATAAACTTGAGGATAAACAATATTGCCAAAATATACATTGTCGGCGAAATCTTCTTGAACTTACCGCTTACAACATTAATCACGATGTATGCAATCATACCGAGCAAGATTCCATTCGAAATAGAATAGGTCAAAGGCATCATAATGATACATACGAAGGCTGGAATCGACTCTGAGAAGTCATCGAACGGAATCTTTGTGATAGGCTCAATCATCAAAAGACCTACGATGATAAGCGCAGGGGCTGTTGCTGCCGAAGGAATCGAAAGGAACAACGGCGAGAAGAACAACGCCACTGCAAAGCAGATTGCAACAGCAAATGCTGTAAGTCCCGAGCGACCACCCTGTGCCACACCTGCAGCACTCTCCACGTATGTTGTAGTGGTTGAAGTACCTAGTATTGCACCAGCCGTAGTAGCGATAGCATCCGCCATAAATGCCTCCTTGATGCGGTAGACGTGACCATCCTTATCAATCAGATTCGACTTGGTACATACACCCACGAGAGTACCCACGGTATCGAACATATCGATAAAGAGGAATGTGAACACAATCACAAGCATATCGAGCGACCATATCTCATCGAATTTGAACTGACAGAAGATTGGTTTGATAGATTCAGGATGCGACACCAAACCCTGGAACTCGGTTACGCCCATCGGGATACCGATAAGCATAGTAATGAGGATACCGATAAGGATTGCTCCTGGCACATCGCGCATATACATAAAGCCTGTGATAACCAAACCGATAAGAGCTAACAAAGGAGCACCCGAAGTGATATCGCCCAACGAAACCAAGGTAGCATCGTTATTCACCACAACACCAGCACTACTCAAACCGATGAAGGCAATAAAGAGACCGATACCCGCACCGATAGCATTGCGCAACGTCTTAGGTATGGCATTCACGATAGCCTCACGCACATTGGTGATGGTCAGCAAGATAAAGATAATACCCTCAATCAGCACCGCAGTAAGGGCGAACTGCCACGAATAGCCCATACCGATACATACGCCATAGACAAAGAATGCGTTAAGACCCATACCTGGAGCGAGTCCGAATGGGAGTTTGCCGATAAACGCCATCGCAACACAGCCAATAATAGCAGCCAAAGCAGTAGATGTAAAGACTGCGCCCTCTGGCATACCCGGAAGTTCCTTAAAGATGTTCGGGTTTACTGCCAAGATGTAGGACATTGTGAGGAAGGTGGTAATACCTGCCACAATCTCCTTCTTGATTGTCGATTTGCTCGGATCGAATCCGAAAAGTTTCTGCAACATTTTATTTAAGAATTAAGTTTCTAGAATGTCCATTTTGCTGCTACGGTAGGGAGTGCTGCAAAGCCCTTCTTGTAGAAGTTGTGCGACAACTCCACCTCGGTACCAAAGCTAAGATTCACCTTATCCCAACCCTTGATATTCTTGAGGTTAACCCACAACTGTGGCTCGGCGAGGAAGATATATCCCGTACCCTGCCAAGCGCGTGCCTCGCGCCAGAAATCGGCAAAGCCATTGAACGAAATCCAGTGCTTGAAGAAGTCCAAGTTCCACACACCAGTAATCTGGAAGCCGTGAATATCCTTGTTGCCATCAAGACCGATTGTGCCAGGGATAACCTTGTACGAAGCGGTGATAGACCACGTCTTGCTCCAATCCTTCGAGTGTCCCGAGTAGGTCAAACCGCCGAGGATAGCGTTGTTGAACGAGCCTGCTGCGGTGTTAAGACCTCCGTCGTACTCGACGTGCACCGACAACCAGTTCATCTTGCTCTTCTGCCAGAAGCAGAACTCACGCGAAATCTCCCAATATGCACCCACCACCTTTGGTGCGTAGTCCATATCGACAAAGAAGAAGGTGCTACCGCCATTATCGGGGCGGAACATCTCCACTGTAGTTGTTGCAGACTTACGTCCAAAGTCGTAGTGCAACTGTACATTCTGCGCATTTGCTCCCAAAGCGACCAACATCAACGCTCCGACGAGCAGGAATTTAAGCTTCTTCATAATATTTGGTTTTTGGTTAGTTTTAACTACTTCGAAGCGCGTTTGCGGTCTACCTCGTTAAGAAGAATCTTGCGGAGGCGCATCGACTTAGGCGTTACCTCTACGTACTCATCCTCCTTGATGTACTCCAAAGCCTCCTCCAACGAGAAGATTTTTGGAGGAACGATTACCGCCTTATCATCAGAGCCCGATGCACGCATATTGGTGAGCTGCTTAGCCTTGCAGACATTCACGGTGATGTCATTGCTACGAGTGTGCTCGCCGATAACCTGTCCCATATAGACCTCCTCCATTGGTGAGATGAAGAAGCGACCACGATCCTGGAGCTTATCAATCGAATAGGCGTATGCAGTACCTGTTTCCGAAGCGATAATAGAGCCATTGGTACGCATATCAATCTCGCCCA
This sequence comes from Alistipes sp., assembly GCA_045632505.1. Classification (GTDB taxonomy): domain Bacteria; phylum Bacteroidota; class Bacteroidia; order Bacteroidales; family Rikenellaceae; genus Alistipes. The sequence continues at coordinate 7,420 of JAZQWU010000022.1, read as the reverse complement.
TATATGGCTCGAAGGCACGCAAGCGGTGCGACATAATAGCCTCGCCAGCGGTTGCGGTGAGCATATTCGAACGCAAGCCGATGATACCACGCGATGGGATATCGAACTCGAGGCGTGTACGACCGCTGTTAGACTCCATATTTGTGAGTGTACCCTTGCGGCGTGTGGTGAGTTCGATTACCGTACCTGCGCACTCCTCTGGACAATCTACGGTCAACTCCTCCACTGGCTCGCACTTCACGCCATCAATCTCCTTGATGATAACCTTTGGCTGACCTACCTGCAACTCATATCCCTCGCGACGCATAGTCTCGATCAACACCGAGAGGTGCAATACACCACGACCATAGACCATAAACGCATCTGCGCTCTCGCCCTGCTCCACGCGGAGAGCCAAGTTCTTCTCCAACTCGCTATCCAAACGATCCTTGATGTGGCGCGAGGTTACGAACTTACCCTCACGACCAAAGAATGGCGAGTTGTTGATTGTAAAGAGCATCGACATTGTAGGCTCGTCAATCTTGATTGGTGGCAGTGGCTCTGGATTTTCGAAGTCGCAGATTGTATCGCCAATCTCGAAGCCCTCGATACCTACCAATGCGCAAATCTCGCCGCACTCTACCTTCTCGACCTTCTTCTTGCCGAGTCCGTCGAATACCATCAAGTCCTTAATCTTGGTCTTAACCATAGTCTTACCATCGCGCTTTGCGAGGGTTACGTTCTGACCATTCACGAGTGTACCGCGAGTGAGCTTACACACAGCAATACGACCAACGTACGACGAATACTCGAGTGATGTTACGAGCAACTGCGGAGTACCCTCGACGGTTGCTGGCTCTGGAATCTCGTCGATGATTGCATCCAAGAGCGGCACAATGCTATCGGTCTTCTCGTTCCACTTATGCGACATCCAACCCTGCTTTGCCGAACCGTAGATGGTCTTGTAGTCGAGCTGCTCTTCGGTAGCGTCCAAGGTAAACATCAAATCGAACACCTGCTCGTTCACAACCTCAGGACGGCAGTTTGGCTTATCGACCTTGTTGATTACAACGATAGGCTTCTTGCCGAGCGACAACGCCTTCTGCAACACGAAACGAGTCTGTGGCATAGTGCCCTCGAAGGCATCCACCAACAAAAGCACGCCGTCGCACATATTCAATACACGCTCAACCTCACCACCAAAGTCGGCGTGACCTGGTGTGTCAATAATATTAATCTTGTAGTCCTTGTATACTACCGAAACATTCTTCGACAAAATGGTGATACCTCTTTCGCGCTCGAGGTCATTGTTGTCAAGTACCAAATCTCCGGTCTTAGATGGCTCGCGGAGAAGATTGCCCGCCAAAATCATCTTGTCGACAATGGTAGTCTTACCGTGGTCGACGTGGGCAATGATTGCAATGTTGCGTAATTTTTGCATAAGAGAAACTCTTTTTTCCTAAATAACGCACAAAATTACGAATTTTAATCGAAAAATTGTTACTTTTGTGTAACTAATCGCAGATTAATTTATGACAAATCCTATAAAGGTTACAGATAATAGCGCAGTATATGTAGGTCGCACCGAGGAGTTGTTGGCAACGCTACTTCCAAAGAAGCGCATAATCGTCATCTCCGACACCAACCTCGACCGCACACATCACAACTTGATTGCCTCACACGAGCATATTCTTATCGGATTGGGCGAGCAGGCGAAGTGCTTGACTACGCTCGACGAAATCTATCGCCAACTGATTGAGATGGGAGCCGATCGTTCAACCTTCATCCTCGGCATCGGAGGCGGTATCGTAACCGACATCGCAGGTTTTGTCGCATCGACCTATATGCGTGGTGTGTCGTTCGGATTCGTCACCACCACCCTACTCGGCTCGGTGGATGCGTCGGTAGGTGGCAAGAATGGCGTAAATGTCGGCGGATTCAAGAATATGGTCGGCACATTCTCGCAGCCAGAATTTGTAATTTGCGACGTAGAGTTGCTTCGCACCCTCCCCGACAGAGAGTTCCGAGCTGGCCTGGCAGAGGTTATCAAGACCGCCATATTGGGCGACAGCGAGTTATTCAACGCCTTGGAGCATAGTTCGTTCGAGGAGTTGCGAGAGAATGATGCTCGCCTCGAGGAGATTATCCTTCGCTCCATTCGCGTGAAGGCTTCGGTCGTAGCCGAAGATGAGCGTGAGGGCGGTCGTCGTCGCATCCTCAATCTCGGTCACACCATAGCCCACGCCATCGAAAAGAGCACCTCGAAGTTCTCGCACGGCGAGGCTGTAGCGATAGGTTTGCACCACATCACTCGCGTGGCGCTATCGCAAGGGTTAATCTCAGCAAACGATGCAGAGCGAATCATTGCTCTTATCGAGCGCTACGGATTTGACACTACCCTGCCTATCACCCACAAGCAACTTCTCGACGCCATCAAGGCGGACAAGAAGCGCAGCGGCAACACCCTACACCTCATCCTCCCAACTGCCATAGGCGCAGTGGTAGATAAGGTTGTAACGTTCGAGGAGTTAAATACGATTCTTTAGAGAAAGAAGATAAAAAATTTGCCTAACAATAGGATTTCGATAGCGAGTATAACGCCGAAATCATATTGTTAGGCATTTTATTTAGAAGCTAAGTGCGTCAAGCTTCGACTGCACATCTCCGAGAATATCCTGAGGACCGCGGATGGTCTTATTGCGTCGCTCCTGACCACCAAGACTACGCAAGTTGTAGGTAAACTTCACAAGGTAGGTACGACCGAGCACTGTGTTGTAGCGAATCTGCGAGTAGTTTGCCAACACGCTACGACCAAACGAGCTATTCTGATTCAGCACGTCATTTACGCACAACTCCACCTCACCAAGTCCATTCAAGACCTTCTTACCGAGCGACACGTTCCACAAGGTGAAGAGGTCGTTGATGTCGTGTGTGAAGACCATAAAGTGGGTGAAGTTCACTGACGAGGTGAGCGTGAAGCCCAATGGCAATACCGCCTTAATATTACCTCGCAGATAGTGCATAAAGTACTGATTATTAATGGTCTGCAAGGTACTATTATTGTGGCTATATGAACCTCGCCAAGTGATGGTAAAGTCCACATTCTCCGAGATGTTACTACCCAATGTGAGCTGAGCATACGCCGTTGTGTTGTGCATCAAGACGTTCTCGCCTCGCGCTGTAAAGTTGTAATTCTCATCCAACACTGCGCCCACCTTCTCAACATCGACAATCTCGGTAGGGATATCCGAATAGTTAGCACCCATAACGATATTCAAGTTCGAGTGCAAGTGCTTGAGTGGCCAACCGAGCGAAGTACGCAACTCGTACAACCAGTAACCATCCAAGTTGGTCTTCTGCGCGAGCTGAATTGGGTTGTAGTTTGCGTAGTGCATCGAGCCGTCCTCGTTGAGATAGTCAGGCAATTCGAACTTACCAGGTTCGTACGCCACCTTCCATCCAATATAATCCTGCACGTGCTCGACCTTACCCATAATCATAAAGGTCGTACCAAAGCGCGACGACACGTTGGTATAACGTACGAAGAAGTTGTGCTCCTGCGCTGGTTTAAGGTTTGGATTTCCGACCGACAGATACGAACTATTGTTCACATTGTACATATCGTTCAAATCCCAAATACCAGGCATACGCAATCGCGAGTTGAACGATGCTCGCAAACTATGTTTATTGTTTGCTGCGATATTCAAAGTCGCATTATAGAGCAGTCGCTGATAGTGCGAACGCTTCACATCTGGCTTTTCGAGCAGTCGTCCAGGAATACCATAGTAGTTGACATCCATAGTCACATCACGATAGCGAAGGTTTACAGAGAACCAGTTTTTACCCTTGCCATAGCGCATACCTGCGGTAGCCTCGTGATACCAATAGTCACTTGTATAAATCGACGAACTCTTCGGCTTAATCTTCTCCTCCAACTGCACATAGTCCGACTCGGTAGTAAAGTTGTAGGTGTCGCGTGTACGATGCTGATAGAATCCCTCGTACGAGAGATTTATCGCGGTCCAACGCCCGATGCGCTCACGGAATGTTGCCTGGAAGTGTCCTTGTGCAGTAGACTGCTTGGTATCGTTTGTCGAGTATGAGTACTTACGCAGACTATCCACCGGCTCAACACCCGAATAGGAGTTGTAGTTACGCCAGCTATCATTATCGCTATAGAACACATTCGCCGAGAGCAACAACGCACGACCTCGCTTGAGAAAGTTGTAGCTATATTGGGAATTTACTCTGAGTTCGTGAGTTATACCGCGACCCTCGTTGTAGCTCGGATAGTAACGCGCACGAGGTGCATTCTTGCCCTCCGACTCCGACCAAGGACTTCGCATCGAAGTGGTATCTTGCTCGTTTATCGAGAAGTTATTTCGGTAGGAGTATTGCGGTGTAATGAGGAGATTTTGACGCTTCGCCACCTTCCACGACAAACGACCACGCAGACGCAAATTAAAGTTGTCTGGATTGGAGAACTGGTCGTAGTGAATGGTATCGAGTTTCGAAGGTCTATTGTACCAGCGATCCACCGTAAAATTGTTGTGTGTATTGCTATGATTGAGGAATACGCTACCATCAAAGCGAGCTCTGTTGCGCTTACCCCACTTATCCGAGTAGTTCACCGCCAACACCTCTGCCCTTGCGACACCCGACTGACGATTCACCGAGAACGACGACGAGGCGTTCGAGCGATTCGTACTACCCGACATCGAGATACCCTCGTCCGAGAGATTCTGCTTGTCGAGGTTGTTCGCCAGTGCCATAATGGCGATACGCGTATCGGCTCTAAAGATATTCAGCACTCCACCAGCGGAATATCGCCCCTTCATCACATCGTCGTAATTTCCAATCTCCGATGTTGCTGGCATTCTACCATAGCGTGTTGGTGTTCTATCGTAGCCTGCACCGCCCGCAGCGTGCATCTTTCCAAACTCACTATGCGACAATGAACCTTTGGTCTTAATGTCGATAACCTTGCTACCACGACCATCGTCCACACCCGTAATCTGAGCAGCATCACTCATTCGGTTGTAGACTACGATACTCTCAACAGCTTGCGCCGGGATACTTTGCAATACCTGTTGTACATTACCACCGAAGAACTGCTCGCCATCCACATAAATCGCCGTAACGCGCTCACCCTGAGCCTCAATTACGCCATTATTAATGGATATACCAGGTAACTTTTTCAAGAGAGTTTCCAGTTCGGCATCTGCCGTAACTTTATATTGAGAAGCCTTAAAGGACAATGTATCACCCATAATTGTGGCACGCGGTACCACAATCTCTTTCACCACCAAGCCTACATCAATGGCAGCTTGTTTCATTGCCATATCGCCAAGATTGAGCGGGAAGGCATCCACCTTAAAGCGACGCTCAAATTCGGCATATCCGAGAAATGTTGCTGTGAGTTTGTAATCGCCACGAGGAAGTGTCGTGGACTTGAAATAACCACCATAACCGGTGGTAACGTGACGTCTAAAGAGCGAGTCGCGTGGCGAAGTAATCTCTACAATCGCACCCACAACGCCCTCTTTCGAGTCCATATCAAACATTCGTCCGCTAACGGTAGCCTGACCCCACGCTACAAAGCAAGAGCAGATTGCAATAAGGAAGGTTAGTAGACGACGCATATTGTTTGATTTAATGTTAGCCTTTTGCTATTGGCTTTGGTATACTTATATTATAAATAAAGGTAGGCGGCTCTAAGCCACCTACCTTTGATATGAAGGAATTAATCCTCGAGCTTTGCAGCCAAGAACTCGCGGTTAAGGCGAGCAATGTGAGCAATGCTAATCTGCTTAGGACACTCAGCCTGGCAAGCACCAGTGTTGGTACAGTTACCGAAACCGAGAGCATCCATCTTAGCAACCATAGCCTTTGCACGACGAGCACCCTCTACGCGACCCTGAGGCAACTTAGCGAGTGACGATACACGTGCAGCAACGAACAACATTGCCGAACCATTCTTACAAGTTGCAGCACAAGCACCACAACCAACGCAAGCAGCAGCATCCATTGACTCGTCAGCATCAGCCTTCGGAATTGGAATAGCGTTACCGTCAGGTACAGAGTTAGTACGAACCGAAACGAAACCACCAGCCTGGAGAATCTCATCGTAAGCACCACGGTTTACAACGAGGTCCTTGATTACTGGGAATGCAGCCGAACGCCAAGGCTCGATAGTGATAGTAGCACCATCGGTGAACTGACGCATATAGAGCTGGCAGGTAGTTACAGCCTGCGATGGACCGTGTGCGTGACCATCAATGTGCAACGAACACATACCGCAGATACCCTCACGGCAGTCGTGGTCAAATGCTACAGGCTCCTCGCCTTTGTGAACGAGGTCATTGTTCAAGATGTCGAGCATCTCGAGGAACGAAGTGTCAGAAGATACATTCTCAACCTTGTACTCTACGAATGCACCCTTCGACTTAGCGTCTTTCTGACGCCATATTTTCAATGTGAAATTCATAAATTCAAATTCTAAATATTAAACGTCAAGAAATTAGTCCTTATAGTTACGCTGTGCGCGGTGAGTAAACTCATAAGTGAGGTCCTCCTTAGTAAGCTCTGGAGCCTCGTTCTCACCCTTGTACTCCCAAACCGCTGCGTATGCGAACTCGTCGTCGTGACGAAGAGCCTCGCCCTCCTCAGTCTGGTGCTCCGAACGGAAGTGACCACCGCACGACTCCTCACGATTGAGTGCGTCGCGAGCCATCAACTCACCGAGCTCAAGGTAATCTACCAAGCGCAAAGCCTTCTCCAACTCAACGTTGAACGAATCAGCTGTACCTACAACCTTAACATCCTGCCAGAACTCCTTGCGAAGTGCCTGAATCTCAACGATAGCCTTCTCCAACGACTCCTTAGTACGAGCCATACCTACGTTGTTCCACATAATGAGACCAAGACGCTTGTGGATATCGTCTACCGACTGAGTACCGTTAATCGAGAGCAACTTCTCAATCTTAGCCTTAACAGCCTTCTCTGCCTCGTCAAATGCAGGAGTATCGGTCGAAACCTTTGGAGCCTGAATCTTCTTAGCGAGGTAGTCGCCGATAGTGTAAGGCAATACGAAGTAACCATCAGCCAAGCCCTGCATCAATGCCGAAGCACCGAGGCGGTTTGCACCGTGATCCGAGAAGTTAGCCTCACCGATAGCATACAAACCAGGGATTGTAGTCATCAAGTTGTAGTCAACCCAGATACCACCCATTGTGTAGTGAACAGCAGGGAAGATCTGCATTGGCTCGTCGTATGGATTAACATCGGTAATCTCCTTGTACATATCGAACAAGTTACCGTAACGCTGCTTGATAACATCCTTACCCAAACGCTCGATAGCGGTCTTGAAATCGAGGAATACAGCCAAACCGGTCTCGTTTACACCGAAACCAGCGTCGCAACGCTCCTTAGCAGCACGCGA
>JAZQWU010000021.1:0-4063 GCA_045632505.1 Alistipes sp. | reverse complement strand
GGCTCGAAGTTGGCTACCGACATTGCACGTGCCTACACAGATGGTTTCCAGACCTCGAAGGGCGAGGATGCTCGCGAGGGTGCGTGGGGTATGAATAGCGTAAACGCAATGGTTAAGCACTGGCCAGGCGGTGGTACTGGCGAGGCTGGTCGCGATGCTCACTTCGCGTTCGGCAAGTATGCGGTATATCCGGGCAACAACTTCGAGGAGCACCTCCTCCCATTCACCGAGGGCGCATTCAAACTCGATGGTGGCACCGAGCAGGCTTCGGCAGTGATGCCTTACTACACAATTTCGTACGGACAAGACCCATCGGGCAAGAATGTAGCGAATGGCTATAGCGAGTATATCATCAAGGATTTGCTCCGCACAAAGTATAACTACAAGGGCGTAATCTGCACCGACTGGGGCATCGTACGCGACTATGTAACAATGCATACCAACAATGGTAAGCCTTGGGGCTTGGAGTCGATGCCAATCGCAGAACGTTACCTCACCGTATTGATGGTGGGCGTTGACCAGTATGGCGGTATTAACAAGACTCAGCACATCCTCGAGGCGTACGAACTCGGCAAGCAGAAGTATGGCGAGAAGGCAATCCGCGCTCGTTTCGAGGAGTCGGCACAGCGTCTTTTGCTCAATATCTTCCGCACCGGCTTGTTCGAGAACTCATACCTCGAGCCAGTAAAGAGCCAGGCGGTAGTTGGTTGCAAAGAGTTTATGAACGATGGCTTCGCTGCACAAGTTAAGTCGGTCGTTATGTTGAAAAATCACGCAAAGACCCTTCCGCTCAATGGTCGTTTGAAGGTATATGTTCCGAAGCGCACCTACGCTGGCGAGTTCAGCAAGTGGGATGGTCGTCCAAAGGGCGAGGCATACGAGAGCAACGGTATCTCGTTGAATCTTGTACGCAAGTATTTCGACGTTGTGGAGAATCCTGCCGAGGCAGATGCGGCATTGGTATTCATCCAGGCACCAACCACTGGTCGCGGTCACAGTAAGGCGGACATCGATGCAGGTGGCAATGGCTATATTCCAATCTCGTTGCAGTATAGTCCATATGTTGCGAAGTATGCTCGCAAGGAGAGTATCGCAGGTGGTGACCCTAAGGAGAATTTCACAAACCGCACATATCGTGGTAAGACCTCAACCGTTAGCAATGCCGTTGAGATGGAGACCGTACTCGCAACTCGCAAGGCGATGGGCGACAAGCCTGTTATCGTGGCTGTATCGGCGCAGCGACCAATGTGCTTCCACGAGATTGAGAAGGCGGCAGATGCCCTCCTCATCGGCTTCGAGATTCAGAATCAGGCATTTATGGAGATTATCGCTGGTAAGGCAGAGCCTCAGGGTTTGCTCCCAGTGCAGATGCCAAAGGATATGCGTGCCGTAGAGGAGCAGAAGGAGGACCTTCCATTCGATATGAAGTGCTACAAGGATGCCGACGGCAACGTCTACGACTACGCTTACGGTTTGAACTGGAGCGGCGTTATCAACGACTGGCGCGTGGAGAAGTACGCACCAAAGAAGAAGTAAAAATTTTAACTATATAATATAAAGGATATGAAGCGCCTATTGTTTGCCACGTTGTTCGTAGTTGGTGCGCTCACCGCATCGGCTCAAGCGAAGTGGCACAAGAAGGATAAGGGTTCATACATCGAGATTGCTCAGGATGGCGGTCGCACACTCGGATATAGTCAGAATTCGGGCATTAAGATTTTGACCGTAGACGGCTTTGCTTTCAAAGACCTCAACCGCAATGGCAAACTCGACAAGTATGAGGATTGGCGACTTTCGACAACGGAGCGTGCCAAGGATTTGGCATCACAGCTCTCGTTGGACGAGATTGCTGGACTTATGCTCTATAGCGCCCACCAGACTATCCCAGGCAACACAACAAGCCCTGAGCCTACGAAGCAAGGACGCTACAATGGTCTTGACTTCAAGCAGACACGCGGCATTGCACCATCGGCATTGACCGATGAGCAGCTCAAGTTTGTTGGCGAAGATAATGTGCGCCATATCCTTATCACCAAGGTGCAGAACGCCTACACCGCAGCGACTTGGAACAACAATCTCCAGGCGTTGTGCGAGAGCATCGGACACGGCATACCAGCAAACAACTCGTCAGACCCTCGCCATCGCGGATCAAAGTCGGGCGATGAGTTCGATGCTGGAGGAGGCTCGCAGTCGGCGTGGCCTTCGGCACTCGGTATGGCGGCAACGTTCGACCCTGCAACTGTGCGTCGTTTTGCCGATATTGCATCGCAGGAGTATCGCGCACTCGGTATCACTACGGCACTCTCGCCACAGAGCGACCTCTCTACAGAGCCTCGCTGGCGACGATTGTATATGGGCTATGGCGAGCATTCGGGCTTGGTGGCTGATTGTGTACGCGCCTATGCTGACGGATTCCAAACCTCAAAGGGCGAGGCGTGCATCGAAGGTGCGTGGGGACGCGAGAGCGTAAACGCAATGGCGAAGCACTGGCCAGGCGGTGCTACGGGTGAGGCTGGACGTGATGCCCACTTCGGCATCGGAAAGTATGCGGTATATCCAGGCAACAACTTCGAGGAGCACCTCATACCTTTCACCAAAGGTGCATTCGCACTCGAGGAGGGAACTACGCAGGTTACAGCAATTATGCCATACTACACCATCTCCTATGGTCAAGACCCATCGGGTGCGAATGTAGGAAATGCGTTGAGCGAGTATATGATTAAGGATTTGTTGCGCGGAAAGTATGGTTACAAGGGTGTAATCTGCACCGATTGGCGTGTAGCAGAGAAGTATGTTGACCACCGTTACTCGAATGGTAAACCATATGGTATGGAGAGTCTGCCCGTAGAAGAGATTTTCTATCGTGCTTTGATACTCGGCGTTGACCAATTTGGTGGCGTAAACTCAACCGAGAATATCAAGAAAGCGTACGCGCTTGGCGCGGAGCGCCTTGGCGAGAAGGCAATTCGTGAGCGATTCGAGGAGTCGGCAGTGCGTCTTTTGCTCAACTTCTTCCGCGTGGGATTGTTTGAGAATCCATACCTCGAGCCACACAAGAGTCAGCAGATTGTCGGTTGCCCAGAGTTTATGCAGGCGGGCTACGACGTTCAGTTAAAGTCGATTGTGATGCTCAAGAATCACAACAAGGCTCTTCCACTTTCAGCTGAGACAAAGGTCTATATCGAGAAGCGCGAGTTCACACCGCAGGTTGATTGGTGGATCGACGTGAAGAAGGGTAAGACAAAGGTGGGTTATGGCGTAAGCATCAATATGCTTCGCAAGCACCTCAACATAGTTGAGAAACCAGAAGAGGCTGACTGCGCAGTTGTATTCATCGATGGTCCTACCGTAGGTCGTGGTCACTCGAATGCCGACTTGGAGGCTGGTGGCAATGGTTATGTGCCTATCTCGTTGCAGTATGGCGACTACAAAGCTACTCACGCACGCTCGAAGAGTATTGCCGGAGGTGATACTTTCGAGAATTTCACAAACCGTACCTACAAGAATAAGTGGGCAACCACCGACAACAAGTACGAGATGGAGGCAGTCATTCGCGCCAAGAAGTTGATGGGCAACCGCCCAGTCATCGTTATCGTGCGTGCAAGACGACCTTTGGTTTTCGCAGAGATTGAGCCTTATGCCGACGCCATTTTGTTGGGCTACGAGGTGCAGAATCAGGCATATGTGGAGTTGATAAAGGGCAATGCCGAGCCTTCGGGTTTGTTGCCAATGCAGATGCCAAAGGATATGCGCACCGTAGAGAAGAATAAGGAGGATGTCGCATTCGACTTAGAGTGCTACAAGGATGCCGACGGCAACGTCTATGACTTTGCTTTCGGTTTGAATTGGAGCGGAGTTATAAAGGATTGGAGAACAGAAAAATATCAAAAACGTTAGTAATATGAGAAAAGAGGTAAAAATCGGAATTTATGCAGTTGTAATACTGCTTGCGGCTTGGGCCGGTATTCGTTTTTTGAGTGGACTCGATGTGCTTGGCCGTAGCCGCACCTACACTGCACACTACGAGGCAGTAAATGGTTTGCAGGATGCTGCAGCCGTAGTT
>JAZQWU010000020.1:0-3269 GCA_045632505.1 Alistipes sp. | reverse complement strand
CTCATTGAAGAAGTAAACGAGGTCAACGCCGAGGTGGTCAACACGGTCATCGTTGTTACCGAACATTGGGAAGTCCTTCTCAATCTCGAACGACTCGGTCAAGCCCAACTCATTGCGCTTAACTGAAACCTTACCATACTTGATTGCCGACAACGAGTCGAGAGCGATAGACAAACCTGCAACACCGTAAGCGAGGTTGATACGAGGGTTTGTATCGATGAATGCCATCTGCGCCTTCTCGTAGTAATACTTGTCGTGCATATAGTGGATGATATTCATCGCGTCGTTGTAAACGCGAGCAATCTCAGCCAATACCTTCTTGTAGTTCGAGAGAACCTCCTCGTAGTTGAGCAAGTCGCCCATCAAAGTAGGGATGCCCTTAACCATCTGGGTACCTGTAATCTCGCAACGACCGCCGTTGATAGCGAGCAACAACGCCTTAGCAAGGTTGCAACGCGCACCGAAGAACTGAATCTGCTTACCAATGGCCTGGTACGATACGCAGCAAGCGATACCGTAGTCGTCGCAGAAGCGTACCTCACGCATCAAGTCATCGTTCTCGTACTGAATAGACGAAGTGTCGATCGAAACCTTTGCACAGAACTCCTTGAATCCCTCTGGCAACTCTGGGCTCCAAAGCACAGTCATATTTGGCTCTGGCGAAGGACCGAGGTTGTAAAGAGTCTGCAAGAAACGGAACGAGGTCTTAGTAACCTTGGTGCGACCATCGTTGAAGCGACCACCGATAGCCTCGGTAATCCAAGTTGGGTCACCTGCGAAGATGTCGTTGTACGACTGCATACGGAGGTGGCGAACCATACGCAACTTGATTACGAACTGGTCAATCAACTCCTGTGCAAACTCCTCAGTGATGTTACCCTTATCGAGGTCGTACTGAATGTAGATATCAAGGAACGACGAAACGTTACCGAGCGACATAGCAGCACCATCCTGCTCCTTAACTGCTGCGAGGTAAGCCATATAAACCCACTGCACAGCCTCCTGGGCTGAAGTAGCTGGACGGCTCAAATCCAAGCCGTAGTACTCACCCATAACGATGATATCCTTCAATGCCTTAATCTGGTCAGCAATCTCCTCTCGAAGACGGATTGTAGCATCTGTCATAGGCGAGCAGAGTGCCTTCATATCGGCCTTCTTTGCTTCGATAAGGCGGTTTACACCATAGAGAGCCACACGGCGGTAGTCACCGATGATACGACCACGTGCGTAGTTATCAGGCAGACCAGTAAGGAAGCCCAACGAACGGAACGAACGAATCTCCTCGGTATATACATCGAATACACCATCGTTGTGAGTCTTGCGGTAGTGAGTGAAGATATCCTTCACCTTCTCGTCAACATCTACGCCCTGCTCCTTGCAAGCACGAGCTACTACGTTGATACCACCGAAAGGCTTGATTGCACGCTTGAGCAACTCGTCGGTCTGGAGACCTACGATAAGCTCGTTCTCCTGGTCAATATAACCAGCTGTATGCGATGTGATAGTCGATACTGTCTTATTATCGAGCGAGCGAACGCCACCATTAGCGCGCTCCTCTTCGAGTGCCTCGAGACACTTATTCCAAACTTTCTTTGTACGCTCCGATGGGCCTGCCAAGAACGAGGCATCGCCATAGTACGGAGTAATGTTGGTCTGCACGAAATCGGTAACGTCGATATTCGACTGCCACAGACCGCTCTTAAATCCTGCGTAAATATCCATAACTTAACCTATTATATAATTTCTCTAATTTTTCTTGGGCGCAAAGATAGTAAAAAGTGGGCAAAAAAGCAACTTTTCGCCTAACTGTTTTTACTGTTTTTTACGAGTATTATTAAATGGTCTGAGAGTTGAGAGTTGAGTTATTAGAAATAACTTTTAACGATGAACTATCTTCTCACTTACCTTCACCACTGCAGTCCAGAGTAGCAAGCGCACCTTATCCAACAGTATCGACATCAAGCCTATAACAACCACTGCACCGAGCGCAAAACAAACAAACCACGCTCCGTGCATCGAGTTGTAGGCAGTGCTGAACAACTCTTGATACAGATTAAATGCACCAGGCGCTTGATGTACGAGGTAGATTGCAAAGGCGGAGGAGGCAAGCCAATTCACTACGCCACTCTTGAAATTAAATTTATCAAATAACAGAAATAACGACAGAGAGGCTCCCACTACGAACAACGAGCTATACATCGTTGCACCGAGTTCCTTACCTTTGGTATAGATGCCAAAGAGTGATATCAGTGTTGGTATAGCCGTAAAGAGAAGGTACAACAACACACATTGCCACCACTTCAGCGCGCGAAATCGCTCTCCATAACGACGAACATACTGCGCCAGCAAATAGAGGCCTATGAAAGATAATGCCGAGTAACCTCGCGCATAATTACCATAGTCGTATGTTAGCCAGCCGAACAACATCTCTAATGCAAAGTAGCCACACAACAATAGCGCGAAATCGCGTTTTGAAACCTTTTCGCAGTAGGCGTTTAGTACGGGAGCAAGACAGAATAATATAAGATAAGAAGGTACAAACCAATAACTTGCACCGAAGTAGAGCAAATCATTAAATGCTTTCACGGGTACCTCTACACCCGATAGGCGACACATCTCAACCGTAGCAAGACCTATAAATAAGATTTGAAATAACAAAGATGCTAACTTCTTAATGGTTGGTCTGAGTCCGAACCACCCCGAGATGAGGATGAAAAGATTAACACTCACTATGCAGAGTTGTTCACACAAAATACGCACAAAGCCACTAAAGGGCGTAGCCTGCAATTCTGCTTGTGTCACACTACCAAGCGAGAGATAGTTAGCGTGCACCAACATCACCAACATCATAGCCACAAGGCGCAATAACTCAAAGTTCGAGGAACGACTGCTCATTATATTGTTTAAGTTTGTTAAATACTATTAGCTATAGCCATTGACGATTAGCTTTTTAATGGAGAGAGAAGGCTGGAGCGACAAAAAAACTTTCAACTATCCCAACTCAATAAAAGACCGTCAGCTATTATTGTGCTGGCAGTCTTTTATACTATTAGTTACCGTAGGTTATAGAGTAGTCCGTACCATCCGTAATTTTCGTTTCGGTATAGACATTACCAAAGCGGTCAGTCGCCTTCACCATCACCTTCGCATCCTTATTCTTGAGTTTGTACTTATATAAGTTATAACTCTTGCCGAATGCACCGGTACCTGGTCCACTCGTGCCATACGAGCCTATAATACCCAAATTCAAACCTACGCAGTACATCTCG
>JAZQWU010000019.1:0-1949 GCA_045632505.1 Alistipes sp. | reverse complement strand
GGAGTGAACAATCGGCAGAGCATCTCGCGGTCGCCCAGCTCGAAGTTCTCGCCAAAGAGCAGTGTTGCGTAGGCGTAGCGAGCGATACGGCCGCTATACTTTGCTCCGCACTCCTTCAAGAAGCACGACTCGTCGGTCACCACCTTCGACATAAAGTCGTTTGCCTTATGCGTGCGATCCCAATCCTTGCGCACTTTGTTCCACTCGCCCTCTTTGTCATACTCTTTGAGTATGGCCTTCGCCTGCTTCGATATTCTATCGTCGTCGTGGTGTGGTCGCACAATCCACAACTCAGACTTGCGGGCCTGCTGTGTCACGCGAGTGGTTGGCGAACAGCCCTTTACGCCATCGTTGAATGCCGCCATCGAGAGCACGCAACGCAAACTTGTACTCGATTTACCCTCGATAGAGCCACCCTCGAATATGGGCTTGAAACGCTCGTAGGCACGACGGCCAATCTCGTTCCACTGTCTCTCGCCCAATGCGGTCAACTCGCCGTCATTGCCCTTCTGCGCCTCCCAGATGATGTTCAAACGCTTGCGCAACGCCTTACCCTCGGCGGTGAGGATGCCAAGGCTATCTGCTTTGTTGAATGCGGTGCAAACCTTCTTGAAGCGAGAGTCGTTCTGCTCGTAGCGCGAGCCGTGACGACCCACCAACGAGAAGTAGAACGGCTCGAAGCCCTCGGGTGTCTCTGCCAACTTGGTGAGTGGTACAGATGGGTATGTTGAGTGTACTGTGCCTCCGAGGTTTGGGTACTGGCGAATGCTCTCAAGCACCGCCTCAGGAGTCTGCGCCACCACCGAAAGGGTGAGAGCAACAAATGAGATGAAAGATAAAATGCGTTTCATATTTTTAAGTTATTTGTTCTTGATTTGGCTGAGATAGTTCTCGCGAGCGACCTTCAATCTCGCAAGGTTGTTGAGGGTTACGTTACGCATATCCTCCCACTTGTAGAATGGAGCAGTCTCGCACTCAATTGGCAGAAAGATATCGTTCTCGTTGAGCAACGAGCGCACCAACACCTCGCCCTTCTTGTTGCGGTAGAGTACAATCTGCAAGTTTGCCGCCATAGGTACTAATGGACTGAGCGCAGCCGATGTTGCACCCTTCTCCCACGCTGCTACGCCCTCTCCATAGTACTGCAATGCGCTATCCTTGTAGCCGAGTACGGTGAGCAGAGGCATAATGTACGAATCGTGTGTGAATCGGAGGTTTGCAACATATGGATTCTTGCCCTCGATAGCACTCTCGATGTTGCCGAAGAGATCATCGATAAATGGGTGGAAATAAGAGCAATACGCCTCAACACGAGGGTTGCCCCAAGCACCAGTCCAATGCAACCAATTGATGCTCTTGATGAGGTAGCAGAGGTACTGCTCATCGAGAGTGTAGGTGCGTGTGAGAATATCTACATCGCACACCTCGAAGTTCTGCGCGAAGAGCAACAAGTGGTGGGTGTTGAAGAATACCTGCGCCAAGTGACGTGCGCCACACTCCGACACGAGTCGCTCGGGTGCGGTTGTCACCTTCGACAACATTCCCTTCATATCCTCGTACTTGATGGACGAGACGAACTCGTTTCTCCACACCTTGTCGTGTTGCTTGCAGTAGTTGTCCCAAATATCCTGGATTTCGTCGGGCAAACCAGGGTAGTTTGCCATTGGGCGTACAATTTTCAGATACTCCTGACGTGCCTCGATGTCAACAGGTATTTTAGAGTTCTTCTCCTTCAATCCGTCGACGAAGGAGAACATCGAGATGACGCATCGCATCCATACGCTCGACTTACCCTCGATAGCACCCTTGTCGAATACGTTCTTGAAGTTGTCGTAGGTGCGACGACCAATCTCGCGCCACTGCTTTTGTCCGAGTGGTGCAAGTTCGCCTGCACGACCCGCCTGCTCGGTATTTGCGCGATTTAACACCTGGCAAATCTCCTTGCCGAG
>JAZQWU010000018.1:0-3547 GCA_045632505.1 Alistipes sp. | reverse complement strand
CAATCGATACAGCCTCGAACGGAACATACTCCGTCTGCGAGATGGTGTATTTCTGCGGCTCGGGGCATAATGCAGGGGTAGAGTCCGATGCAAATACGACCGATGTGAACATCGTGAAGACAAGAATGAGAAGTGCTTTTTTCATAATATTAGTTATATTTTGTGATTTTGTTACTATAAAGATATACAAAAACTTGCTGAAAATGTGCAAATTTTTGCGAAAAAGTGGCACGATAATTATAAATTATCGAGAAAATTTATAACTTTGTAGCCTTAAAGGATTTGAAATAAAGTATTTATGTCAGAATATAAGCACAAAATAGGCATTACACATGGCGACACAAATGGTATTGGCTGGGAGGTGATAATTAAAGCATTGTCGCATCCGTCGATTGTGGAGTTGTTCACCCCTGTGGTTTACGGTGCTAAACATATAGCAGAGTTCTACGCTAAGGGTTTGGCAGAGGTGGAGCCTTTGCAGTTCCATATCTGCGCTTCGGCAGCAGAGGCTCGCAAGGGTAGAATCAACCTCGTTGAATGTGGTGCAAGGGATACTCGCGTTGAGCCAGGTCGCGCAACCGAGGAGTCTGCAAAGCAGGCTCTCGATGCCCTCGAGAAGGCGAGTGCAGACCTCGTGGCTGGCGATTTGGCAGCGGTAGTGACTGCTCCAATCAACAAGGAGTCGATGCAGAAGGTTGGCTTTGGATTCACAGGTCACACCGAGTACTTCGCTTCGAAGGCGGAGGGCGAGCCGATGATGATTATGTGTAGCGAGATTTTGCGTGTGGCGTTGCAGACCGTTCATATACCAGTGGATAAGGTTGCGGAGTCGCTCTCGGCGGAGAAGATTACAGCATCGTTGGTGGCGTTGCGCCAAACCTTGAAGCAGGACTTCGGTATTGTTGAGCCTCGCATTGCGGTGTTGTCGCTCAACCCTCACGCGGGTGATGGCGGTTTGCTCGGATCGGAGGAGGAGAATATCATCCTTCCAGCGATTCTCGAGGCGGCAAACCAGGGCGTGTTAGCATTCGGACCTTTGGCTGCGGACGGTTTGTTCGCTGGTGGTGGCTACAAGAAGTATGATGCTATCCTTGCGATGTATCACGACCAGGGACTCACCCCATTCAAGGCTCTTTCGCCAGAGGGAGTGAACTTTACCGCAGGTTTGGATGTGGTTCGCACCTCGCCGGATCACGGCACTGCATTCGATATCGCAGGCAAGGATTTGGCAGATGCGCAGTCGATGCGCAATGCGATTTATGAGGCTTTGGACATCGTTCGTCGTCGTAGCGACTACAAGTACTGGAGTCGCAACCCACTCGAGCACTTTGAACGCGAGAAGGGACGAGATGTTTCGATGCGTGATTTGCAGGAGGCTGAAGAGCGCAAAGCCAAGAATGAAGATAGGAGAGAGTAGAGAGGATTTTTTAGTTGAGAGTTGAGAGATTTTCATTTTCTCTAAAACCCCTAACGACTCTAACGTCTCTAACGACCCTAATAAAATAAGAAAAACAAGCGCAACTGAGCAGTAATCCGTCTCGTGATTGTGGAGCTGTGAAGGCGCGAAACATAAACAATTAAAAACTTATTAAAAACAGTATGATTAAAGTTTCGTTTCCCGATGGCTCGGTTCGTGAGTTCGAGCAGGGGGTAACAGCCTACCAGGTGGCAGAGAGCATCAGCCCTCGTTTAGCTGCGGACTGTCTTGCAGCCTCGGTAGATGGTGCGACCGTTGATATGTCGCACGCATTGGTGCAGGATTGCACTATCAAGTTCTTCAAGTGGGATGATGCTGAGGGTAAGCACGCCTTCTGGCACACTTCGTCGCACCTCCTCGCTGAGGCGTTGCAGGCGTTGTATCCTGGTATTAAGTTCGGTATCGGTCCAGCTATCGAGCAGGGCTTCTACTACGACGTAGATTCGCCAACTCCAATCCTCGAGAGCGACCTCGCGAAGATTGAGGCTAAGATGACCGAGTTGGCTCGCGGTAAGGAGGAGCTCGTTCGCACCGAGGTGTCGAAGGCTGAGGCTCTCGCTACATTTACCGAGAAGGGCGACCAGTACAAGTGCGAACTTATCTCGGACTTGGAGGATGGTACAATCTCGTTCTACACAAATGGTACATTCACCGACCTCTGCCGCGGTCCACACATCCCGCACACAGGTCACATCAAGGCTATAAAGCTCCCCGCCGTTGCTGGTGCTTACTGGCGTGGCGACGAGAAAAATAAGATGCTCACCCGTATCTACGGTATCTCATTCCCTAAGAAGTCGATGCTCGACGAGTACCTCGCAATGCTCGAGGAGGCTAAGAAGCGTGACCACCGTAAGCTCGGTAAGGAGTTGGAACTCTTCACCTTCTCACAGCGCGTAGGTCAGGGTTTGCCACTCTGGTTGCCAAAGGGCGCAGAGTTGCGTGACCGTTTGGAGCGCTTCTTGCGTAAGATTCAGAAGCAGTATGGCTACCAGCCAGTAATCACTCCTCCAATCGGAAATAAGGATTTGTATGTTACTTCGGGTCACTACGCTAAGTATGGTAAGGATTCGTTCCAGCCAATCCACACTCCAATCGAGGGTGAGGAGTACTTGCTCAAGCCGATGAACTGCCCTCACCACTGCGAGATTTATCGTAGCAAGCCACACTCATACAAGGACCTCCCAGTTCGTTTGGCAGAGTTTGGTACAGTATGTCGCTACGAGCAGTCGGGCGAGTTGCACGGTTTGACTCGTGTACGCGCCTTCACTCAGGATGATGCTCACCTCTTCGTTCGTCCAGACCAGCTCTTGGAGGAGTTCGAGAAGGTAATGGATATCGTTCTCTACATCTTCAAGACCTTGAAGTTCGAGAACTACACCGCACAGATTTCGTTGCGCGACCCTAACAATAAGACCAAGTATATCGGCTCGGACGAGAACTGGGAGAAGGCAGAGGCTGCGATTATCCAGGCTTGTAAGGATAAGGGTATGAACGCTGTAGTTGAGTATGGCGAGGCTGCATTCTACGGCCCTAAGCTCGACTTTATGGTGAAGGATGCCCTCGGTCGTAGCTGGCAGTTGGGTACCATTCAGGTCGACTACAACCTCCCTGAGCGTTTCGACTTGACCTACAAAGGTGCTGACGACAAGCTCCACCGCCCAATTATGATTCACCGTGCGCCGTTCGGATCCCTTGAAAGATTCGTTGCTGTGCTTCTTGAGCATACAGGAGGAAGACTTCCTCTCTGGCTGACTCCGGATCAGGTTAACATCGTGCCAGTCAGCGAAAAATACGAGGAATATGCAAAAAAAGTTTGTGATTTGCTGAATAATTCCGATATTCGCGCCGCCGTAGATGATAGAAACGAGACATTAGGCAAGAGAATCCGTGAGAGTGAGCTCAAGAGGATTCCTTTCCTTGTGATTGTAGGTGAGAAGGAAATGACTGAAGGTACGGTTTCTGTCAGAAGACAGGGCGGAATCGATGCAGGTTCTATGCCGGTTGACGATTTTGTCGCATTGGTAAGCAATGAGATAAAGAATCAGCTGTCATAACTTAATATTTAATAAC
>JAZQWU010000017.1:0-12061 GCA_045632505.1 Alistipes sp. | reverse complement strand
TGCCACCTCGGTAGGCTCACTCCAACTATCACACTTGTCGTAGCTATGGCGAATCCACACTGCGCCCCCCGCACCATATACCATAGCGTGGTGGTTGTCAATCGCCTTTATGCGGGCATAACCTCCACGAGTAACAAGGTGGGCAGACTCCTCTTTCCAATCAATGGAGAGGTTTGTGGTGGCGCAACTCGCCAAGAGCACCACTGCCACCAACGAAATAGCTATTTTACAAATGTTCATATTGCGATTTTTTATTGTGGTTTTCCACCTTCGACGTATGGCCAACCGAATGAATCCCACTTTATCTCTTGGAGCATAAGTGGGCGAAGGTGATTTTTGACTCCTCGGTTGTGACAGTGGTAGAAGATATAGTCGCGACCATCCTTTGTAAATATCTCGCCACAATGGCCTGGACCATAGAAGAAATCGCCCTTCTCGCTCGTTATGACGTGCGTAGCATAGCCTTCGCGCATAGGGTTGCCGTTGCGGTCGCGGAATACGCCGGTTAATCGTCGACTGCGACCTACCATAAGCTTGTAGGTGTGGTCCTTGTACCAGCCAGCACTTACGAACATATACCAATATCCGTCGCGATAGTGAAGATAACACCCCTCGAAAACTCGCGCACGCGAACGATTCTCCTTGTCGGTCAATCCTGCTACGTGGGTATATTTTGCCCCTTTCTTGACACTGAGTCCATCGGACGTGAGTTCTACGCGGTGCATCTTGCCAACACTGCCGAAGAAAAGCCACACTCTGCCTTTTTTAGAGTCTACGACCACCTCGGGGTCAATGGTGTCGCGAATGCCCGTTTCGGTGCTTCGGGTGATTACTCCGCGAAATTCAAAATGGTTGGGCGAAACCTCTTTCAATACACCAATACTACTATCGCTCGCGCTATTGTAGAGTGTGATGTAGAGCAGTCGCTGTCCGTTTATGGTCGTCACATCGGGTGCCCAAAAGTGCTTGGCTATTTGGCGCATCTCGCTCCGCGATTGGCTGTCGATAACGGAACGATTGATAATCTCCCAATGGAAGAGGTCTTTGCTTACAAGTGTCTTTCTTGCGCCAGTGCAGATGCAGTAGTAGTTGCCGTCTTCGCCTTGCCAGACCGTTGGGTCAGGCCAACTTGGCGACCATACAGGATTTTTAATCTCCTGCGCCTGGACGAATGTTACAGTGGTGACTATTGCGAGCAGATATAGCGCGAGTCGTTTCATTGTCTTTGCGGTTTGTTCGTTACAAATATAATAATAAAAAATGGAATGATGACGAACCGGCTTCTGAAAAAAATCGTAAGTTGCGGTGTAAAAAAGTGGCGGAAAAATCGGTTTTTTGGTGTAAAAATTATAACTTTGCGTTGGGTAATGTTTCAATCTGTAAGCAAACCTTATCGTTTTGCGATATTGATATAAGCGTAAGTAACTTAAAACTAAATAGATATGTACGGAGATTTCAAACAACATCTTCAACAGGAGTTGGAGTCTATCAAGGAGGCCGGTCTATATAAGACCGAGCGAGTAATCTGTTCGCCGCAGCGTTCGGCTATTGAGGTGGCCGAGAAGGAGTGTCTTAACTTCTGCGCTAACAACTATCTCGGTTTGTCCGACAACCCACGCCTTATCGAGGCAGCAAAGAAGGCGATGGACGAGCGTGGTTTCGGAATGTCGTCGGTGCGCTTTATTTGCGGTTGCCAGGATATCCACAAGGCGTTGGAAAAGGCTATCGCCGACTACTTTGGCACCGAGGATACCATCCTCTACGCCGCTTGCTTCGATGCTAATGGTGGCGTCTTCGAGCCACTCTTCACTGAGCAGGATGCGATTATTTCGGACTCGTTGAACCACGCTTCGATTATCGACGGAGTTAGACTTTGTAAGGCGGTGCGTTATCGCTATGCTAATGCCGATATGGAGCAGTTGGAGGATTGTCTCAAGCGCGCTCAAGCTCAGCGCTTCCGCATCATCGTGACCGATGGTGTATTCTCGATGGATGGTAATGCCGCTCCGCTCGACGAGATTTGCCGCTTGGCAAAGCAGTATCGCGCATTGGTGATGGTCGATGAGTGTCACTCGGCAGGTGTGTTGGGTGCTACTGGTCGCGGTATCACCGAGTTGTATAACTTGCGTGGCGAGGTAGATATCCTCACTGGTACTCTCGGCAAGGCGTTCGGTGGCGCGATTGGTGGTTTCACCACTGGTCGCAAGGAGATTATCGATATGCTCCGTCAGCGTTCGCGCCCTTATCTCTTCTCGAACTCGTTGCCACCAGCAGTTGTAGGCGCTGGAATCGAGATGTTCAAGATGCTCGAGGAGAGCAACGAGCACCACGACCGCTTGGTTGAGAATGTGGCGTTCTTCCGCGAGAAGATGATTGCTGCAGGTTTCGACATCAAACCTACCGTATCGGCAATCTGCGCCGTGATGCTCTACGATGCTAAACTCTCGCAGGATTTTGCTGCCGAGTTGCAGAAGAAGGGTATCTTCGTGACGGGTTTCTACTACCCAGTTGTGCCGAAGGGACAGGCACGTATTCGTGTTCAGGTCTCTGCGGGCCACACTCGTGAACAGTTGGAGAAGTGTGTAGAGGCGTTCACCGAAGTAGGTAAGCAGTTGGGGGTACTCAAATAATTGACAATTGATAGTTGACAATTGACAATTAAAGGTGTGCTTCGCACTGTGATTTAATTTTTTAACAAAGGCTAAAGGCTAATAGCCAATAGCAAAAAATAAAAAAGCTTATGAGCAAGGATATGTTAGATTCGATTGATCGCAAGATTTTGAAGTTCTTGGTTAAGAATGCACGAATGCCTTATTTGGAGATTGCGCGTGCTTGTGGAATCTCGGGTGCGGCAATTCATCAGCGTATAAAGAAGTTGGAGGATACGGGTGTTATCCTCGGTTCGCGTATGATTGTTAGCCCTAAGATGTTGGGCTTCGATGTCTGCGCATTTGTGAACTTGAGCATCCAGGACCCTATGATGAGTATCTCGGTGGCAGAGAAGATGAAACTTATTCCTGAGGTTGTGGAGTGCCACTTTATTACGGGATCGTACTCTGCGATGGTTAAGTTGTACTGCGTGGATAACGAGCATTTGATGCGTACCATCTTCGACAATATTTTGCGTATTCCGGGTGTGACACAGACTCAGACCTACATTTCGCTCAACGAGATGTTCTCGCGCGAGCCACATATCGACTATTTGGATAAGTAGGAGTATGGCAAAAATTAGATTGACCAAGGAGTTTTCGTTCGAGTCGGCACACGCATTGGACGGATACGATGGCTTGTGCCGTGAGATTCACGGTCACTCGTACCGTCTTTTCGTTACCATCAAGGGCGAGCCTATCTGCGAGGAGGGCAACCCGAAGTTGGGTATGGTGATGGACTTTGGTGACTTGAAGCGCATTGTCAATGCCGAGATTGTCGACCGCCTCGACCACTCTTTCGTGTTGCGCGATTCGGAGCAAAACGCGGAGTTGAGGGCGGCACTGGGTGCGAAGTTTAGCAAAATCGTGATTGTGGACTACCAGCCAACCTGCGAGAATATGCTTGCCGACTTTGCCGCTCGCTTGCAGAAGGCGTTGCCGTCGCGAGTGGAGTTGTATTCGTTACGCCTCTACGAAACAGCCACTTCTTACGCTGAATGGTATTTATCGGATAATTCTTAATTGACAATTGATAATTGACAGTTGACAATTATAGGAACTTTTAACTTTTAATTTTTGACTTTTAACTTGAAACGCCTTTTCCTTGTCGATGCTTACGCATTGATTTTTAAATACTATTACGCCTTTATGGGGCGACCTATGCGCAATCGAGCGGGTATGAACACCTCGATTGTTTATGGTTTTACCAAGTTCTTGCGTGACATCCAGAAGCGCGAGAAACCCGACCTGCTCGGTGTGGCATTCGACCCTAAGGGCGGATGCTTTCGTCGTGAAATATACCCCGAGTACAAGGCTAATCGCCCTGCTACGCCCGAGGATATTTTGCTCTCGGTGCCGTATGTGAAGCGCATCGTCGAGGCGATGTGCATTCCGGTGTTGGAGGTACCAGGATACGAGGCGGACGACGTTATCGGAACACTCGCCAAGAAGGGTGACGAGGCGGGCTATGAGGTATTTATGGTCACGCCCGACAAGGACTATGGTCAGCTCGTAGGCGACAACCGTAAACTCTACAAGCAGAAGGGCGATGAGGTCGAAATCATCGACAAGGAGGCTATTAAAGCGAAGTACGGCATCGACCGACCAGAACTCGTGCGCGACATCTTGGCTCTGTGGGGCGACTCGTCGGATAATATCCCTGGCGTGCCAGGCGTAGGCGAGAAGGGCGCGAGCAAGATGGTGCAGGCGTATGGCGAGGTCGAGAATATCATCGCTAATGCCGACAAAATCGGCGGTAAGACGGGCGCGAATATCCTTGCCAACGAGGAGCAGTTGCGCTTGGCAAAGGTGCTGACAACCATCCGCCTCGATGTGCCGATTGAGTTCGACGAGGAGGCATTGACCGTTTGCTGTCCTAAGATTGACGAACTGCGTGCGTTGTACACCGAGTTGGATTTGAAGGTGTTCTTGGCAGATTTGCACAATCTTGCACCGGCGGAGGATTTGTCTGTTCCGCAACAGGCTCCACAGACGCAACTTGCGAATATGGCGCGTGCGAAGTCGGCACAGCAGAAGAAGGCTTCAATGGAGGGACAAGGCTCGCTCTTTGGCGATTTGTTTGCTCCCGTAGCAACTCCGACCGAGATCGTAGCAGAACCTGTTGAGGAGGCGCAAGCAGACCTCTTCGCAAATGCTTTTGCTACGTCGGCAACTACGCCACACAAATATACGACAATCTTCACAGCCGACGCCTTGCGCGAGGTTGTAGCCGAGATTTCGGGTCAGTCGCACTTCTGCTTCGACCTCGAAACTACGGGATTTAATATTTTTGGCGACCGTATTGTCGGTATGTCGCTCGCAACAAAGGCGCACGAGGCGTGGTATGTGCCATTTGGACACAATGCCGACGTGCGACCACGCAACGAGATTGAGGCGGAGTATGCCTCGATTTTGCGACCTATCTTCGAGAACGAGAATATCGCGAAGGTGGGACAGAATATGAAGTTCGATATTCTTTTCCTGCGAACTTTGGGCATTGCGGTAAAGGGTGCGAAGTGGGATACGATGCTTGTACACTATCTGCTCGATGCCGAGTCGCGTCACGGAATGGATGCCTTGGCAGAGCGATATCTCAACTACTCGCCAATCTCTATCGAAACCCTTATCGGCAAGGGTGCAAAGCAGCTCACTATGGATATGGTGGGCGTGGAGCGCGTGGCTGAGTATGCAGCCGAGGATGCCGATATAACCCTGCAACTCTACGATGCACTGCGACCACAGCTGGAGCAGGAGGCTTCATTACTGAAACTCTACCACGAGGTTGAGGAACCGATGATTGATGTGCTCGCCGATATGGAGTGGGAGGGCGTTCGCGTCGATAGCGATGCGTTGCGCAACTACTCGTCGGTATTGTCGCAGAAACTCGCAGCTATCGAGGCGGAGATTCGTGAGATGGCGAATGAGCCAGAAATAAATATCAACTCGAGCCGTCAACTCGGAGAGTTGCTCTTTGCCAAGATGCGCATCACCGACAAGCCGAAGATGACCAAGACCAAGCAGTTCTGCACCGACGAGGAGTATTTGCAGTCGTTTGCGGGCGAGCATAAGGTGGTCGATTTGATTTTGGAGTATCGCGGATTGAAGAAGTTGCTTTCGACCTATGTGGACTCGTTGCCACAGTTGGTGAATCCAGTTACGGGACATATCCATACTTCATATAACCAAGCAGTTACCGCTACGGGACGACTCTCGTCGGCAAATCCTAACTTGCAGAATATCCCTGTGCGCGAGGATGTTGGTCGCCCGATTCGTGCGGCATTTGTGCCGAGCGACGAGCGTCACGAGTTGCTCTCGGCGGACTACTCGCAGGTGGAACTTCGTTTGATGGCGCACCTCTCGGGCGATGAGAACTTGTGCGAGGCGTTCCGCGAGGGTAAGGATATTCACGCCGCTACGGCAGCACGCATCTTCAAGAAGTCGATTGAGGAGGTGACAAGCGAGGAACGTCGTCGTGCCAAGACGGCAAACTTCGGTATTATCTACGGCATCTCGGCATTCGGCTTGAGCCAGCGATTGCGCATTCCGCGTGCGGAGGCGAAGGTGCTTATTGATGGCTACTTCGACTCCTATCCGAAGGTGAAGGAGTATATGGATAACGTGGTGGCTGCGGCACGCGAGAAGGGCTATGTCGAGACACTCTTTGGTCGTCGTCGCTACCTTGCCGATATCGATTCGCGTAATGCTAATGCGCGTGCGTTGGCGGAGCGCAATGCCATTAATGCACCTATTCAGGGTACGGCAGCCGACATTATGAAGATGGCTATGGTGGGCGTTGCTCGTCGCTTCAAGGCGGAGGGCATTCGTTCGCGTATCACAATGCAGGTGCACGATGAAATCGTTGTCGACTTGTTGCGCTCGGAGCGTGAGCAGGTCGAGAAGATTGTCCGCGAGGAGATGGAGGGTGCAGCCGCACTGTCGATTCCTCTCACTGCCGAGTGTGGCGTAGGCGAAAATTGGTTAGCTGCACATTAATAAACTAAACTATAAAACTAACTACAATGAAAATAATTTTTACTTTGTTGAGCTTGGTTGCTACTGCAACTTTGGCTTTTGCGCAGCAACCGCGCGTTTATAATGAGGACCGCACCTATTGCCACGAGTTGGGCATTGGCTCGCGAAAGATTTTGTCGATACCTAACATCGACGGCTATTTGACCTTGAAGGGTGACTTCCATATGCACACCAGCCTTGACGATGGTAGTGTTGCACCTAAGGCTCGAGTACAAGAGGCGTGGTACGATGGTTTGGATGTTATTGCAATGACTCCACACATCGGTGTCCACAAGAACGAGGGTGTACACCTCAAGGATTACAATTTGCCTAACAAGTTGGCTATTGCAGAGGGTAAGAAGTTGGGTGTATTGGTGATTAAGAGTGCCGAGATTACCCGTAAGAAGCCTTTCGGACATATGAATGCACTCTTCCTCAATGATTGTAATGTATTCGACGAGAATCGTTACCTCGTTGACGAGAATGGCGTGTTGTTGCGCGACAAGGATGGTAATCGCATCCCTAACCGCGCTACCGAGATGAAGGACTTCGAGGCTGCTGAGGCTCAGGGCGCATTTATCATCTGGAACCACCCAGGATGGCCTGATAAGATCTCTACTCTCTACCCAATGCACAAGAAACTCATCGAGCAGGGCCGTATCCACGCAGTGGAGTTGTTCAATAGCTCGGAGTGGTATCCACGCGTCTTGGATTGGTTCGACACCTACAAGTTGCCGATGATGGCAAATACCGACATTCACGTTCTTACTGCTAACAAGTACAACCGTTGCCTTCGCCCTATGACCTTGGTGTTTGCTAAGGAGCGCACCCTCGAGTCGGTACGCGAGGCGATGTTTGCTGGTCGTATGTTGGCTCTCTTTGGTAACAAGTTGGCTGGCGACGCAGAACTTATCAAGCAGTTGTTGAAGAAGTCGTTGCAGGTACGAGTTATCGACGAGCAGAAGGGTACTATTGAGGTTACCAATATCTCTGATATTGAGTTCGAGGCAACCTTTGGCGAGAAGAATAAGTATGTGGTATTCTACCCACGCACCGCTACTATCGTTAAGATTCCTCAGGGCGTAGAACTCGACTTCCCTAACTGCCTTGCAGGTCGTAAGACTGTAAAGACAAACCTCTGGTAAAAGATTTTAACTGCATATATCGGTTATGAGTCGCTTTGCCGACATAGTGTTGCCGTTGGCGCAACCTGCCTACACCTT
Organism: Alistipes sp.; assembly: GCA_045632505.1. GTDB lineage: Bacteria > Bacteroidota > Bacteroidia > Bacteroidales > Rikenellaceae > Alistipes. The sequence goes on along the minus strand of JAZQWU010000017.1, from coordinate 4,179 downwards.
TGCCGTTGGCGAGGGTGTAGAGGTTTGTGTGGGTGATGCTGTGGCAGTGCAGTTCGGTAAAAATGCAGTATATACGGGTATCGTGTGGCGACTGCACGATACACCACCAGCACGAGGCGAGGCAAAACCTATCTTGAAGGTGTTGTACGACAAACCACTCCTCTCGGAGTTGCAGATGCGCTTTTGGGAGTGGATTGCCGACTACTACATCTGTACTGTGGGCGAGGTAATGCGCGTAGCGTTGCCGTCGATTATCAAGTCGAAGGCACGATGCGAAGCGGAGTTTGAGCCGTATGTGCCTAAGCGCGAGATTGTTGTGCGCCTTGTCGAGGAGAACTTCGACGAGGAGACGCGCGCAAAGATGGAGCGCCGAGCACCAAAGCGATACGAGGCTTTGTGCGCGATTGAGGCGGCTGGTGGAGTGGTGGCTCGTCACGCAGTGGAGTTGGATGCTGCGACATTGAAGGCACTCGTCAAGGCGGGCTTGGTCGAGATGGGCGAGCGAGAATATGTGTTGGACTGCGAGTGGAGTAAGACGCAGTTACCAAAACTATCGCTGGCACAGACTACGGCTCTCGACGAACTGCAAAAGGGGTTGTCCGAGAAGCGTGTGGCACTATTGCACGGCGTTACAAGTTCGGGTAAGACCGAAATCTACACTCACCTTATCGAGGAGCGACTCTCGCGTGGCGAGGATGTCTTGTTCCTCGTTCCCGAAATCTCCCTTACGACACAACTCGTGGAGCGTATGCGTGCGCTTTTTGGCGAGAGTGTTACGGTCTATCATTCGAAACTAACGCCACAACAACGCACCCGATTGTATACCGATATGCTCTCTTCTGAGAGTGGCAGTTTCGTGGTGGGAGCGCGTTCTGCGCTCTTCTTGCCATACAAAAAGTTGGGTTTGGTGGTGGTCGACGAGGAGCACGATTCGAGATACAAGCAGACCGAACCAAATCCTCGCTACAATGGTCGCGATGCGGCGATTATGCTCGCTTCGATGCACGGGGCGAAGTGCGTGCTGGGTAGCGCGACACCTTCGCTCGAGAGCTATGCAAACTACCTCTCAGGCAAGTACGCCTATGCGCAACTTACTCAGCGATACGGAGGCGTGGAGATGCCTGATATTGTCATCTCGGATACGGTGCGCAATGTCAAGCGCAACGAACGTAAGTTGCACTTTAATAAGGAGTTGCTGGATGGTATAGCCGACTGCTTGGAGAATGGCGAGCAGGTTATTCTCTTCCAAAATCGACGCGGATACTCGCCATATATGGAGTGCCCATCGTGCGGGTATTCGGCACGATGTCCGCACTGCAACGTGACACTTTCGGCACACCAAAATCGTGGGCGAATGGTCTGCCACTACTGTGGCTACTTCGAGCCGATACAACGATTCTGCCCGAACTGCAAGACGAGCGAGTTGAAACCTATGGGCTTCGGTACGGAGCGCGTGGAGGAGGCTGTGGCACAGCTCTTTCCGGAGGCGCGAGTGTTGCGCTTAGATGGTGATACGGCGACTTCGGGTGCGGCGTATAACCGCATTATCGGCGCTTTTGCGCGCCACGAGGCGGATATCTTGGTCGGAACGCAGATTGTCTCAAAAGGTTTGGATTTCGCTGGGGTGACACTAATTGGAATTCTCAATGGCGATAACCTACTCGCTGCGGCAGATTTTCGTGCCGAGGAGCGTGCTTGGCAACTTATAATGCAGGTGGCGGGCCGCTCGGGACGACGCGACAAGCGAGGCAAGGTGATAATCCAGACGGCAGAACCGCAACATCCTGTCTACAAGATGGTGGGCGATTATGGTCAGGTGGCAAGTAAACTGCTTGCTGAGCGTAAACGCTTTGGCTATCCGCCATTTGTGCGTATCGTGAAGGTTACGATGCGCTCCGCCGACAAGGATTTGTTGGTTGCCTCCTCGTTGCAACTCGGTGAGCAGTTGCGAGGTCGCTTTGGTCGCAGAGTGCTGGGTCCAGTCTCGCCACTTATCGACAGAGTGCGAGGCGAACACCGCGTAGAGTTGATGCTCAAGATTGAGGTCGAGGCGTCGTTTGCGCGAGCAAGGAAGATTCTCCGCGAGGAGATTTCCAAACTGAGAAAGGAGAGTCGCTACCGCAACATAACCATTATCTGCGATGTTGATATTATCTGATGTTTCGGGCGTACTGCGCGATGTGGCATCGCTGATTCTGCCTCGCACCTGTATGGCGTGTGGCAGGGTATTGCTTGAAAATGAGGGCAGTATGTGCCTGGCGTGTCGCTATAATATGCCGATGACCGACTTCGCAAAGCGACGCGACAATCCCGTACGACTACTCTTCGAAAATATGTTTTCGGTGGAGTCGGCAACGGCAATGTTTTGGTTTGTGGGCGGTACGGAGTGGCAACATATAATTCACAACTTCAAGTACTATGGTCGTTGGTTCTTTGCGCAGAAGATGGGCGAATGGCTCGGCGAGGAGTTGTGCGATAGTGGCATTTTCGACGATGTGGATGTGATTGTTCCCATTCCGCTTCACTTCCGCAGACGACTCAAACGCGGTTACAACCAGTCGGAGCAACTCGCTTTGGGTGTGGCGCGTAGGATGGGCGTTGAGTGTGATTTCCGCTCGGTGTGCCGACGACGCTACAACGACAGCCAAACATCTAAGTCGCACTCGGCTGAGCGCTGGGATAATGTGGAGTCAATCTTTGAGGTGCGTAGGGCAGAAAGATTGCGCGGACGGCATATCCTGATTGTAGACGATGTGCTGACTACGGGAGCGACGATAAGTTCGTGCGCAACAGCGATAATCAAGGCGTGCGAGGGCGATGTTCGCATAAGTGTGGCGACCCTTGCGGTGTCACGACGAATAGTGAACGCCAAATAATTTTCAAAAGATATAAACAACCAGGAGCGATGCGTGGTGGCGATTTCGCGCGTGTCGCAGATGTTTTAAACAGAGTTTTCAACACGCGCGCGTAGGTGTGTATTTGAGATGTCGCAAAAAAGGTTTACTTTTGTGAGATAATCGGTCGAAAAAAACGAAACAAAAAATATATGGCAAAGGATTTCAAAAATAGTAAGAATAGTGCTGCATTTGCGGAGTTGGCACCCGAGGTTTTGGGTACAGTGCCACCGCAGGCGGTAGAACTCGAGGAGGCGGTGCTCGGTGCATTGATGCTCGAGTCGGATAAGATTACCGAGGTTCAGGAGTATCTGACCGAGGCTTCGTTCTACAAGGAGGAGCATCGTTTGATCTTCCGCGTGATGAACGAGTTGGCATTGGCGCAGCAACCAATCGACCTCTTCACCGTAACCAACCAACTCAAGTCGAAGCGCGAGTTGAAGAAGGTGGGCGGTGCGAGCTACTTGGCGCAACTCACCCAGCGCGTGGGTACTGCGGCAAATATCGAGTTCCACTCGCGTATCATCACGCAGAAGCATATCCAGCGCGAGTTGATTCGTGCCTCGACCGAGATTCAGCGTCAGTCGTACGATAGTACCATCGATGTGAACGACCTCATCGGCTTTGCCGAAGGCGAGGTGTTGAAGATTACCGAGGGTTATGTGAAGCGTTCGGTGCAGACCGCGAGCGACATCTTGCGTGCTACTATTCGCCAGATTGAGAAGGCGGCAGAGAACGACTCGCGTTATAGCGGTGTCTGCACAGGCTTTACCGATTTGGATAACATCACGCTCGGTTGGCAGCCATCTGACCTCATCATCATCGCGGCACGTCCTGCGATGGGTAAGACTGCGTTCACCCTTACAATGGCGCGAAATATGGCGGTAGACTACGATGCTCCAGTAGCATTCTTCTCGTTGGAGATGTCCTCTGTTCAGCTGATGACCCGTCTGGTGTGTGCCGAGACTGGTATTAGCGGACAGACCATCCGTAGCGGTAAACTCACCCCGTCGGAGTGGAAGTCGCTCGAGACTAATACTAAGGTTTTGGGCTTGGCACCACTCTATATCGACGATACTCCAGCGTTGTCAATCTTCGAGTTCCGCTCGAAGGTGCGTCGTTTGAAGGCGAACAATGGTTTGAAGATTATTATGGTCGACTACTTGCAGCTGATGACCGCGGCTGGTGCTGGCGACAAGGGTAATCGTGAGCAGGAGGTGGCATTCATCTCGCGCTCGTTGAAGGGTATTGCCAAGGAGTTGAATGTGCCGATTATCGCCCTTTC
>JAZQWU010000016.1:0-2769 GCA_045632505.1 Alistipes sp. | reverse complement strand
GTTATCTCTTTGGCGATTTGAACTCCATAACCAGCGGACAGTGATCCGACGAGGTGCGGACAAAGTCGTCACGAATGGTGTAGGCCTTCTTGATTGCCGAATAGAGCTTCTTGGTGCAGTAGATATAGTCGATGCGAGCCTTGCCTCGAGTCGAAGATTGGAACTCCGATGGATTCTTGTCAAAGATAGCATCGTGAGGGTAGACCTCAAGCACCGCATTGTGCACATCGTTGTTGAATGTACGAGGTTTCTTGCGGTGAATCTCGGCGTAGAAGTCGTTATCCTTCGGAGAACGAGAGTTGAAGTCGCCCGTCATCACCCAATGTTTCTCGTTGGCATACTTGGGGTTGAGGATGGTTTGATCCATAATGTACTGAATCTCCTCCAGGCGATATCTGTCGCCGCCACTACCCTTGGTGCGGGTTTTGTCATCCTTGTGCCAAGCTTGAGGCCAGAGGTGCAGCACAACATAGTTCACGCCAAGAATCTTGACATGGATAGCTCCGTGCGATATATTCTTGCCACCAATGCGCTGCACAAGTTCGATAGGATAGCGAGAGGTCACCGCCACAGGATAGTTGTCCTGATAGGCACCGAGAGCCGTATAGCTATGTCCCCAACGAGCTGCCAACTCGCCCCATTTGCCAGGGAGGTAGCGGGCATCGTCGTTCTTCGGCACATTCTTTTTTTCCTTATCCCAATGCGTTGCAGCCTCACATACGGCGAAGATATCAATCTTCTGCGCCTGCATCCACTGCACAAAGCGGTCGTAGTTGTTGAACTGATCCCACCACATTCCGTCGGCGATATTGAAATCCATAAAACGGATTGTCGCAGGCTTGGTCTTATCCTTCGGCGCTTTAGCGCAGAGTGGCTGCACTAGGCACAACAACAGCAACGAGCAAAATATACTCTTCAGTCTCATACCCCGGTTCGATTAGTTGCCCGAAGCGGTCTGGTTAGCCTTGGTGTAGACAATCTTCTCGCCCCACGCCGGCAAGAGGATGCGCTTCTTGTCGAAGCCTGTAATCTTGCCCGAAATCTTCAACAAGTCGTCGATTGTCCAACGCCACTTCACTACGCTGTGACCCAACTCCCAAGCGTGCGAGAATACCGCATACTGTGGATTGATCTTGTCGATTGCATTCTGAATGCTAAGACCGACGGCGGTATGGAAGATAAAGAGGTCAGGGCGCTTCTCCACCTCGAGCTGCTCGTAGTTGTGAGCATCGCCCGTATGGAAAATCACAACATTGCCCGACTCTGCACCGCAGTCGATCTCGTAGGTGGTGACAAACTTCTTGCCCCACTCGTTCTTGTTGTGGTCTACACGCTTGCAATTGATGGTGATATCGTCAATCTTGATGCGGTCAACCTCGTCAACATACTCCCAATCGAGAAGTTTACCCTGCCAAACAACAGGCTTATCCAACTTGTAGCCAGCAATAATCTTCGACTCGCCCAAAGCGAGCTGATTCTGGGCGTGCTTGTCGCAGTGGTCGCCGTGCTTATGGGTCACCAACACAAACTCCAAATCCTTGGCAATCTCCTCGATATGCTTATGCACGATATCGATACCGAAGGTGTGCTTCGGGGTCTTCACGATGTAGCCCATATTGTAGATATTCCAAACGACAACGGTGCCTGGAGCAACCTTTGTCTTCTTGATCTCGTTGCGCACCTTGTTGAATGCTTGGCGATAGAAGTAGAGGGTTCCCTGCAACTCCAAGTCAGCAACCTTCACCCAATCCCAGCAGTTGTAGAAGTTCTTCCAATCCTCGGTGCTGAAGTTGTTCATCTCTCGCTGGATAACACTCATAGCCTCGAGGCGAGATGTCTGGTCTGCATCGCAGCAAGAGGTACTTTTGAGTACGGTCTTAACCGCCGCCTTCAACTCCTTCGACGATGGGCGCTCGTACGAGGCAACAATCTGTGCATCGGTTGCAAGAACAACCGATGCCACAGCTATAACTGATAAAATAAATCTCTTCATAACAAATTTGTCTCTCTTTTGTGGTTTTTACTTGCTACTTTGTGTAACGAATGGTGAGGTAAGCCAAGCCGCTCGACTTGTCGGCTGCAATGCCACCATCGTAGCTCATAGTCTCGCCTGCAAGACCCGAGTTCGGGATAAGTCGGATATAGACCTTCTCCCGACCGAACAACTCGTCTGGCAACTCAATGTTTATGTGCTTGTAGCCGCACAACTGCCAATATGCGGTGTAGCTCCACTGTGCAACATCGGGCACAGTATACTCGCTAACCTTTGTCCACTTCGACTTGTCGGTCGACCACTCCACATTCCAGTAGCGAGGTGCGCCAATTCCGAGGTTGCAAGCGGCAAACTGCATCGAGAGATGCGAGCCCAAAGCCGAAGCGGTAGAGAACTCTACCAACCAGTAGTGGTACGAAGAGCCATTAATCCACTTCGATGCTGTCCAAGCACAACCATACGATGCGTCGATAGTACCACGAGAGCCGGCACTGCTATTCTCGGCACTGCTAATCTGCTTGCCATCGACCTTCACTCCATTTGCATCGACAACACCACTACCTACGGCCTGTGTATTCTTCGAGTCGCCGAGGAAGTACCAGGCAGAAGCGCCCGATACGGTAGCTTCCGACGAGTGCGAGAGTGTAGCCGTAGCAGCCGAGTTATACTGCGGATAGTACATCTTGTAGTATGGGTCGACATTCACTGCGCAGTCGGTGCGATCCTTGTTGTAGTACGCAAATTCACAAATGACTGTGGTATTTGCTGCGGTGATA
>JAZQWU010000015.1:0-1917 GCA_045632505.1 Alistipes sp. | reverse complement strand
TATAAAGAGTATGAAAAAGACTATTTCGATTATTGCATTAGTGTTGGCATTGCTGGCATTTTTGGTAGGTAGCGTAGTTGCAGCACCTAAGGCAGAGAAGAAGATTGCAACCGTGGTGTTCACAACCGATTTGGATTGCCATCACTGCGTACAGAAGGTGATGAACTCTATCCCTTACGAGAAGGGCATTAAGGATGTTCAGGCCGATGTTAAGACTAAGACCGTAACCGTAAAGTTCGACGAGGCAAAGAACTCTATCGAGGCTCTTACAAAAGCCTTCGAGAGCATAAAGGTTAAGGTTGTAAAGACAAAGAAAGTTGAGTAGCAATACTCAACTTTCTTTTTAGTTATGAATTAATCTATTTCTCTCACGCTATAACCAATCTCCAGCCGAATAGGTGGACTTCGGCGCATTTTTCACGTTCGGGAAGTAGGTAATACCAGTCAACTTCTCCAACTCCGAAATAGACATCATATCTGCTGCTTGAGGCTTGTGACCCTTTGCCATTTTATGGCAGATGGTGAAAGCTGCGCACTGCAACTCACTCGCTGCACAATCCTGCACTCGCTTTCCGGTACTACCCTTCTTGGTGCGCAACAACGCATAGTAAAACATTGTTGGACACGATACATCGCTACGACCACCGAACGAGATGGTCTTTGGCGAAGCAGACGCGCCATTCTTCGAGAAACTATCGAAGTAGCATCCTACGACCACATATAAAGTATCGCTACAAACGAGGCCATCGATATGGTCCTCAAGGTTATTCCACGCGCCACCACCAGTATTGAAGGTGTCGCTATACTGCGGAGCAATATTGGTGTAGTAGAACACCTGCTTGTTGGTTGCCGCTGAACACAAGCGTTCTGCCGAGCCAAGCATATGGCCCTTGTTGCAACCACCACCCGTACTCTTGCTATTATACTGAATATCGCTCGGAATCTTTGGGTCTTTTCCGTATGCGTCGGTACGGTCTGTATTCTTCTTCTCGTACGAGCTATGGCGAGGAGCTGCCACCCACAGTGGGCAGTGGTGTTCTGCGCTATAGCATACTGTAAAGTTGCGTGCTGTACCGCTACGCTGAGCATTCTTCTCGCTACCTGCGCAGAGGTGGTGAGCATAGTAGAGCGAGGTATCGCTATCCAAGCGACCATCCTTATTCGCATCGACCATTACTGGCAACTCTGCCCAATCGTAGGCATATGTGCTTGGATTTGTACCAGGTGTTGGGTCCGGTGTCGGATCGGGATCTGGAGTTGGATCGGGGGTTGGGTTCGGATCAGGTGTAGCACCACCGCTATTGCCCGAGCCACCGCCAGCAACGATTGTAATGCTTGTGATACGAGCGCACGCCTCCGAGCGGATATAGAGCGACTTATGCCCCGAAGAGGTCAAAGTGTACTCCTGCGCTGTGCCACCGCACTTAAACGACTCAAACTGTCCTGCAACCTTATCTGTACCCGACTCCGAGCAGAGATAGATACTCTTCGAGTAGCTCTCCGAAAAGCGGAGTGTAATCTTCTTGATATCGCCCTCGAACTTCGGTGTGCCGATATATGCCACCTTGCCCGAATTTATCTGCATAGCATTCGAGTTATCGTAGACGCATATAGTCCAAGTACCATAGGCATTGGAGTAGCTCTTTGGTTTGCCATACGACTTCTCCAAAATCGAACTACACTCCGAGTAGGTCAAAGTTGCGATAACCTCCGCAGGCTCTGGCTCTGGATCTGGTTCTGGTTCGGGTTTTGGTACTGGGATAGGCTCCTCAGTATTGTCGTCGTTAGAGTCGTCACCGCCAAACGGATACTCCGGCTCGCACGCCAAAAATAGCGATGTTGTTGCCAATAAAACGGCTATAAATAATCTTTTCACAGAGGGTTATTTGTTATTTGTTATTTTTTCATTCGTGGGAA
>JAZQWU010000014.1:0-1752 GCA_045632505.1 Alistipes sp. | reverse complement strand
CGAAGATATTTCATTTAGCGTATACTCCGCACCTGTGAACTTATACACAGGACGGTAACCACCATCCACCTCCTTAAGCTCCGTAACTGTGATAGGCGACAACGACCAATTTGAGGTGCGGTGTACAAGGCCCCACGAGCGAGAGATAAGGTTCGAGAGGTTGAGAATGTCGAGTGATAGCTCTACGCGGCGGTCACTCTTCTTGTCAAAGTAGAACGACTGCGCAACGTGTAGGTCGAGGCGATGTACGAATGGCAATGAGTGAGAGTTGCGCTCGGCAAACTTACCACGGTTAGCGCTAAGGTACTTATCGTCGTTGATATAGTTGTTAAATGCCTCAGCCGAGGTGTCGTCGGCCCAAAGCATTGACTCCATCTCGCTCTCCATAGGGATGTAAATCAGTGAGTTGCCCTTCGAGGTGTCGCCATTTACATCTCTGTTATTTGCGTACGTGAGCGAGTAGTGGTCGCCCGAATATCCATTGTAGAGAAGCATTGCGTTTGTGCCAAAAAGACCATAACGGCGTGTGTATGAGATAGATGCTACAATCTTATGAGGAAACTCATAAATCGAGCTACTCAACTCTGGTGAGTTGCTATTCGCAGCGTAGGTACGTCCCCAATTTGTTGATGACTGCGCCGAAACACCATCGTTGATGCTCTTTGACTGAGAGTAGGTGTATGCTGCGGTGAGGTTGAGGCCCTCGAGTGTGCCAGTGAAGTGGTACTCGGCACGCGCTGTTGCCGACCACGAGTAGCCCTTATTAGTGTTACCAAGACGATATACAGCAGAGTAGTTCTTGGTGTTCGAGGTGTAGTAAGTCGCTGATGTTGAGCTATCTGCTCCACCTACGAACAATCTTTTGCCATTATCTTCGGCGATAAGATTCTCGACAATTGCGTTGTTCAGGCCCTTGGTGTAGTCGGCATCAAGGCTCGCAATAAAGCCACCTACACGATACTCCGCACCCAATGCTACGCGGAAGACCTGTGGATAGCGGAAGCCATTCTCCACAACATCAATCGAAGGGTTGCTCTGCTTGCCAATAGCCTCTGGGTTGAGCGTAAAGTCTGGCGTTGGGGTATCTGCCGAGTTGTTCACCGTAACACTCATCGAGCGCATACCATTATTCTGGTAGCAGTTGGCAAGCCATACGAATGGAATACGGCCTGTATATACACCTGCGCTTGCATGTAACTTGAGGTTTTTCAATGGGTTAAGCTCAATACCTACGCGTGGCGATAGGAGTATCTGAATGCGAGGAATATTGCCAACTCGAACGTCATACTTTGCTGCAATTTCGCTCTCGTTGAAGCTCTCGTTAATGCCAATTTTATCGAACATTACGGGAATATCGGCGCGTAGTCCAAACGAGAATTTGCCAAGATGCGAAAGTCGTATCTCATCCTGCGCATAGAGGGCAAACTGTCCCGTGGTCATTGGAGGATTGCGCTTGCCATCTGCGAAGTATCCATACTGATATCTCGAGGCGTTATCGGCAAGAAAATCATCCAACGATGCGTAGGTGTAGGAGCCGCGAGCATTAGCCAGATAGAGGTTGTCGGCACGATATATTTCGTTCGATGTTCCGAACGTAATCTCGTGATTACCGCGCCATAACGTCACGTCATTGCTGATGATAAAGACATCCTGCTTAAGCATATTACGTCCCGAATATGGGCTTGTGCCGATGACCGCAGTGCCATTGCCACGCTCACCCAAGGAGTTGATTGTTACTGCGGGCAGACTCTC
>JAZQWU010000013.1:0-8278 GCA_045632505.1 Alistipes sp. | reverse complement strand
ATAGTGTGCAAGCACCCTCTGCTCTCGGCTTGGCGTCGGTTCTGTAAAGGGGGCTTATGTTGCTTCGCAAAAAGGCCAAACGGGCTTGGATTGAAGAGGCTCGTGCCGTAAGTTAAGCACTAACTCCGATAACTTTGCCGCTATAGTGTGAAATTAGGGGTGTTAGCGGCGTTAGAGTCGTTAGTGGGGATTAGAGTTTCTACTTTGACAACCTTTAATCACCTTTAATCACCTTTAATCACCATTAATATCCCTTAATACCCTTTATACACGATACTGGGGATAATGGGAAATTGTGGGGATTCAAACAAACCACAGACAAATACGGGTATCGAAAACGATACCCATCAGACAACCAGAAAAACAGCTCCTTCTTTGTAGGTATTAAAAATCATACCCGCGAATGTGAGGGGAATATGAGTGATAGGGTAGTGGGTGTAGGAGCGAAGATGTGGATATAGGGTGTGTGAAAGTTTTCCGATTTACGCTTTCGGTTTTCCGCTTGTTTTATTATCTTTGCGAAAAGAAACAAGATAAAAATTGATTATATGAGCAAATATTCGGAACTTAAGGCTGTGGTTGAGCAGGCGTGGGAGAATCGCGCCATGCTCGAGCAGGAGGATGTCAAGGCTGTTATTCGTGCCGTTGTAGAGGCGGTGGATAAGGGCGAACTTCGCACCGCTGAGCCAATCGACTTGGAGAATAGCGAGTGGCAGGTGAACGAGTGGGTGAAGAAGGCGATTATTATGTACTTCCCAATCCAGAAGATGCGCACAATGCGTGCTGGCGAGTTGGAGTGGTACGACAAAATCGACCTCAAGCACGACTACGAGGCGCTCGGAGTGCGCGTGGTACCTCACGCAATGGCTCGCTACGGAGCATATATCGCTCCTGGTGCAGTCCTGATGCCGTCGTATGTAAATATTGGTGCGTATGTCGACTCTGGCACTATGGTCGACACTTGGGCTACCGTAGGTTCGTGTGCGCAGATAGGTAAGAATGTACACCTCTCGGGTGGTGTGGGCATCGGCGGCGTTCTTGAGCCAGTGCAGGCTGCTCCCGTAATTATCGAGGACAACTGCTTCATCGGCTCACGTGCAATTATCGTCGAGGGTGCGCACGTTTGTCGCGAGGCGGTTATCGGCTCAAATACCGTAATCACAGGGTCAACTCACATTATCGACGTTACTGGCGACGAGCCTGTGACCTACAAGGGCTACGTCCCTGCTCGCTCGGTGGTTATCCCAGGCACATATCCTAAGAAGTTCCCTGCAGGCGAGTTCAATGTTGCGTGTGCGTTGATTATCGGTAAGCGCAAGGAGTCAACCGACAAGAAGACGACTTTGAATGACGCATTGCGCGACTTCGGAGTACAGGCATAATCTAAAACTGCAATAATAATGGATAGAAGAGACTTTTTGTCAACCGCAGGTAGTTTGCTCGTTGGAGGTGCGGCGATGAGTTTTTTGGGCGGATGTACCGACCCATTCACTCCCTCTTCGCTCAAGGCGGCAGATATCAAGGAGTCGTATCAAACCCAGGTTTTGGTGCTTGGAGGCGGCCCTGCAGGCGTTTGTGCTGCCATTGCAGCGGCGCGTCAGGGCGTTAAGGTTATGATTGTGGAGCAGGGTGGCGCTTTGGGTGGAATGGCAACTCTCGGCGTCGTTGCCCCATTTATGACCTGCTACGATACGACGGGTGAGCAGATGATTATCAAAGGTCTTTTCGAGGAGATTGTCGATAGAATGGTGGCGCTAGGTGGCGCTTTGCACCCGAGTGGAATACGACACACCACCTGTTATTCGGCTTGGATTACTGCAGGACACGACCACTTGACACCATTCGATGCCGAGACTATGAAGTACGTCTTGGACACTATGTGTGCCGAGGCGGGGGTGAAGGTACTCTTCCACGCAAACTTCGTAAAACCCGTAATTTTGCACGATAAGGCGGTCGGTGCGGTGATTCTAACCAAGGGTGGCTTGGAGGCTGTAAAGGCTGATGTCGTGATTGATTGTACGGGCGATGGCGACTACGCAGCGAGAGCCGGCGCGCCGACTGAGTTCGGCAATCCAAGAACGGGTAGAGTACAGCCATCAACACTCTTCTTCCATATAAATAATGTAGATTCGCGCCTTGTAGAGCGTGATGTAGAGTCGAAGTTGCATACCTTCCACAAGAAGGATGGTGTTAGCCATCGTGCTCTTCATTGGCACGTCTTGAAGGCTGTGGAGAATGGCGAATGGGACATTGCGCGTCGCTCGGTGAATATCTATAAGGGTGTTCGCGATGACGAGTGGGCAGTGAACACTACACGCATCGCGCGTGTTGATGCGACAAATTCGGAGGATCTTACCCGTGGTGAGATCGAAGGTCGCCGTCAGGTGAAGATGGTGATGGATTTCTTCCACAAATATGTTCCGGGTTGCAAGAATGCAACGTTGAAGTGTACGGGTTCAACCCTCGGAATACGCGAGTCGCGCCACGTCTTGGGTGAGTATGTGCTTCAGGTGGAGGACCTTCTCAATGGCGTAGTCACTGACGATGCGATATTGGTTGCATCCAATTCGGTAGATGTTCACGGTCGCTTGTCCGACAATTCAACCGAGTATATCACTGTGCAGAATGGTCGTTGGTATGGTGTGCCATATCGTACACTTGTACCGCAAGGTGTGGAGAATCTGCTTGTTGCAGGTCGCGCGTTGTCGGCAACTTCGGATGCAGCAGGTGCAGTGCGCGTTATGCCACCTTGTATGGCTATGGGGCAGGCCGCAGGTGTGGCTGCAGCTCTTGCCGTTAAGGGTGCGACAACACCTCGCAATATAGACCCTACACACCTCCGCAAAGTATTGCTCGAAAATGGAGTTTTCTTAGGCTGATATGATATATCATCTCGACATAACCGCTTCGACCAACGATGACGCTCGCGACGAGAAATATCGTGAGGGCGATGTCGTATGGGCCGATTTTCAGACTGCAGGACGCGGACAACGCGGACATTTGTGGCATAGCCGAAAGGGTGAGAATTTGACCTTCTCGGTGGTGCTTGAGCCTTCGTTCGTGCCTATTGCCGAGCAGTTCTCGGTGTCGGAGGTTGTGGCGTTGTCGCTTGTTGATATGCTTGCAGAGTATGGCATCGAGGCGAAGATAAAGTGGACGAATGATATCTATGTTGGCGACAAGAAGTTGGTCGGCATACTTATTGAGCATTCGCTCTCGTCGGCAACGTTGCGTCGCACGATTGTGGGCGTAGGCATCAACGTCAACCAGCGCGAGTTTGACCCTTCGATTCCAAACCCAGTTTCTATGGCGCAACTCCTTGATCGAGAGTTAGATGCGGAGGAGGTTTTGCAACGCTTCTTGAAGCATCTACAGGAGAACTACGAGTATCTGCGCGAAGCAAAAAACTCTCAACTCTCAACTCTCAACTCTCAACTTGCATTGCACGACCGATATAATGCCTTGCTCTATCGAAAGAACGAATATCATACCTACGCTCTGCCGAGTGGTGAAAAATTCCGCGCAAAAATCCTCGGTACGGCACCTTCGGGCGCATTACGCCTTGAGGATGATAAGGGCAACACAAAAGATTATCTCTTTAAAGAGATTGAATTTGTAATTTTTTAACTATATTTGCAGTAAGCAAACAACTTAAAAACTATAAAGACTATGTCAAACATTCCTGCTGAATTGAAGTATTCGAACGACCACGAGTGGTGTCGAGTAGAGGGCGAGTTCGCCTATGTTGGTATTACCGATTTCGCACAGAGCGAGTTGGGCGATATCGTATTTGTTGATATCCAGACCGAGGGCGAGACTCTCGCTGCTGGCGATATCTTCGGTACTATCGAGGCGGTAAAGACCGTTTCGGATGCCTTCACCCCAGTTTCGGGCGAGGTTGTAGAGGTTAACCCTGCAATCGATGCTGATCCTGCACTCGTTAACAAAGATCCATATGGCGAGGGTTGGATGGTGAAGATTAAGATGTCGGCTCCGGAGGAGGTTGATGCTCTCCTTTCGGCTGATGACTACGCTGCGTTCATCGCGAAATAATCGTTCTGGTCGGTGAATTTTACACCGCACCGCAATAAGCGAGTTCCTCACATACGTTAAGTATGCTGAGGACTCGCTTTTTTTGTTTAGTGTAAAAATCTCACCACCATTTATGATTATCCCCTATATTTTAGGATTTTCGGAAATTTTTCTCTAATTTTGTATAAAATACAAAAAGTGTAGATATCAAAACCAATAAAATCTAACAATATGAGAAAGTTATTTCTATCATTGATTCTCTCCTTGTTCGTATTTGTGGCGGCTTCTGCCGAGGCGATTTCGAACTACAAGGAGTTGCTCGCCTTTGCTAAGGCGATGAACAAAGAGGCCGACATTTCGATGTGGCTCAACGATAAAGGAGAGGTGTGCCTCGATGCCGATATCGATATGAAGAAGGGTAAGAAATTCCCCGGAATTGACACATTCAAGGGTGTGTTCGATGGTTGTGGTCATAAACTCTACAACTGGGAGACAAAGAACTCGTTTTGTACAAGAGTTGCTCCCGAGAGTGTTATCAAGAATCTCGTGATCGATGCATCGTGTAAGTTTACAGCCAAGACTGCATACAACGACGACGTGCAGATGTTTGCATTTATTACCAAGATTAATCGCGGTTACATTATCAACTGCGAGAACTATGGTACAATCGAGCACACTGCCGAGGGTGCAACCAAGCAGATTTACATCGGCGGTATTGCTGCTATGAACTTCAATGTTATCCACAAGTGTAAGAATGGTGGTAACCACTCGTCGCGCTTCAACTTTACCCAGCACGCCAAGGGTATGAGCCTTCGTCTCGGAGGTTTGGTTGGTACTTGCTATGGTAAGTCGTTGAGCGGTGCTACAATCTCGTGCTGCGAGAACACTGGTAACATTTCTTATATGGGTGACTATACAAGCAACAACATCGGTGGTATCGTAGGTGAGGCATCGAAGGTGTCGGTGAAGTATTGCGTAAACCGCGGTAATGTGGTTGCAGTAGGTACTCCAGTTACAACCCCTAAGACTTACCCTGCTTGCCGCGTAGGTGGTATCACCGGTTGGGCAAACAACGATATCATCTGCTGCGACAACTTCGGTCAGATTGCCATCTCGGGAGCGCACGAGGCGATGGCTGCAGGTATCGTAGCGAAGCCAAATATGCGAATGAACATCGTGAACTGTAACAACTACGCTAAGATTACAACTAACGTAGCTGCAACAGCATCTGCTGGTGGTATCTTCGCTCACACTGTGATTGACGCATACGTTAGCAACTGTACCAACTACGGTGCAATCTCTAGCGAGAACGAGGAGAAGACTGGCTGGTGCGGTGGTATCGGTGCGGTGATTCAGTCGCGCAAGGGCCTTTCTCGCTGCGCAGTAGTTCGCGACTGTATGAACTATGGCTCGGTTTCGAACAAGTCTACCCACAAGCACGCTGTCGCTGCAGGTGTTGTAGGTTACTGCTCGGGATGCGCTGACAAGGGCAAGCCAGTAGTGAAGGCTCGCGTTATCGACTGCGGACACTCAGGCAAGATTACCTCGGCCGTAGCATCGCGCACAAAGGATATCGTAGGCGTCGTTAAGAATTGCGACGTTGTAGGTCAGCGTTACGACGATGTTGCGAAGTTCGTTAAGCCGTTGAAGGATGGCTCGACAATTTTCGGTCGTGTAATCAGCACCGACGGAATGCCAGTTTCGGGTGCTGTAATTAGCGATGGCTTGCAGTGTGTACTCACCGACGTGAATGGTGTCTACACTATGAAGAGCGATATGAAGTCGGTTGACTTTGTTACCATCTCGGTTCCTGCTGAGTATGAGATTCCTGTTCGTGATAATCGTCCTCAGTTCTTCTTGCGTGTTCCTCGCAATGCAGAGGCTGTTCGTGCGAACTTCATCCTCACAAAGCGCGAGAAGGTTGCTGACAACTATGTTGTAGCAATGATTGGCGATCCTCAGACTCGCGGTTTGAAGTATGATAAGTCTATCGAGCGTTTCCGCGATGTTATCTTGAAGGATGTTGCTGAGTTGAAGGAGAAGGAGGGTAAGGATGTCTATGCAATCAACCTCGGCGATCTTCTCTACAACTTTATGTACACCTACGACGACTATGTAGATGTATTGGGCAAGGCTGCTTGTCCGATGTTCAGCGTAATCGGTAACCACGACTTCGACCAGCGCACCCTCTTCGAAACTAAGATGGGAACACCATATTTCCACTCATATCTCGCACCTGAGAACTACTCGTTCAATATCGGTAAGATTCACTTCGTGGTAGTTAATACCATCGATTACCGCCGTCCAACCGATAAGGATCGCTACAAGGAGGACCTCGAGGAGCGCACCTGCGCGTGGTTGGAGAACGACTTGAAGTATGTTCCAAAGGATGCAACAATCGTTATCTGCGGTCACGCACCTATCTTCAAGTGGCGTGAGTCGGAGCGCGACAGCTGGCCTAACTTCGAGCGCTATAGCAAGGCCCTCGCACCTTACAAGAAGGTCTACTCTTGGGCTGGTCACACTCATCAAAACTATAGCTACAACTTCGCAAATTCGACTACTCACCCTGAGTTGAAGAATGTCGAGGCTATCATCGTAGGTCGTTGCATCGGTCAGATTCGCCTCAATCGCGAGTTGAACACCGACGGTACACCAAACGGCTATATGGTGGCAGAGGTGAATGGCGACAAGATGGAGTGGTACTACAAGACTGCTGGTCAGGAGCGCGACTACCAGATGCGTGCATACTCGCCAAAGCGCACCGAGACCAAGTATGTAAAGGTTAATATTTGGAACCACTCGCCTGAGACCTGGTCTACACCAGAGTGGTGGGAGAATGGCAAGAAGGTTGCCGATATGGAGTTGCACGCTGAGAACGACCCTGACTACCTCAAGATTTTTGCTCAGCACAACGAGCAGAAACTCGCCACTACCGAGCGTAAATATTCGAAGCCATCTAAGGCTCCATTTATGTTCCGCGTAGTTCCGTCTGAGGGTGTTACTTCGGGTGAGATTCGAGTAACCGACCAGTTCGGACATACCTATACACAAAAGGTCGAGTGGTAAATTAAAAGCGGATAAAAGGCGAATTTCTGCGTTACGCCTTAGTTTAGGGGATTAATCTTTCGGGATTAATCCTCTTTTTTGTTCCCACTTAGGCGTGCAACGTCATTGCGAAGGAGCGTAGCGACTGTGGCAATCTCCTACATAACCGAAAGCAAGGAGATTCCCACGCTTATTACATTCGCTCGGAATGACGCTGGGCGCACGCCTAAAGTGGAAATTTTGGCGTGCGATTTGCAATGGGAGAGGTTGAGGTAATAAAAGTATTAACAACAAAAAACTTCAACCTATGAAAAACACAACTTTATGTTTCGTGTCGGTGCTGGGCGGTATGGTATTGGGCTCGGCATTGGCGTTGGCTTTCACTCCCAAGACGGGTGAGGAGATGCGTGGCTTCGTGCGCGATTTTTTGAATGACGAGGTAGACAAGTGGCGCGAGGCCTACAAGGGCGCAGTGTCGGCGTGCGAGTGCGAGAAAAAATAGCCCTCTGACCTATGCGCGAAAACCATTCATTCCTCGCCGCGCTCATCATCGTTGCTTTGGCGGCACCGGCGGCTGCACTGCTCCTCGTGGTGGCGGTGGTGGTGTGGTTAGCCGAGCTTATGGACTCGCTAATCTACCCCTGCCTCCTCGTGGGGGCGTTTCTGGCAATCCTCGCTCTTATTATATATAAGGTATCGCTGCGAGATGCTCTGCGCGAGATGCACGAACGAATGGGTGTTGTCTACGAAGTGACCAAACTACTGCGCGAGGGGTTTGAGTGGGTTGCGCGTCTGCTTTCTGCGAAAGGAGATAGGAGTGAGTAGTTAGGAGATAGTAGATAGTAGTTTTTTAATTGATTATCACTCAAAATCTTTAATAACCTTTAATACCCCTTAATCGCCATTAATAACCATTACAAAAAAATAACAGCGATGCCACGCATCGCTGTTACCTTTAACTGTCAATTGTCAATTATCAATTGTCAATTTTTAGTACACCAACTCATCCTCCTCCGAGCCGAAGCCTGGGAGAAGTGTGCTGTTGCCGTAACCGCCCTCAACGGCTACCTCGAAAATCTCAAATTCTGGAGCAGTGTAGCTCAACATTGTCTTTTTCATAGTCTTAAATTTTATTTGTTAAACTACATTTAATTACTCGATTGTTACGCCGTTTGCGTCTACTGGCTGAGCATCAATA
>JAZQWU010000012.1:0-13213 GCA_045632505.1 Alistipes sp. | reverse complement strand
CATGTCTGACGAGGGTGCGATGCCCACATTTTGGGCAAACTTTTTATCCATTTCTAACGCAAATAGTGCAAATATAAGAAAATCAATCGATTGCCCCGATTTTATGTACTAATTTTGACCAATAAGCCCAAATAGTTAATAAATTAACTTTCCGCCTATCAGCACAACACTTTGCAACTCTGTTGCTCGTCTCCGCATCTCCATCTTCGGTCTGCTCTCGCCTGCTGCGGACCTTCGACCCACTGGAATATTTTTTGAATTTGAGACAGCTATCAAAAGCGAAATAGCCTCAAATTTGGTCACTTTTGGTCACCACTTTGAAAAAGGTGGGTTCAAAAAGGGTTCAAATAATCTACTTTTTAGTTGGATGAGTAAATTCTAATTAAAGACTACTCTCGTCTAATGAGGTTGTAGGATTTTAAGATTTTTATCAATTTTGGGTGGTGTAAAAATTGTTGAAAATAATTTAATGGTCGAGAATAATTTAATTTGTAATTTAACTTTTTATTCTTAACTTTGTCTTATATATAAGACTAACCAAAATTAACCTAATATAACCTGTCTTTATGGGACTGAAAATTTACTCTTCGACGATTGGTGTGTCTGACGAGATTGCGCTCAGCATCAAGGCGTCGTTGGAGCAGATCGAGAGTGAAAAAATTTGTGGCATTGTCTTTTGTGGCACAAGCGAGGCTATGGGCTATCACGCCCTGCTTGCCGAGATAAAGAGTGCTGTCTATGGTGCGTTGGGCCGTAAGGTGCCCGTAACCCTTATCCCGCAATACCTATTGCCTAAGGGTGGTCTTGCCGTTGAGATATACACGCTCGAGGGTGCAACCGATTTCCAAATCAACGAGAAGAATGGTGTTTGCTATGGTCTTATCGAGAGCGCTACGGAGAAACTGCTCTTCGTGGAGGGTATCCCAGCTTCTGATTTTGCCGACAAGGTGTCAGAGCAGAGTCGCGAGGTCTTCGTGAAGTTGGATGCGTTGCTCACCGAGTACGGCTACGAGGTCGACGACATCGTGCGTCAGTGGAACTACATCGGCAATATCGTGGCATACAAGGATGGCAAGCAGAACTACCAGGAGTTCAACGATGCGCGTTCGCGCTATTACGCGAAGGCGGAGTGGAAGTTGGGCTATCCCGCAGCGACTGGCATCGGCTCGACAGATGGCATAATCGTTGGCGGTATCGCCTTCAAGCGCGTTGATGGCACAGGCATCTATCCGATTGACAATCCATTGCAGATTGCAGCGCACGTCTACTCGAAGCGAGTGCTTATCGACGACGACGAGAATGCAATGAAGAGTACCCCTAAGTTCGAGCGAGCAAAGCTCATCGAAACCGAGAGAGGTGCTTGCTGCTTCGTTTCGGGTACGGCAGCGATTCGTGGCGAGGAGAGTGTTGACCCTACATCTGCGAAGTTGCAGACCATCAAGACTATCGAAAATATCGAGTACTTGGTGTCGAAGGAGAACCTCGTACGCTTTGGAAGCAAGCCTTACGACTTGACCTATAAGTTCATCCACGTCTTCGTGAAGAACGAGGCAGACTTCGAGGAGGTGAAGAGCGTCGTCGAGGCATCGTACACCGATGTTGCTGTGATATACTCTATAGCAGATGTTTGCCGCAGCGAGCTTTTGGTTGAAATTGAAGGAATATTAATATCGTGATATTATGAAAAAGTTTCTAATCATCATCGTTTGCCTGCTATTTCCGGCGATGCAGGCTATCGCATCGGGACAATGCTCCGATGAGGTATTTTTCAGAAGAGCCCATCTTACGGTGACGGGTGCTTTGCCGTGGCCAAAGGATAGTGCCAAGTTTATTGACGACAAGAACCCTAACAAGCGCGAGAAGTTGATTGATAAATTGCTCGACAGCGAGTTGGCTCTTAAGTATATGCAGATGCACTGGGGCGATATCTTGCGCGTGAAGTCGGAGTTCCCAAGCAACTTGTGGCCAAATGGTGTGCAGGCTTACAACCGTTGGGTCTATGAGCAGCTCCTCAACAACGTGCCATACGACAAGATGGTGCGCGACTTGTTGCTCTCGGAGGGTAGTAACTTCCGTTCGCCAGCGGTGAACTTCTATCGCGGATTTCAGAATAGAACGCCACAGAACTTCTACGCTAATATCAACCTCCTCTTCTTGGGTAATAGAAACTGCACCGACAATGGTTACTTGTGCTTCTCGCAGGTGTCGTTCAAGTCTACCAAGGAGTGGAAGGAGGAGATTATCTATCTCGACTATCACAAGATGTTGCCTTGGCAGAAGATTGTCTTGGCCGATGGCACAACTCTCGTTCCTCAGCCCGATTCGGATTGGCGTGCAGAGTATGTGAATTGGCTCACCTCGCCTAAGAATCGCCGCTTTGCTGAGGTGTTTGTGAATCGTATGTGGTATTGGGTATTTGGTAAGGGTATCGTGAACGAGCCAGACGATTGGCGCGAGGATAACAAACCGTCGGACCCAGCGTTGTTGAAGGAGTTGACCGATTACTTCTTGCAGAATAATTTCAACATCAAGAAGCTGATGAAGAAGATTCTTATGTCGGAGCAGTTCAACTCGAAGGCGGTGCCTGAGGGTACATATGTGCCTCAGCGACTCCCAGCCGAGGTTATCGTGGATGCGTTGTCTACTGTTACAGGTGCGTGGAGTACCTACACCAGCCGTGTGCCAGAGCCATTTACATTCTACCCTCCAAAGACTCGTGCAACCCACTTGGGTGATGCGACAGTATCGTCGTCGGAGTTGGAGTTGTTCGGTAAGGTATCGCGTGACGTGTCGTTGGAGAGCCAGCGTAACAACTCGATTACATCGCGTCAGTTGCTCTATTTGATGAACTCGTCGGTGCTTGAGCGTCGCATCCGCAAGAGTCAGATTTTGCAGCAGGACTACCTCAATAGTGGCGATGTGAAGCAGTTGGCTGATGCCATCACCTTGCGTGTCTTGTCGCGTAGAGCTACCGATGAGGAGGTTGCTCTCTACAAGAAGCATATGGAGCAGAACAAGTTGCCGTTGCTCGAGGTAGCAATCGATATGATATGGATGCAACTCAATAGCAACGAATTCCTTTATAACCACTAACAGTCACATCACTATGAAAAAGATATTTTTAACGTTGATTCTAACCCTGACTGTCGGATTCGGGGTTTATGCTCAGCGAGCAAAGTCGGTGATTTTGGTATATCTGGATGGTGGACCAGCCCAGACAGATACTTTCGACCCTAAGCCTGAGGCGGGACGAAACTACTACGGAAACTTCAAGGATGTCTGCAAGACAAATGTCGAGGGCATCGAGATTGGTCAGAAGTTGCCATTGCTTGCAACTATGGCTGACAAATATGCACTCGTGCGAAGCCTTACTCACGGCTCGAATGCGCACGAGACAGGTCACTACGCTATGATTACTGGTGATACCTCGGGCGGAGCAGTTGTTTACCCTTCGTTTGGTGCGGTTATCTCCTATATGATGAAGGATACCTACAAGGGCGTTTTGCCTCCATACATCTCGGTGACATCGGCTAATAGCCGCTTCAACGAGGGCGGTTTCTTGGGTAATGCCTACAAGTCGTTCGATACTGGCGGTGCTCCCGAGAAGAGCGAGTACGAGGTTGAGGGCTTGGTGAACAAGTACATCTCAAAGGATCGTATGAACCAGCGAATGGGCTTGCTCAAGGATTTCGAGAAGATGCCTGTGGATAAGACCAAGATTGACTCGTTGCGCGATATCAATATGGAGTTCATCTGGGGTGATAGCCGAGAGGTGTTCAACCTCGCAAATGAGCCCGACTCTATTCGCGAGCGATATGGCAAGAGCCGACTCGGTCAGTCGTGCCTCGTAGCGCGTCGCTTGGTCGAGGCAGGTGTTCCTTTCGTGAATGTTCGTATGACTGGTTGGGATACCCACAAGAAGCACTTCCAGCGAATGAACACTATGTTGCCAAACCTCGACAAGGCGTTGTCGGCGTTGATTGCTGACCTCGACGCTCGCGGTTTGTTGGATAGCACTATCGTTCTCTGCGGTGGCGAGTTCGGTCGTGGTCCGAAGGTTGAGTGGGAGGCTCCTTGGAATGGTGGTCGCGCACACTTCGGTAGAGCGTTTAGCTACCTCGTTGCCGGTGGTGGTTTCCAGGGCGGTAAGGTGCTCGGCAAGACCGACAAGACTGGCGAATATGTTGCGGAGCGACCAGTTCGTCCTTGCGACTTGATTGGTACAATCTATCTCTTGATGGGTATCGATCCTTATGGCACATTGCCACACGTTTCGGAGGGTGATTTGCCGATACTCCCATCGTTGGTGGACAAGAAGAAGCCGACATTGGGTCTGTTGTATGAGATTATTGATGTTAAAAAGCCTGAGTAGTATGAAAATTAGAAATATAGTATTGGCCATTTTATTCTCGCTGTTGAGCACATCGCTCTACGCGCAGAAGATGACTTCGGGATACCTCTTCCCTGCAGGTGGTCAGGTAGGTACTACCGTAGAGATTGAGGCGGGAGGTTTGAATATCAACAAGGCTACTAAGGTGGTTTTCAACCACCCAGGTATCAAGGGTACTGTTGAACCAGTTGTGGAGAGCGCATCGAAGCGTAGAAGGCGTCGCCGCTTGAACGACCAGAGTAGTCCGCAGCTTGCCGACCGCGTGAAGATTACCATCACCATCGACAAGAATGTACCTTGCGGTTTGTACGACTTGCGTCTGCAGAGCCCTAAGGGTTTGTCGAATAAGTTGCCTTTCGAGGTGTCGTCATATCCGAATGTG
The DNA here is from genome assembly GCA_045632505.1 of Alistipes sp. Classification (GTDB taxonomy): domain Bacteria; phylum Bacteroidota; class Bacteroidia; order Bacteroidales; family Rikenellaceae; genus Alistipes. The sequence goes on along the minus strand of JAZQWU010000012.1, from coordinate 8,441 downwards.
TTGGAGAGGAAGCAGTCTTCAATCAAGAACCCAACACGCGTGGAGGAACTTCCTGCAGTGTTGTGCGGATATGTTACCCCTGGCGGTATCGACTACTTCCGTTTTTCGGGCAAGAAGGGCGAGACTATCGTAGCATCGGTTAAGGGCCGTCAGCTCGTTCCATATATTGCGGATGCTGTACCAGGATGGTTCCAGCCGGTTATGAAATTGATGGATTCGAAGGGTAAGGAGGTTGCCTACTCGGACGACTACTACCACTATGTAGACCCTGTGATTATCACCAAGTTGCCAAAGGATGGCGACTATACCTTGATGATTCACGATGCTATCTTCCGTGGCCGTCAGGACTTCAACTACCGCATCGAACTCGGTGTGATTCCGTTTGTAGAGGGTCGTTACCCAGCTTATGGTGTTGCTGGCAAGAAGGTGACTCAGGAGTTGAAGGGTGTAAACCTCGGAGCAACAAAGGAAACTATAAAGGTCAAGAAGGAGGGTTACAACCAGCTCACCTTCACCAACAAGGTTGGTACTTCGAATGCAGTTCCATTCTACACCTTGCCGAAGGGCATCAAGCTCATCCACTCGCCAAAGGATGGCTCGAAGTTAACTCTCTATAATGCCTTTGCTGACTCGTTGACCAAGGCGTCGCGCACCAAGCGTTACCGCATCAGCGTTGTCGAGCGCGAGGAGGTTATTGTGGAGTTGATTGGTCGTCGTAACGGCTCGCGCATCGATGCTGTGATGCGATTGTTGGATAAGTCGGGCAATACCGTTGCCGAGGTCGACGATACCGAGGACCCAATTCAGGGTTTGATGACTTTCCACGCTGACCCAGTATTGAAGTATATGCCACGCGAGAGTGGTGATATGATTCTCGAGGTTGAGGATTTGCACCGCGGCTATGGTAAGGACTACCACTTCTTGTTGCGTCGTCATAGCCAGATGCCTTCGTTCAACGCATTCGTTTCGCCAGCATATATCACATTGCCTTCGGGTGGTACTGCGCTCTTCAAGGTGGATGTTACTGGTAAGTTGAAGCGACCAGCAAACCTTGTTGTTAAGGGCTTGCCAAAGGGCTTTACAACAAGTAGTTTGAAGCTTCGTGGCGGTAAGCGTTGGGAGGTTTCGGTCACTTCACCTAAGGGTACTGACCAGAAGCGCATCCCACTCGAGCTGAAGATGGAGTATAAGAATCGTGGCGAAATTGAGCACGCTGATGTATTGCCAGTGGATAATATGTTGCAGGCGTTCTACTATACACACCACATCCCAGCAGCAGAGTTTGCTATCGATATTACACCAGCTTCGCCTTATCGCTTGTCTGTGGAGTTCGATATCAACGAGGAGCAACTCTTCTCGCTTGATAGCGATGTTATCCCAGTGAAGATTATCGTTGATAAGGATGCAGACTTTACTGACCCTATCGAGTTGATGTTGGGTAGAAAGAATGGTCTCTTCTCGCTCGATCCAATTTCGATTTTGCCAGAGGAGAAGGAGAAGATTATCTACATCAAGGTTGACCCAACTCGCGCAGCAAAGATTAAGACGCGTAAGAATCGCCCAGTATGGCAGATGTACATCGTAGGAACTGTGAAGGGTGAGATTATACGAATCGGTCGTCGTCAGTTCCAGAATGCGAAGTATAGCGAGATGACTCCAGTATTCTTGCTCAGAGCTAAGAAATAGAGCCATACCTATAATAATAAACGAGAGCAACCTTTTGGGTTGCTCTCGTTCTGTATAAGAGGGTTAACTTGTTGCGGAATCATCCCTCTTTAACTTGCGCAAATCCATACGTCATTCCGAGCGAGCATAGCGAGCGTGGGAATCTCCTACATTTCGGGGTGCGAGGAGATTGCCACGAGCCTATCGGCTCTCGCAATGACGAATAAGTTAAAAAGGGATAATTCCTGCTTATTAATTGCCGCTTGCGAGGAATGCCTCGATGTAGGCCAGAGCCTTGGTGTGTTTCTCCACGCAGCGTGTGTGACCACCAGCCGTACCGCGAGCGAGGTTGTGGCGGAGGTCGTTCATCTTCACATTTATGGCGGTTCGATTGCCCGAATGGAGGATGCGGTCCACATACTCCATATATGGCGTCTCCTTGTCGTGCGTAAGCAGTCTCAATGCCGAGACAACCTCCGCCGAGAAGCCCTCCGCCTCGATATCCTCGAAGGTGTACTTCGTATCCTCGACCACGTCGTGCAAGAAGCCGACGATGCGCTCAGCATCGTTGCTACCCATCATTCCCACCGCCAATGGGTGCAGGATGGTAGGATTGCCGTCGAGGTCGTAGTCCGCAGCGTGCGCCTTCGATGCGAGTTCAATCGCTTTGTCAATGTCGGAACGCGAGTCGTAGTACTCGTTCTTCACTGCGCAAGGAAGGTAGAACTTCTTGCTGCGACCGATGTAATCGCGCCACATAAGTTCTAATCTATCAACATCCTCGCCCTCGACTGCCTCGCCCGAGTGCCCCTTGCGCCAGTCGATGTTTGGTAACTCGCGCTCCAAATCCTCGGTCGAGATAATCTCTGCACGCTCGGGGTGGAATACTGCCTCGAACTCCATCTGCATATAGTAGACCTCGCGTCCCTTGCCAGACCAATCCTCGTCCTTGTAAGGGTCTGAAACAAAGCGACCTGCGGCGAAGATGCCGGTGTTGCCCTCGCCCACGCGTACCATAAAGAAGCGGTCGCCCTTACGCGCCTTCTGCCACTCGAAGACGCTCCAGTCGAACTCCTCGTCCCACCAGCCTCGCGCCCAGTTCCCCATATCCTCGTTCAATCTGTCCATCGTGTAGGACGAGATGGCAGGATTCCATCTCAAGATAAAGGTGTTGTGTGCAAACTCGTGCTTCTTGTCAATCGAAAGCTTAATGTCCAATTTCATAATATTCCTCCATTTTAAGTTTATGTCACAAAGATAGAGCGTCATTTTGACAACTCTTGTCAAAAGTGAAAAATCGTCGAAAAAATCGAAAATCCTCCCTTCTTGATAGTGCAAAAATAGGGTATAGATACCAATCTGTCCCATTTTTTATAGGTATAATAAGGAATTAAGAGCCGAATATTTGACCTATTTTTGCAGTGTAATTAAGGGTTGATTTAGACCCAGAGTTGATAGAGATTTGTTATGAATATTTGTCGCTATATAATATATAAATAGGTATAGAAGATGGTTTTGACCAGAGATCGCGTTTTAGTTTTTTTATAGGTATAATAAAGCGTTTATTCTGGAAAAAATAGCATAGCTTTGCATCATCAAAACAACGAAATAAAGTATTAACTTAAAAAAGGAGGAACAGATTATGAAAGAGTTGAAGTGTCCACAGTGCGGTAAGGTGTTTAGCGTAAACGAGGCTGATTACGCATCAATTGTAAACCAGGTGAAGAGCGCAGAGTTCAACGAGGAGTTGGAGCGTCGCGCAGCTGAGATTAATGCGCGTATTGCAGCGGAGCATAAGGCGCAGCTTGCTAAGAGCGAGCAAGAGTTGGAGCGTCGTCTTGCGACCAACTCTCAGCAGATGAACGAGAAGGAGCAGGAGATTACTGCCCTTCGTGAGCAGTTGAAGAGCGCGCAGAAGGTGAAGGAGTTGGAGATGCAGAGCGAGATTCTCAAGCGCGAGCAGGCGATTATCGACCTCCGCAGCAAGCTTGAGAACTCGGAGAACTTGACCAAAACTGCTATTATGGCGGAGCAGACCAAGGCGTTGACTCAGCTCCAGAAGAAGGAGGAGCAGATTTCGGAGCTTCGCTTCCAGCTTCACAACGAGCAGCAGCAGGCACTTCTCCGCGAGAATGCGCTCAAGGAGCAGCACAAGCGCGAGTTGCAGTTTGCAGATGAGCAGGTGGCGCACTACAAGGAGATGCGTCAGAAGATGTCTACCAAGATGGTGGGTGAGACACTCGAGGAGCATTGCCGCATCGAGTACGAGAACTACTTGCGTCAATTGATGCCAAACGCTTCGTTCGAGAAGGACAACGAGGTTGCTGATGGTACGAAGGGAGACTTCATCTACCGCGCCCAGGAGGATGGAGTGGAGTATATCTCTATTATGTTCGAGATGAAGAACGAGATGGAGACTACTGCTGCCAAGCACAAGAACGAGGACTTCTTCAAGAAACTTGACGACGACCGCAAGAAGAAGGGTTGTGAGTACGCTGTGCTTGTTTCGACTTTGGAGTCGGATAGCGAGTTGTACAACCGCGGTATTGTGGATGTTTCACACCGCTACGACAAGATGTTTGTGGTTCGCCCACAGTTCTTTGTGCCTATCATCACTATGCTCACTCAGGCTGCAAAGAAGACCATCTCGTACCAGCGAGAGTTGGTCGAGGCTCGCAACCAGTCGATTGACATCACCAACTTCGAGGAGAAGTTGAACGATTTCAAGACTGATGTTAACCGCAATGTGACGCTTGCGCACACCCAGTTTGAGGCGGCTATCAAGGCCATTGATGACTCAATCAAAGACTTGGTGAAAGTCAAGGAGCAGTTGACAAAGTCGGGTAAGAACCTCCGCCTTGTTAATGATAAGTCGCTGGAGTTGACCATTCGCCAGTTGACCTATATGAACCCTACTATGCAGCAGATGTTCAAGGCGTTGAAGAAGAATAAATAATTGGATGCTTAATAGTTTGATACTTAGATAGATATGAAAAACACAACCACTTTGAAGAGACCAACACTTGAGATTGTTAACCGCTTCGATGAGCTCTACGAGGTAGGATTTATTGGTTGCGTCTTTTAGAGACAATACCAATTTATAGGATGCGTGTACACTTCTCGCCTTTTTCTGGTACGGTTTGTGCGAGTGTTTGAGGTGTTTCTAAAACCTTAAATATACTACTGTTATGAAAAAAGAGAAGTGTACTACAGCAACCTGTGACGCACAGGGAGCAACCAGCCACGATGCACGTCTTACGGCGGCACCAACCGAGTTTATTCCACAGCATCCGACAGCACCGCAGGTCGCGTACAAGATGGTGAAGGATGAAACTTATCCGCAGACCCAACCGCGACTCAACCTCGCAACTTTCGTCACAACCTATATGGACGACTATGCGACAAAGTTGATGAACGAGGCGGTGAATATCAACTACATCGACGAAACGGAGTATCCGCGCGTGGCGGTGATGTGTGGTCGTTGTATCAACATCATCGCAAACCTCTGGAATACGCCCGAGAAGGCGGAGTGGAAGGCGGGTGCGCTCGGCATCGGCTCGTCGGAGGCGTGTATGCTGGGTGGCGTAGCGGCGTTGTTGCGTTGGAAGGCTCGTCGCAAGAAGGAGGGTAAGTCGTGTGAAAAACCGAATATGGTGCTCAGTTCGGCATATCAGGTCGTATGGGAGAAGTTTGCTCAGCTTTGGGGCGTGGAGATGCGCGAGGTGCCGTTGTCGTTGGAGTGCCCATCGCTCGATGCGAAGAAGGCAGTGGCGATGTGCGACGAGAATACCATCTGCGTAGTGCCTATCGCAGGCGTTACCTGGACTGGCTTGAACGACGATATCGAGGCTCTCGACAAGGAGCTCGACGCCTTCAATAAGAAGACTGGCTACGAGGTTGCAATCCACGTCGATGCCGCATCGGGTGGTTTTATTCTGCCATTCTTGAAGCCCGAGTTCAAGTGGGATTTCCGTTTGAAGTGGGTCTATTCAATCTCAACCTCGGGACATAAGTACGGCTTGGTATATCCAGGCTTGGGCTGGGTTGTATGGCGCGACAAGAAGTGCTTGCCAGCCGAGATGGCATTCAGTGTCAACTACTTGGGTGCAAACATCACGCAGGTAGGCTTGAACTTCTCTCGCCCTGCGGCGCAGATTCTCGGTCAGTACTACAACTTCATTCGCTACGGCTTCGAGGGCTACAAGCAGATTCAGCAGGAGTCGATGGATATCGCTTGCTACTGCCACGAACAGATTGGCAAGATGAAATGCTTCAAGAATTATGTCGCGAAGTTGGATAACCCTCTGTTTATCTGGTATATGAATCCCGAGTATGACAAGACTGCGAAATGGACTCTCTACGACCTGCAGGCGGTGTTGCAGCAGAGCGGTTGGATGGTGCCGGCCTACACGATGCCGAAGAATATCGAGGATTTAGTGGTGATGCGAGTTGTTGTGCGCCACGGATTTACGCGCGATATGGCGGATATGCTCCTCACCGACATCCGCAATGCCGTTGCCGAGTTCGACAAGTTGAAGTATCCGACCTCGTCACGCCTCACCTACGAGAAGCAGGAGAAACAACACGGCAAGGTATTTACACATTAGAATCTTTTTTGAGTTGTAGCGTGGGATAATGGCGAAAGCTATTATCCCATTTTTCATATATATTTGTCAGTGTCGCCATAAATTAGTATATTTGCACTCATAAACACATTTTTATTATTTTTATATGAGGAGAATTACACTCTATTTGGTGTCGTTCGCTTTGTTATTTGTAGCGTGTACCGATAAGGGCGAGAGTGATGTCACCAACAACGATTTCGTGGAGAAGGAGGCAACGGAGGTGTGCTTCACAAATGCCGAAGTCTACTACTTGGGAGATACGGCTCGCGAAAAGAGTTTCGATATCTGGCAGATTAAGTTCTATACCGATATGGAGATAGACGAGTTGGGCAATCCGATTGGTCCTGGCTCGGTAATGCAACTGGTGGTGAATGCTCCATACGAGGAGTCGCAGACTCCAAATATAGAACAATTAGAGGGAATATATGTTGCTCAGAGCAATTCGGGCGACTTCTCGCCATATACCTTTATATATGGCTATATGGATATACTCGAACTTCCAGATGGACGCTACGAGTTACCCGACGGCACATTCTATGCTTCGATTCCCGAAAACTCCAAGCAGATGAATGTTGATATCTTGGACGATGGAAAGTTCGAGATAGTAAACAATGCCAACGGAACAACCACGATAAAGGGAACACTCGTCGGTAAGCAGTGCCGTAAGCGAAACTTCTCGTGGCGAGGTGTTGTTGAGCCAAAGTCAGAGGTGAAACAAGAGGTGCCAAATTCGACTCTCACTTCAGATATAGAGATTGCGAATCTTGCCCAGTTCTTGGTACAGGATAAGGGAGATAGCTTCTACCTCAGAGATGAGAGCTATCGCAATTTCCTCGTATTTCTTGCCGAGGAGAGCATCTCGTTCGAGTGGGGAAAGCCTGTTGGAAGTGGCAATGTATTGCGTCTTGAGCTACTTGTACCTTGGTCTACAAATGTCGAAGAGGGCATTCCTGCTGGAACTTACACGATGATGCAACGAAATGCCGATACCTCGTTCGACAAGGAGAATATTGTGCCTTTCCGTGCAGTATCGGGCTTACCTAACCGCTTCGTAGCGCCATATTGGTCAGGCTCGTGGTATGTGAACTATGTTGATGGCGCGTGGGGTGCGAGTTATGCTCGTATCGACGGCGGAACAATCATTGTAGAGCGAGGTGCGGATGGCTCACATCGTTTCATTTGCAATTTGCAGGATTGCACTTCACCGACATTTACGATAACCACAGATACAACAATTTCAAACGATAAAATAATAATTTACTAATATTCCTATGAAAAGATTTCATCTAATAGTTCTAAGCATAGTTGGGTTGCTTTTCGCCGTGGCGTGCGAGCGTGACAATAATGGTGGTAAGCACGAATCGGAGTTGCCGATTAACAGTTGCTCGATTAGCGGAGAAGCAATCAAGTTGCAGAGTGTGGCTGTGGAGATGCTCGATGACAATATCTATATTGTGGCTACACCAACTCCAAACATCGCTACGGCTACCGAGATTTTCGGATGCGAAGAGTATCTGTTTGTTGCTGTGAATCCGCTTTTGGTGGGCAAGGAGTTCGATCTAAAGACCGAGTCGTCGCTCTATACAATTATCTCAACTCTGTCGGGAGTACCACTCCGCGAGGTTACTCCCGAGAATAATGGCGAAGTAAAGGCGGGTACGATAAAATTTGCATACGAGAACAATGTTGCAACGGTCAAAGGTGCTATTACGCTTGCCAATGGCAAGGAGTTTGAGTTTCATCTCTCGGCCGAGAAGGCTATTGCCGTGAATGAGAATGTTATAACTCGTGGCGACGAGACGAAGCCGCTGCGTGCAGCTTTCTATGACGAGGGCGATTTTGCAACAACGCTCTACTTCACTCCTGCGGGATTGGAGCATTTTGGCGAGATTGACGATGCCTCGTGGTATATCTATTTGGGTGTTTCAAATCAGTTGATTGATGGAAAAAGCCATTCGCTTGCCGAGATGGGCGGAACTTCGATGTTCGAGTTTGGCGTTATCGACAACCTCTCAAGCTCGAAGAGTGTGGAGATTATGGCGGGTTATCTGCGAGGTGCTACGGGTGACTTTACAATCGCTAAGACTGCCGATGCTACATACGATGTCTCTATAAATGTTAAGTTGTTGGGTGTGCAGTATGTTGTCAAGT
>JAZQWU010000011.1:0-7254 GCA_045632505.1 Alistipes sp. | reverse complement strand
TCCAATGGCAACTCACCCTTAATCTTGTTGATTTCGTCAATCTGAGAGTCAATTTTCTGCAACTCATAGAGGGCAACAATCTTCTCGTACATCGAGTAATCAACCTCTGCTGTCTTTTTCTTTGTAGCCATATATCTAAATTTTATTATTTTCTCCGATGGAAATATTGCAACACAAAGTCGCTAAATCGTTATATTTCAATCCATTACACGAAGTAATGCACTGGATTTTTCGATTGAGCGCTCTTATAGAGCGCAAAGTTAATAAAAATTTTTGATAAAATATCAAATAAAATCGCAATAACGCAAAATTCGCTCTCAAAATGTCCCATATCGACTACAACGAATTTCGAATCGGGGGTATAGAAATCGTTGTACTTGAGGTCGGCGGTGAGGTAGATATCGCACTCCGAATTGCGTGCTTCTCGCATCAGCGAAGCACCCGCACCGGTGCAAATTGCTACCCTCTTAACCTCACGACCGAGCAACGCGCTATGGCGCAACGCCTTCACCGAAAATACCTCTTGCACTCGCTTCAAGAAAGACTCTTCTGTCACTCCCTCGGCAAGATTACCTACCACGCCGAAGCCACTCTGCTCGGATGTCGGTTGGAGAATCTCCATACCCTGCAAGCCGAGCATCTCGCCCACGCGCCAGCTCATACCATTGATGGTCGAATCGAGATTGGTGTGGCAAGCATAAAGAGCAATATTGTGGCGGATAGCCATCTCCACACAACGCTCCACCACCGAAGACGAATTGAATCGCTTGAGTGGATGGAAGATAATTGGGTGGTGGGTGATAATCAAACCGCAACCCTTCTCTATCGCCTCGGCAACAACCTCCTCGGTAACATCCACCGCGAGCAACACTCCGCCCTGCAATTCGTCATCCAAGCGACCTACAACAAGGCCAGCGTTATCGTACGACTCCTGCAACGAGAGGGGCGCAAACTCCTCAATCGGAGCTATCACATCTCTGATTTTCATAGGCCAAATTTAGAAAAGAGTCTGCTCGTAGAATGGGAACAACGGACGCTCGACAACACCCTCCTCGCCTATCAACTTGCGACGCGGAGTGCGTTTCTTCTTCTGTACTGGTTCAGCCGGCTCGGCCTCGACAATCTGCTCTGCAGGTGCTTCAGAAGCGGCTGCTGCCTCCTCGACAACCTCATCCTCGCCCAAGCCCTCGATCATCTCGAGCAATGCCGCACGCAACGACTGCAACTGCTCGAGCAGTGCAATCTCGCGATCCTCACCCTCAGGTATTGAGGCACTCTTGCGCATAGCCTTCTGCGCACCCTCAATCGTCATCTTCTTCTCCTTGAGAAGATGGTGGATACGCTTCAAGCGCTCGACATCCTGCTTGGTAAACATACGATTACCCTTTGCATTACGCTTAGGGCGCAAGCAAGAGAACTGCGAGCACCAATAACGGATGGCTGTCGGTTCAACATCCAACATCTCCGTAACTTCGCCCATTGAGTAGTAAAGTTTCTCTACCATATTTTTTACATATTCATAATTTTCAACGAATTAGGATAGAGATTATTACATCTCGCACCTATCTTTTTGGCATAACCCAGCGCACGACCTTGGTGTGTCACCAGGTTCATACCCTCCGCCATATCGCCTACGGCAATATCCTTCTTGCGCAGATAGTCCAACGCCGTAGCCTCGTCCAACTCAACAACCGCCGTAGCCTTACGCTCAACGCCAACATACTGCGACAATGCCCAATCGGGTTTGAGTTTTCCCTTAAAAATCTGGCCCATAGCCACGCCCGAGTAGATTGCGGTCAGACTCTCCGAGAGTGCTTGCACCGCCTTGAACTGCTCTGCGTTATAGGCATATATCGTATCTGCAACCAATGCAAAGGTGTGGTTCTCGGCATCCATCAACCAACGCGACAACTCCTTTCGCGAGGCTTTGTCTACCTCCTGCATAACCCTCTTCCGCGCCTTTGGTGTGCGTTGTGGTGTAGGCTCTGCTTTACGTGCCACCGCCACAAACAGACCTTCGCTATCGGTCTTGTGTGGGAAGAATCGGAAGGTCTGGAATGGTCCAACCTCGCCTCGCACTACGCCCCACGAATCATCAACTTCAACTCTTTGTGATGGCACAAAAACATCGCCAACCTCCTCCATAAAGGCACGCAGAAGCCCCTCGTCCTCATCCTCGTTGAAGGTGCAGGTGCTATAGATGAACAAACCGCCATCCTTGAGCGACTGCCACGCCTCGCGCACAATCGACAACTGTCGTGCCGCGCACATCTTCACAGCATCCTCGCTCCAATCCTCGCGAGCAACCGCCTCCTTGCGGAACATTCCCTCGCCCGAGCAAGGTGCATCCACCGCCACAAGATCAAACCAACCCTCGAACTGCGCGATATGTTCGGGCGCATTATTTGTGACCAACACATTGCCCATACCCCACTTTCGCACATTGTCCGCCAAGATATTGGCTCGCTGACGCACATACTCATTCGCCACTACCAAGCCATCACGACCAACGGCAGTCGAATATATCGTAGTCTTGCCGCCAGGCGCGGAGCACATATCCAATACGCGCTTGCCCTGCAAATCCTCGTGCGAGACGATATGGTCAATAAACTGCGATGCCGCCTCCTGCACATAGTATGCACCAGCGTGGAATGCGGTATCGAGTGTGAACGAAGGTCGCTCCTTCAATTTGCGACCATTCTTGCTCCACGCAATAGCCTCGCCATCGCTCCACACACCCACCTCGCCACACTTGGCAGGATTGAGGCGCACAGCAACCGGAGATGCCGAATCGAGAGCCGAGAAGAGACGCTCTGCCTCCTCCGCTCCGAGTTGCTTGGTCATTCGCTCCTTAAAGGCGATGGGTAGTGCTATCATCAACTACTTCTTTGAAGCCTTAATTGCATCCAAACGCTCATAGAGTGCCTCAAGCACCTTGGCGTTCTCGATAAAGTCGCTGTTGTCCTTGTCAATAACAAAGACCTCGCCCTTGTAGTTATTCTCAATCCAGTCGTTATAACGACCATTCAATCGCTCGAGATACTCCACCTCGATATTCTGCTCGTAGTCACGACCACGCTTACGAATTTGACGCACCAGGGTTGGCACACTCGCCTTCAAGTAGATGAGAAGGTCGGGCTGTGGAATAAGGTTGGTAGAGATGTCGAACAACTTCATATATGTGCCGAAGTCGCGCGACGACATCGAACCCATCTGGTGCAAGTTGCCTGCAAAGATGTGAGCATCCTCGTAGATGGTGCGATCCTGGAAGATATCCTCCGAGCCATCTGCCAGCATATCCATAGTCTGACGGATACGGCTTGCGAGGAAGTGCACCTGGAACTGGAACGCCCAGCGATTCATATCCTCGTAGAAGTCGTTGATATAAGGATTGTCGATATCCTCATAGTACGCCTTCGCACCATAATGCTTGGTCAAAATCTCAGTCAGCGTAGTCTTGCCACTACCAATGTTTCCTGCGATTGCAATATACATATCTATTTATTACTGTTTATGTGGGTTATATTATACTTATATTATATATACTAATTGAAGAAGTCTCCAACCTTCGCCACCGCCGAAGGCATCGCAAAGACCACCACTCGGTCGTACGCCGCAATCTCGGTAGCACCCGAAGCGATAAATACCTTGTCGCCACGAACAATACCGCCAATTGTTACATCCGAAGGCAAGCCCAAATCCTTGATTGTAGCCTTCGTAGCTGGCGAGTTCGGCTTGACGATAAACTCCATAACCTCTGCATCGCTACCTGTCAAGCACTTGATAGCCAACACGTCGGTAGACATCGTGAAGCGGAAGATATTCGATGCCGACACCATCTTCTTGTTGATGATAGTATCCACGCCTACGCTATCCGCAAGGTTGATATAATTGAGATTCTCTACCTCTGCAATAACCTTCTTCACACCCATACGCTTTGCGAGCATTGCGGTGAGGATATTGGTCTCGCTACGGCCCGTAACCGCCACAAAGGCATCCATATTGGACAAACCCTCCTCCATCATCGCCTCGGTGTTTCGACCATCCTCGTTGATAATGAGGGTCTTCTCGAGTTGCTCTGCCAAGCGGTATGCCTTGTCGGCATTGTAGTCGATAAGTTTGATGTTGACATCCTCCTGCATCGCCTGAGCAATCTGCACTCCGATGCGCGAACCACCAAGAATCATCATATTGTTAACCTCCACATCGCCTCTACCCGAGAGTCGCATAATCTCGCCCACAGAGTCGTGGCGAGCAATGATGTAGACCATATCGCCCACCATATATGAGTCGGTGCCGTGAGGTATCAAGGTCTTGCCGTCGCGAGTAATTGCTACAGTGCGATATGCGGCACTCTCGTCTACCGAGAAGCTCGACAACTCGCGACCAACGAGCGGAGAGGTTGGTTCGAGGCGGAACACCACCAACGACAAACGACCACCCGAGAAGTCTACGAACTCGGTTGTGGAGGTATGACCGAGCAGTGCGATAACCTCCTCGGCAGCAATCTTCTCTGGGTAGAACATATAGTCGATACCCATATTGATAAACATCTCCTTATTGTTCGGCTCGAGATACTCGTTGTTGTCGATACGAGCAATCGACTTCTTTGCGCCGAGCTGCTTCGCCATAATCGCAGAGAGGATGTTGTCGTTCTCAACTGGATGCACCGCAATAAAGAGGTCACACTTGCGCACCGACGCCTTACGCAACACCGCAAAGGTGGTTGAATCACCCTCTACGGTAATCACATCAGCAAGGCTCGCAACCTCTGCCAACGCCTTTGGCTCGGCATCTATGACGGTGATATCGTGTCCATTACCACTCAGCATCTTCGCCAAATGGCTACCCATCTCACCTACTCCGGCAATAACAATCTTCATAATTTTCGATGATATGTGCGCTATTCACGCAATTTAACTCACAAATATAAGTAAAAAAGTTGAGAGTTAAAGGATTTTTTTATATAAAAGTTGTAAAATGCCGATAATCAACGAGACAAGGGGATTGTTTTTGGTAAGGGGGCGTTAGGGGTTATTAGAGAGTTTAGATAGTTTAGGGATTTGTTAAATTCACTAAATTCCTTAAACTCCCTAAATTCACTATAGTGACATTAAGTCCATCCCACACAACCGGAAAGTTGATTTTAAGTAGAGGAGAGGCAGGCATACAAAAGAACATCGCTGGGATAGTACAAGACGTACAGCCCAGCGATGTCTATTTTGGGATGCGCCGCAGATTACGGCTTATCACAAGAAATTTTAGAAGAATTTAGGGGTATTGTCTACTACGTTAGCAGCCTCCTGAAGTGCCCACATTGCGCGACGTGCCGCCATAGACTCCTCCTGTGCCTGAACCTTAACGCGCTCAGCCTCGAGAGTCTGTGCCTCAGAGGTTGCAACCTCGTCAACAACTACTGCGTATACACCGCTGTTACCCTCAACGAGCGGGAGAACTGCGCCGGTTGCATCAGCAGATACTGCCGACAAAGCACCCAATACGCGTGGCTCAACGCCGATACCCTTAACATAGTATGCCGAAGCCTTAGCATCCTCGAATGTCTCAACCTTAGAGCCTGCGTTTGCAGCAATCTCCTCCAAAGTTGCGCCCTGCATCTTCTCCTTCAAGAGAGCAGCCTTCTTCTCGCGGAGCAAGGTATTCTTAATCTGCGACGATACGCTCTCGAGCGACTTGTACTCAGCCTCGTCGATTGCAGTAAGAACTGCTACAACATAGCCATCATCGAGCTTGATAAGGTCAGAAACATCACCAACCTTAGCGTCGTTAGCCCAACGAACAACCTCCAACGAGTTCTGCAAACCTGGAACGTTGCGGCTACCCTGCGATACATTCATAGTCGAAGTTGCGATAGACGAAGCAGCCTCGTTGAACTTAGCAACCGAACCCTTTGCGTTAACTGCGAAGAGGCTTGCCTCCTTGTGAACCTCGCGCTGTGTTGCCTGCGAAGCCTCAACTGGATAGGTCAAAGTTGCAAGACGATAGTGACGAACTGGAGCAGTAGTCGAGAGAACCTTGAAGATCTGGATTGCATTACCGAAAGCAACCTTGATAACTGAGTTCTTCTTTGCAGAAGCCAAAGCGTCAGCGAGCTCAATCGACAAAGTAGCGAACTCTACCTCACCAATCTTACCACCATCAGCAGCAGTCTCAGCTACAGAGTGCTTAGCAGCCAAAGCAGCGAAGTCTGCCTTAGGCTGGCGTGCTACATTATAGAGGCTATCAGCCAAAGCGGTCTCGGTGTACGATACTACGATGTGCTGCAACTCCAACTTCTCAGGAGCGTTAACTACAGCGTAAGCACGCGAAGAGTACCACTCATCACCCTGCAACTCAGGACCGAAGGTACGACCAGTGCGAAGTGCGTTAGCCTCCTCAGCCTCGAGCGACGAAGCAGCAACATAGGTCGATGCAATCGATGCGTGAGCCTGCTCACGGATATAGTTCTTCAAGTTGCTTGCCTGAGCAAAGAGCTTAGTGTTGTTCTTTGCGCTCTCCTCTACAGCCTTCTTGTCAGCCTCAGTAGGCTCAATCTCGAAGTGTGCGTAGTTGATAGTACGATAAGGAGTCTGCTTGTACTGCGACTTGTGAGCCTTGTAGTAGTTCTTAATTGCGCTCTTCGATACGGTCACGAGCGAGTCAGCAACAGTCGAATACTTGCAAGCAACGAACTTACCCTTGTAGGTATTATTCTCAGCAACCACACCCTTGTTAACAACGAGGTCGTTAGCATAAGCACCACCACTAACAAGCTCCATATACTTGTTCATAATGCGCTCGATGCGAGCCTGCTTGTCAATCAAAGTCCAGATATTCTGCATCTGTGGATTAGCCTCAACCTGTGCGAGGAAGCTCTTCATAGCCTCAACATCGTAAGCTCCAGTGCGTGGGTCACCGAATACGCTACCATATACGCCCGACGCGAGCTCACCCAAGAGCATAGCCTTACGCTCTGCTGGTACTACGGTCAAACCGAGCTTCTCATAGCCTGGGAGCAATACGCGATCAGCCAAAATCGACTGCCAAGCCATCTGTACTGCCTGAGCCGACTGGTCGTAATCGAAATTGTCACCACCCATCTGAGTCTTTACATCCTCATAAGCTGCGAGGAACTCCGAATAGTGAATCTCATCACCATTAACCTCACCTACCTCCGGATCGTTGCCGGAGAATCCCATCTCTGTCTTCAACGAGAGAATGAACGCCAAAAGCGCACCGCCGATAACTACCGACAAG
>JAZQWU010000010.1:0-6428 GCA_045632505.1 Alistipes sp. | reverse complement strand
ACCGCTACCACCACCGGTAACAATCTTATCTGCGTTAGGACCGCAAACAACAACCTTACCCTTCTTGAATGGGAGGAAGCCGTCGTTCTTGAGCATTACGATAGCCGACTGCGAAAGCTTGTGAGCTACAGCGTCACACTCAGGGTTGTTCTCAGGGAGACTCTTATCGAGTTGCTCGCGCTTATCGAACTCGAATGCTAAGATGGTCTGGATGATGTTCTGACACTTCTGGTCGAATGCACGCTCATCGATTACGCCCTGCTCAACCAACTTCTTGAGAAGCTCAGGCTTAAGACACTTAGCGTAAGGCATCTCCAAATCAACGCCCCAACGTGTAACATTTACAGGCGAGTAGCACGATACCCAGTCCGACATAACGAAACCATCGAAGCCCCACTGGCCACGCAAAACATCCTGATTGAGATACTTATCCTCCGATGCGTGAACGCCATTGAGGAGGTTGTACGAGGTCATAATTGTAGCAACGCCACCCTTCTTTACAGCCTTCTCGAATGCAGGGAAGTAGATCTCGTTGAGAGTACGCTCGTCAACGTCTGTCGATACGCTGTGACGTGCCCACTCCTGGTTGTTACCTGCAAAGTGCTTGATACAAGCCATTACGCCCATACTCTGTACACCCTTGATGTAGGCTGTAGCAATCTCACCTGCGAGGAATGGATCCTCGCCGAAGTACTCGAAGTTACGACCGCACAAAGGCGAACGGTAGATGTTTGCACCGGGACCAAGTAAGATATGTACGCCACGCGCACGCGAATCCTTACCGAGCGAAACACCCATCTCCTGAATAAGGTCGGTATCCCAAGTTGCAGCGGCAGCAACACCCGACGGATAGAGAGTACTCTTGGTGTTGTTACGCACACCCTGAGGACCATCTGCCATACGAACTGCAGGCAATCCGAGACGTGGAATAGCGCGAACATACCACGACTCGTAACCTCCGATGTAGTCGATTTTCTCCTCGAGAGTCATCTTCTTTACAATCTCGGCAGCACGATCCTTGTGCTCCTGCGTCACCTTGTACTGCGCAGAGAGCGAGAATGTTGCCACGAGGGCAACCAATAACAATGTTACTTTTCTCATAAGTTTATTAATTAGTATTTGGTAAATTGCATCTTCCAACACATTTCGGAACAAAGGTAGCAATTTTTTTCCGATACTCAATAAAAATAGATAAATCTATTTTACAATCAGCGAATTCGGCCCATTCTTATTGACTAAAAATCGCACCTCGGCAGATATTTTCTGCTTTTTTATTGCAAGATTTGTAAATATTTTTATATATTTGCATACACAAATTAACTAATACTAGACAAATGGGACACAAAGCAGAACGATTGAACCTCATTCGACGCATCATCAGTGAGGAGTTGATATGCTCGCAAGAGGAGCTAATCAAGCGACTTGCAGACTTCAAAGTACAAGCCACTCAGAGCACATTATCACGCGATTTTAAGGAGATTAATATCTCGAAAATGCCTCATCCTGAGAAGGGTTACATCTACGTATTGAGCGAGAAACTCGGCTCGGAAGTAGTTGCAAATGTTGCAAATATTGGCGACGCTGTACTTAGCATCAAGTTCTCGCATAATATTGCAGTTGTAGCCACCAAGTCGGGATATGCAAGCGCTATTTCGGTGATTATCGATAGCCGCAAGTGCCGCAGTATCATCGGCAGCATCGCAGGCGACAACAACATCGTATTGATTCTCCGCGAGGATGCTACTCACGAGGAGGTTGCCGAGCAGATACAGGCAATTTTCCCTACCCTCAAGTATATCGAGTAACGGGATTTTTCAACACAATAAGAGGATGTTCAACCAGCGTGAACATCCTCTTTGTTTTTCTAAATTTCACCAACCTTGGACGAGTTCTTTTACTCTACAAATTTGATTTTAGACATATCGCGTTCCTTCATTTCTGGAGCCTCGTCAGGATAACCAACTGCCAACGCATAACGCAAGCGATAACCATCTGAGAATCCGAGCGATGCGAGATGCTGCTCCATTGTAGGCTCGGCAAAAATCATCTGCACGCTACCCAAGAAGCAAGTACCCAAACCGAGTTCGGTCGCAGCAAGCATAATATTCTGCGCGAGGCATCCAACATTCTCGCCAGCAAACAGTCCATCAGGCGCAGCAACGAAGATTACCGCAGAGCCATTTCGGAAGATATTTTTGAAGGTCGGGGTAAGCATATACTTCGCCTTGTCTGTGCCCTCAACCGCCTTCAAATAGGTTGCAGTACAAGCGTCAATCCACTCCTTCGAATCGACAATTCGCACCTCCCACTCCTGGCGATTCATTGCGCTCGGAGCCATCACTCCGCACTTCGCCAAAAGTTTCAACTTCTCGCGCTCAACGGGCGTATCCTTGTAAGCACGAATGCTTCTACGCGCCTCGATAGCATCTATTACGCCACTCTTCTTCTGCGACTCGGTGACCATCCACACCGAAAGCACTGCCGTTACGCACAATGCCAACATACAAATCAATCTCTTCATAATTTATCCATTTTTAAGATTCAACTCTTTGCAAATATAATCAAAATGGTTTTATCTGCAAAAAAAGAGGTGGTGCAATATGTAAATTTCGAAAAAAGTACTATCTTTGCAGAACATATGTGCGCACGCATACGCTCGCAACACATACGCGCATAACACAGAAACAATTTTGACATATGGCAAAGAAAGATAATAACGACATTTCACTATTCGATGATTTGGGCCTCTCGCCCGACATCACCGACCAGAGACATCAGGTCATTCCTATCATCACCGGCAATGAGGAGGATACAATCGAAGAGGTACAACTCCCCGAGGTGTTGCCTATCCTCACACTCCGCAGTTCAGTACTCTTCCCTGGCGCAATCACACCTATTACCGTTGGTCGCGAGAAGAGCATCGCACTCGTTCGTGCCGTACAGGCAGAGAGCGGTTTGCTCGGTGCAGTATTGCAGCGCAACGCAGAAATTGAGACTCCTACACCAGACGATATGTACCGCGTAGGTACTGCGGCTCGCATCTTGAAGATTCTCGAGATGCCGAATGGCAACCTCACCGTTATCCTATCGGGTTTGGAGAAGATTGAGGTTGGCGAGTATATCTCGACCGAGCCATTCTTCAAGGCGAAGGTTACTCCGTTGCTCGACTCTACCCCAGAGAAGAACAGCGTAGAGTTCGATGCGCTCATCGAGTCAATCAAGGATGTAGCATTGAACATCATCAACACCTCGCCAAATATCCCAAAGGAGGCATCATTCGCAATCAAGAATATCGATTCGCGTCGTGGCATCGTGAACTTCATCTGCTCGAACCTCGAGTTCTCGGATGATGATCGTCAGATGTTGCTCGAGGCACCAGGTTTGTTGGCTCGTTCGCGCAAGTTGCTCGAGATTCTCATTCGTGAGCAGCAGTTGCTCGAGCTCAAGCAGGATATTCAGGGCAAGGTAAAGCAGGAGATTGACAAGCAGCAGCGCGACTACTACTTGCAGCAGCAGATGCGCACCATCCAGCAGGAGTTGGGTGAGGACGAGGATGGCGACATCGCTCGTCTCCGCGAGGCTGCAACCAAGAAGAAGTGGGACAAGGCTACTGCAGAGATGTTCGAGAAGGAACTCTCAAAAATGTCACGCCTCAACCCTGCCGTAGCGGAGTATTCGGTGCAGATGACATATTTGCAGTTGATGTTGGACCTCCCTTGGAACGAGTTTACCGAGGATAACCTCGATCTCAAGTGCGCACGCGAGCAACTCGACGCTGACCACTTCGGTTTGGACGAGGTTAAGGACCGCATCTTGGAGCACTTGGCAGTTATCAAGTTGAAGGGCGATTTGAAGTCCCCTATCCTCTGCCTCTATGGCCCTCCGGGAGTAGGTAAGACTTCGCTCGGTAAGTCGGTTGCGGCAGCACTTGGTCGTAAGTTTGGTCGCATCGCACTCGGTGGTTTGCACGACGAGGC
Source organism: Alistipes sp. (assembly GCA_045632505.1). GTDB lineage: Bacteria > Bacteroidota > Bacteroidia > Bacteroidales > Rikenellaceae > Alistipes. Next base: position 2,451 of record JAZQWU010000010.1, on the reverse strand, counting down.
TGAGATTCGTGGTCACCGCCGTACATATATTGGCGCAATGCCAGGTCGAATCATCGAAACAATCAAGCGTTGTGGCTCGTCGAATCCAGTAATCATCCTCGACGAGGTGGATAAGATGACTATCAGCAACCACGGCGACCCATCGTCGGCGTTGTTGGAGGTACTCGACCCAGAGCAGAACACTACATTCCACGATAACTATCTCGATACGGAGTACGACCTCTCGAAGGTGTTGTTCATCGCTACTGCGAACGACATCGGCGCAGTAAATCCTGCATTGCGTGACCGTATGGAGTTGATTAATATCCCAGGCTACATTCTCGAGGACAAGATTGAGATTGCCGAGAAGCACCTCGTTCGCAAGCAGTGCGAGGCTCACGGATTGAAGGAGGAGCAGATGGTCGTAGAGCGCGACATCGTCGAAAAGATCATCTCGGACTACACTCGTGAGTCGGGTGTTCGTTCTCTGGATAAGCACCTCGCGAAGTTGGCTCGCTCGCGTGCGAAGGAGATTGCATTCGAGGAGGAGTTCTCGCCAGCATTTACTGCCGAGCAGATTGAGAAGGTATTGGGTAAGCCAAAATTCCGCAACGACGAGTACGAAATCAAGGATATGGTCGGTGTGGTTACCGGTTTGGCGTGGACATCAGTTGGTGGCGACATCCTTTACATCGAGAGCGTACTCACACCTGGTAAGGGTAAGTTGTCGCTTACGGGTAACCTGGGCGACGTGATGAAGGAGTCGGCAACGATTGCTCACGAGTGGGTAATGTCGCGCCACAAGGAGCTCGGCATCAACCCTGAGATGCTCGAAAAGAATGACCTCAACATCCACGTTCCAGAAGGTGCAGTACCTAAGGATGGTCCTTCGGCTGGTATCACAATGATTACCTCGATTGTTTCGACCTACACTGGTCGCAAGGTAAAGGAGCGCATCGCAATGACGGGCGAAACATCGTTGCGTGGTCGCGTATTGCCTATCGGAGGTGTTAAGGAGAAAATTCTCGCAGCAAAGCGTGCTGGAATCCACACAATCCTTCTCCCAGAGGAGAATCGCAAGGACGTAGAGGAGATTACACAGGATTACATCCAGGGCTTGACCTTCCACTATGTTCGCACCAACGAACAAGTGTTAGCTCTTGCTCTGCAAGAGTAATTGACAATTGACAATTGGTAATTGACAATTAAAGGAATTCTGAATTTTGAATTTGCAAATGCGAAGCATTGCCATCATACCAGCGCGTTACGCTAGCACTCGTTTCCCGGCAAAGCCACTTGCTATGCTGGGGGGCAAGATGGTTATCGAGCGCGTGTATGAGCAGGTAGCAAAGGCGGTTGAGAGGGTTGTTGTCGCTACGGACGACGAGCGCATCTTCGACGCAGTTCGCGCCTTCGGCGGCGAGGTGATAATGACCTCAACCGAACATCGCAGTGGTACAGACCGTTGTGCCGAGGCGGTAGAGAAGTTGGGTTACGATGCCGACATAGTTATCAATGTGCAGGGGGACGAGCCATTTATCGCACCCGAGCAGATTGAGGCACTCCTCGCCTGCTTCGAGAACGAGCAGACCGACATCGCTACCTTGGTAAAACCTTTCAAGGCGGAGGATGGCATCGAGGCTTTGGAGAATCCGAATAGCCCGAAGGTGGTTATCAACGAGGCGAACGAAGCAATCTACTTTTCGCGCTCGGTAGTACCCTACCTGCGTGGCGTAGAGCGTGGCGAGTGGCTCAACCACCACACCTTCTACAAGCATATCGGTATCTACGCCTTCCGTACCGAAGTGCTGAAGCAGATTACCAAACTACCCCAGTCGCCACTCGAGAAGGCAGAGTCGCTCGAGCAATTGCGCTGGCTGGAGAATGGTTACAAAATCGGCATAGGTGTGACCAATATCGAAACCGTAGGAATCGACACCCCTGAAGATTTGGAGAGAGCAGAAAATTTATTAAACAAACTTAATTTATAAAACTTAAATCATTATGAAAAAGACCTTATTGGCAATTGCATTATTTGCAATCGGTATTTCGACTGCTTCGGCAGAGTGGAAAATCGCGGGCGATAAGATTCGCACCGAGTGGGCAGAGAAGGTAGACCCTTCAAATGTCCTTCCAGAGTATCCACGTCCACAGTTGGTACGTGGCGAGTGGCAGAATCTCAACGGATTGTGGAACTACGCAATCACCGAGATTAACGCAGCAACACCAACCACATTCAATGGTGAGATTCTCGTTCCATTTGCTGTAGAGTCAGCATTGTCGGGCGTAGGCAAGTGGGTTAACGAGAAGCAGCTCTTGTGGTACGAGCGCGAGTTCACCGTACCTTCGAAGTGGATGTCGCAGCGCGTGTTGCTCCACTTTGGTGCTGTAGATTGGAGCGCAGACGTATTCGTTAACGGCGTCTTGGTAGGTAGCCACACTGGTGGTTTCACCCCATTCGCTTGCGACATC
>JAZQWU010000009.1:0-3497 GCA_045632505.1 Alistipes sp. | reverse complement strand
GCCTTCTGCACGATATCGAACAACTCGTCAGCCTCCAAGCCCATCTCGACCATTGTGCCGAGTGCAAAGTACATCAAGTCGATCATCGCATCGGCCTGCTCGTAGATATCGTCTGCGATAAGGAACTCTGCAACCTCCTCGTTCATCCACTTAGCACGCGACAATGCACGCTTCTTTGCAATCATCACTGGCTGCTCAGCCACTGGGTGACCAAACTTCTCGTGAAACTCACGAACATCATTCCACTCCTTTTTCATAATTCTCTCTAATATGTTAATGTTTTACGTTATTTTAGTTCTCAATAGCTTTTAATACCGCTCTGCGTAGTGGGGGAATTATGAAAATTATTTCATCTTTACATTCCCTCCAAACCTCCCTTTGAAAAAGGGCGGCTTGTCGCTTCGCTCCATTAAAACCCTATTTTTTTTATGTTTTACGTTTTTCTTTCTCTTGCGTTAATTTCCACTTTGCGAAATGGAGGAATTTTGGAAATTATTCAGTTTTCCGTCTTCCGCTTTCCGTTTTCCGTTTTCCGTTTCGCTACGGGTATTTTACCGCATTTTATATCAAGGTGCAAAGATATAAAAAAGTTTTACTTTTTCTGCTTTGTTCCGTACTTTTTATTATCTTTGCGAAAAATATAGTTATATTAACTCCAAAAATCGATATGAAAAAGTCATTTTTCTTGCTGAGTGCAATCCTTTTCGCAGCCTCTGCGTTCGCCAAGGATTACACCATCTCAACCCCAAACACATCGCTTATTCTCTCTGCCGAGGAGGGCAAAACGCTCTACTTCAGATACTACGGCTCGCGTGCCGAGGCTGAGGATATTCGCGCAGCTGGCAGAATGCTCGAGTACGAGGCTTACCCAGCATTCGGAACTCGTTGCGATGCGCCATACGCTTCGCTCGTTAAGCAGCACGATGGCGACAACTCGGTGAAGTTGGTTGTCGAGAAGGTTGAGCAGAGCAACAACAATGGCATCGAGAAATTGACCTTCTCGTTGCGCGACATAGCACATCCTACCCTTCTCGTAAAGGTGAACTACTCGGCATACTCGGATTGCGACATCGTGAAGATGAATACCGAGTACATCAACGAGGGCAAGAAGGCTATCGTATTGCAGAAATATATGTCGGCAGTACTCCCGATTCAGTCGGACAACTGCGTATTGCTCCACCTCGACGGTGTGAATAAGAATGAGTGCAACGAGAATATCGAGCCACTTTCAAATGGCGTGCGTGTAATCGCAACTCAGGCAGGTACGCAGATTGCGAAGTACAACAACGCGTCATTTATGCTCGGTCTTGATGGTCGTCTTGACGAAACAAACTGCCCAGTAATTGCCGGCTCGCTCGTTTGGACTGGTAACTTCCACTTCGAGTTCCACAATACATTGATGGCGAAGGTGCCTACCCTCTTTATGGGCGGTATCAACCCTGCAGCAAGCGACTACACGCTCGTTGGTAAGAGTTCGTTGGCAACACCTGAGATGGTACTCACCTACTCGAACGATGGTAAGGGCGAGGTTACCCGTACTTTCCACCGCTGGGCTCGCAAGCACCAGTTGTTGGATGGCACAAAGTTGCGCGAGATTTTGCTCAACTCGTGGGAGGGCGTACACCTTGACACAACAGAGGCAAACCTCGAGAGTATGACCAAGGACTTTGCAAAGCTCGGTGGCGAGATGTTCGTAGTGGATGATGGTTGGTTTGGCGTAAAGTATCCACGCACCGACGTTTCGTCTGCTCTCGGCGATTGGGTTCACGACCCTAACAAGTTACCAAACGGCATTCGTCCACTTATCGACCTCGCACACAATAGCGGTATGAAATTCGGCATTTGGCTTGAGCCAGAGATGGTTAACACCCGTAGCGAAATCTACGAGAAGCACCCTGACTGGGTATTGCGTCACGATGGATTTGAGCCTACTTTCGGTCGCGGTAACACCCAGCTTTTGCTCGACCTCACAAACCCTAAGGTACAGGACTATGTGGTTAGCATCGTAGATGATTTGCTCACCAAGTACCCAGATATTGACTACATCAAGTGGGATAACAATATGGGTATGCACAACGCGCAGTCGCCATACTTGCCAAAGGCTTTGCAGTCGAATTTGCAGGTTGACTACGCAATCTCGGTAGAGAAGATTCTCAAGCGCATCCGCGCCAAGTATCCAACCGTAATCATTCAGTTGTGCGCATCGGGCGGTACTCGTTTGAATTATGGATTTATGCCTTACTTCCAGGAGATGTGGACAAGCGACCAGACCGACGCTTACCACCGCATCCTCATTCAGTGGGGTTCGATGAACTTCTACCCTTCGAATATGTTGGCTGCTCACGTTGGCTCGGCATACAGCAAGTACACACAGCGACTCATCCCTATCAAGTTCCGTTTCGACGTAGCTTCGATGTGCCGTCTCGGAATGGAGATGGTGCCAGCGAAGCTAAATCCATCGGAGCGCGAGTATGCAAAGCGTGCTATCGCAGAGTACAAGACCATCCGCCCTATCGTTCAGCAGGGCGACCTCTATCGCCTTATCTCTCCTTACTCGGGCAACCGCGATTTTACATCGTTGATGTATGTGAACGAGTCGAAGGAGAAGGCTGTAGTATTCGCTTATCGTCACCTTATTTGGGAGGCAATGTCAAGCCCTATCATCCGCTTGCAAGGTTTGAAGGCTGACGCGAAGTATCGCATCCGCGAGGTTGCACCAGAGACCGAGGGCAAGGTTGTAAATCTTGACGGCAAGGTGATTAGCGGTAAGGTTTTGATGCAGGAGGGTATCGTAATTCCCGAGCTTGTAGCGCGTATTAAGTCTACAAAGGCTCTTAGCGAAATCCGTCCTACAAACGACTGGAAGAGTGTCATCCTCGAGCTTACAGAGGTTAAATAGCCACACACGAAGATGATTACAAAAGCAGAGTTTAAATGCTCCTCGGAGCGTATATCACAAGTGCCGAAGGACTCCTTCAAGGATATAGCCTTCATTGGGCGCAGTAATGTCGGCAAGTCGTCGCTCATCAATATGCTCACCCGTCACAAGGGTTTGGCAAAGGTGTCGGCAACGCCCGGTAAGACCAAGTTGATAAACCACTTCCTCATAAACAAGCAGTGGTATTTGGTTGACTTGCCAGGTTACGGTTATGCTCGCACCTCGAAGAAGGAGCGTGGCGCATTTGCCAAGATTATCTTGGACTATGTCTTCAAGTGCGAGAAGATGCACTTCTTGTTCGTACTTATCGACTCGCGCCTCGAGCCGCAGAAGATAGATTTGGAGTTTATCGAGATGTTGGGCGAGGGCGGTGTGCCGTTCGCACTCATCTTCACCAAGTGCGACAAACAGTCGGCGACGCAGACCCAAAGAAGCGTCACCGCCTACAAAAAACGATTGTCGGAGCAATGGGAGGAGTTACCTCCGATGTTGCTCTCTTCGAGCGAAAATGGACAAGGTCGCGAGGAAATATTAGAGTTTGTTGATAAAATTCTTGCAG
>JAZQWU010000008.1:0-4850 GCA_045632505.1 Alistipes sp. | reverse complement strand
AACGGAGAACGGAAAACTATACTAAAAACGATGTGATTTTCGTTATATAATAGAGAAAAGACGACAACCATAAATGAAAAATATTCCAAATACCTGAAATCGGAGGCGATTAGATTATTTTTGTGCGTTGCGCAGTGACGGAAAGCGGAACATACTAAAGCGTATGTGAGCATTTACGGCGCAAGCAAGGTGCAAAAAGAACTAATCGGAACGATTTCCATTTATAAACCTTAAATTATTTGTATTATGGAGGTTAAAATTCAATCAGTTAAGTTCGACGCGAGCAAGCAGCTCATCGAATTTGTGGAGAAGAAGATGTCGAGATTGGAGAGATTTGAGGGCAACTCGACAGGTGTGGATGTTACTTTGAAATTGGACAAGGACAGCGAGAAGGGCAACAAGTTGGCACTCGTTGCATTGCACATTCCAGGCGGAGATATAGTTAGCGAGCAGAGAGCTCGCACATTCGAGGAGGCTGTTGACTTGGCTCTCGATGCTGTGAAGCGCCAAATTGAGAAGAGAAAAGATTGATAGATGTCAAAACAAAAAGATAGGCAGCCCCAAAGGTTGCCTATCTTTTTATGCCGACTCAAAGGAGTACTATTTCTCGGGTTTAGTAGCCTCGCGGAGCCACTGCAAATCCTCGTCCGAGAGTTCCAACACCGAAGCGGTACGGTAGATTCCGCCCCACGCAGTGAGGTGATCGTTCACGCTACCGCGCTTGCGACCTACTGTTGCGTATTTGCTCCATTCACTAGGGAATATAGCCTCGTTCTTCGAACCGATAGGACGCTCCAAGCCGTGCCATACGGTGCGACCCTCATAGGCAAAGCCCTGTGTTCCGTTGCGCCAAATCAACTCGGCAACCTCGCGCCACAATGGCTCGTTGTCCACCTTCGAAAGCCAGATATACTCGCTCAACAAGAGTGCGCCATACTCATCCACCGCAGGGTGCTCGATACCCACGATATTAGCACCAGCCGGTTTCCAATTGAAGACAGTCAAGTCGTCTGTCGCCTTGTAGATTGGGTTGTGGATGTAGAGCCACGAAGCGAAGTACCACGCCGCCTTGCGAGCATAGTCGAGGTAGCGAGCATCGCCAGTCTGCTCATACATATATTTCGCAGTTGTGAAGTATGGCTGAATACCCTCCTTGTCCACGCTCGAGCAGTCCATCGCGCCACCATAGCAACGGAAGTGGTTGATATCCTTTTCGTAGTAGTAATTGAAAGCCTTTTCAATAATCGGAAGTATGCGCTTATCTCCCGTAAGTTGGTGATAGCGAGCGAGTCCCATCATCATAAAGCCTGCACCGTCGCCATTATAGGTTACAACCTCGCCAGTCTCGCCATTCCATACCGAGCCGATTGCGCCATCCTCGCGCACACCCTTCAAAATAATCTCAACAATAGGTTTTGCAGCCTCGGCAAACTCCGAGCCATCCATACCATTTTTGTCGAGCAACATTGCTACGCGCGACAACTCGCTGATTGACCACGCGATATTCGAGGCGTCGCGGTTATTGTTCTTGCGTGGGCGGTTACTCTTGATAATACCTGTATCGAAGCGACGCTTCTCGAGCCAGCTGCGGAGCAACTTCAAGCCCCACTCAACATCCTCTGGCGAGTTGTTGCGGAATCCGTACTCGATAGCCAAGCGAGCAGCCTGGAACGACTGTCCTGCGAAGCCTACCTCGCGACCATAACCCTTTACATACTCGCCCTTTTTGAGCTTTTTCGACTCCGAAATATGGTCAATCCACCAGTGGTTGCGCTCGGGATGCTCCTCGTAGTACGATACAGGGTGTCCCTCCTCAGAAAGGCGGTTGCCATAGTAGCCTGCGCGGAACTTCATATCGTCGTAGATACCCTCAAACCAGTAGCCATTCTCGTCCTGACAGCGGCTGAAGTCCTGGAACTTCTTGTCGAATGCCAAAACCTCCTCTACGCTCCACTGCGAAGGGACTGTGTGGTCGAGTTTTCGCCACGCAACAGGGAAGACCTCTGCAAAGCCGTAACCCTTCCACTTTGGCTTGCCGATGAAGGCATTTGCCGAAGCGACAAACTCCTCGCCTGGAGCGAGTGTGATGTAGTTGTCAATGCGCTCCGAGAATCGCATTTTGTCGGAGTAGCAGAGCGGTGCTTCGGTCACTGGCCAGTAGATGATGTGGCGGTATGAGCCATCCTCCTTACCCTCTATAGAACAAGAACTTACGTACGACGCAGCATCCTTGTCCGAAGCGAAGAGTGCGAAGACAAAATCGTCGTTCTCGGAGATGGTACACGACGGAATCGAACCTCGGTCATAAGAGAACACCCAAGGCTCGCCCTTGTACTCCCAACCCTGAATCAAACTAATCTCGTCGCTGTTGTGTCCCCAGCTCTGCGGAAGGTCGAGATTTTCGCCGTATGCGTTGCCGTTGTAGTTGATACCTGGCACGAGATACGAATCGGCCTTCAACTGAGGCTCTGCCACCAACGCAATCTTCAATGTAACTGCCTCAGCAGTAGTGTTTTTAACCTTTACACCAACCTCCCATTCGTTGCCGTTTTGCGAAGGTGTAACCTCCGTTGTTACGCCATCGATTGCAGGGATGGTCTTTACCGAAAATGAAACCTTTGGAGTGCAAGAGATGCACATCGCCAAAAGGGCAAAAAGAGCTAATTTCTTCATTATTTTGTATGTTTTTCGTGATTTCGCACCACAAAGGTAGTGGAAATTGTTGGAACAAAGCAACTATTCGTGGGGAAAAAGAGCCAGTTCGTTGAAAATATTTTTATATGTAATATAATACGAATATTTTTGCGTCTGTTTTAATTGAGTAACTATGAAGAGATTTTACATTGTATCGGTAATTGCGACTCTCGCGCTTCTTGCTGGTTGTATCAGAACAACCGACGAGAATGCTACCGTTGAGGCTGCAAAGTCCGAACTCTCCATTGGTCTCCCTTCGAGCATCAGTCGTACGGCAGTTGACGACGAGGGCAGAGCAACGTGGATACCTGGCGACACCTTCGCCCTTTGGGCAGAGGCGGCAGATGGTGGCTACGCATTGGAGGCATTGAGGTTTAGAATGATGTACTACTGGCACTCGCGTCAGTCGGCAGTATTTACATCCATCACCAATGGTATTGCCGAGGGCGACTACACCTACTACGCTGTAGCGCCAATGCCAACATCGTACAGTGGCAAAATGGCAACCTTCAACATCCCTACCGAGCAGGAGGGTACAACTTTTAATGGCGCGTACGACGTAATGGTGGCAGCACCATTGTTCGCCGAGGCGGTTGAGTTGGAGAAGGTGAACAACTTCGCACTCGACTTCAATCACAAGATGCACGCCTTGAAGGTTAACATCGCGGAGAACAACCTCGGTTGTGCTATTTCGCAGTTGCGATTCGCCTTCGCTACCAATGTTACCGGAAATGTATCGGTTGACATCACCGACCCAAGCGCTGAGGCAACTCTCGCAGATGGTTCGAAGAACCTCCACATCAACACCAGCGCGGGTATCGACCAGGGCGCTACTGCGTGGGGCGCAATCTTCCCACAGGAGGTGAGCGACGAGATTACATTTACGGCAATTGGCGTGGATGGTCGTGAGTCTTGCACCAAGACGATTTCGTTGTCGAAGATTTGTCGCGAGGGACATATCACTCCGTTGGCACTCACCGTTCCAGCGATGAAGGCAACGCTTCGTTTCATCGTTGCCAACAACTACCTCGGTGAGAAGATTCAGACGATGACCATCACCGACCACACTGGTGCAAACATCGTATTCCCTTACAACGAAAAAAATATCTACGACTATACGGTTGATAGCTCTGACCCTACGGTGTTCGACCACTACGAGGGTAAGACCTTCACCGCAACATTCGAGAGTGCAAATGCTATCGTTAGCACAACCTTCACAATGCCATCCGAGCTTGGTGCCGGTATGAACGTAGCTCCAACATTGAATGTTCCATATCTCTTCTTCGAGGACTTCTCGTGTATTCACACTGCGGGTCAGAAGAATGGTGATAACGATGTGGCTTCGAATGAGCGAGAGCAAGCAGGTGCAAGCCTCGATAGCTATATGGATCACAAGGGCTGGAATGCAGCGCGCTTTATGCTTGGCGTAGGCACTTGTCCGCGTATCAATGCTCGTTATCAGCAGGTAGGTATCACTTGGCCAATGAAGTATGAGTTCTTGTCGACACACCACGGTCGTTTGGATACCCCAGCCATATCAAACCTCAAGGATGGAGCGAAGGTGAAGATTCGCCTTCAGTTCGACGCAGGAGGTGTGGAGTATCGAGGTAACTATACCAATGAAGAGGCGTTGACTGTAAGTGTAACCTCACACGAGAGCACCGCAAGTGTAATTAATGGTATTCCTACGGGAGCAACTGGTCTTTCGAGTACTTACGATACAACTATCGCGGATTTTGGTGCTAAGTTATTCACCACAGTACTCACTGCAAGTTACAACACAAGTTCATTCGGAAGTACCTTCCCAACACACACCACACAGATTACTGATGTAACAAAGAAGACTCGTTTCTGTTTCTTCCCAGAGTCGACCTTTACGATGTCGGGTATCACAAACAACGAGGTGGCATTCTACATCGACAACATCCGAATCTCGATTGTTTCAGACGAGGATGAGTAACAATAAGGAACAAAACAAATAACCAAATACACACAAAACTATGAAAAAGTTTATCTACTTGGCACTCGCGGTTGCAATGACCGCTTGTGTATCGCCCAAAGGCGAGGAGCAGGTGGCACTCGGTACCATCGACATCGCTCCTGCAACTCGTAGCGAGGTGACAGACACCACCGAGGGCAGATTGACAATCGCCGTT
>JAZQWU010000007.1:0-2291 GCA_045632505.1 Alistipes sp. | reverse complement strand
TGCGGAAAATGAAAAATAATATATAACTTTGTATGCAGAGTGTAACGAATCTGTAATTCGTTGCTAGGGTGTAGGTTGAATGTAAAAATTTAGAGCTATGAAAAAGTTGTTCGTTTTTTCCTTGTTGGCTGTGCTCCTTTTGGCGTGCTCGAAAGAGAATATAGAGTGCCAATGTCAGTGCCATAATCAGAATCAGGAACAAAACCAGGAACAAAACCAGGAACAAAACCAAGGCCAAAACCAAGGTCAAAACCAAGGCCAAAACCAGGATGATGGAGGCCTTTGTCTCGATTGGAGCCCTCTTATTATGGGTGTCTATGTTAATGACGCAGAGGGTAATACATTGCTTGATACAACTTCGGATTGTTGTATCGACCTCTCCAAGATAGTGGTTACTTACAACGGCGAGCAATATACTTTGCCAGAGAGATATCTTTCTGTTCAACGATTGGCGTATTTGGCTGTGTTTCAGGGTGTATACCTTTCGCACGATGGCAAGGGCGTACCATATTTGCGTATTGGCGAGTGGGCAAGAGATGAGAAGTGGGATAACTGCGAGGTCGAAATTGCGTGGGGAGATGGCACGAAGGATATTTTCTCGTTCTCTCACAATTACGAATATGATCCTGCGTATAAAAACGACCCGGAACACGACTATGGCTACAGCTTTACGACGGAGTGGTATCTCAATGGAAAGCCAAATGAAAATGCAGCCTTTTATATCGTGAAGTAGCAGAAAATACTATCGCCGAGCAATTTTGCTCGGCGATTCCTTTAATTATCAAATGTCAATTACCAATTGTCAATTAAAAAGCTAATGGCCAATGGCTAACGGCTAATAGCCTACAACTCCCTCGCCAACTTCTCCATAAAGTCGATACCAACCTCGATAGCATCCTCGCTTGGTGCGAAGGTTGAGGTGTGGCTGCGACCTGCCTCTGTGCCTACGCCAAGACGGTAGAAGAGCGACGGGTAGCGCACGCAGTAGAAACCGAAATCCTCGGAGGTGTATCGCTTGGCTAACATCTTGGTAGTCACGCCCTTTGCAGTGGCGAGTGCGAGAGCCTTTTCGACCAACGCATCGTCGCTAACAACAGCAGGGTAGCCGTGGTTTATATCCACCTCGGTGGTTGTGCCAAACTTCGCATCCACCGACTGTGCTGCCGCCTCGATGATGTGCCAAACTGTGTGGCGATGCTCCTCGCTGAAGCAACGGAAAGTACCCTCCATATAGACCTCGTCAGGTATCACGTTTGTCGCTCCGTCGGCTACGATTTTACCAATCGAAAGTACTGTATTTTCGTCATTTACGGCGTTCAGCATTGTGACCAAATGCGATGCTGCAACCACCGTATCGTTCAACTTGTCGCGCATAGCAGCGTGACCGCCCTTGCCGCGCACCCAGAAGCGCAACTCGTCGTTGGCTGCCATAAATTCGCCCTTGCAGAAGCCCAACTCGCCAACCTCCAAACCGCTGTCGGTATGCTCGCCTATTACGGCAACAACATTGTAATCGGCAAATGGCTCCTCCGCCAATACTTTGGATGCTCCGCCAGGGTTGCACTCCTCGCCCGGTTGGAAAATACCGAAAATAGTACCCTCGAAATCGCGCTTCTCGGCAAGGCGCAACAATACTCCGTAAAGTACTGCGGCGTGAATATCGTGACCACAAGCGTGCATAACGCCTTTATTTTCAGAGGCGTACTCCAATGCGGTCTGCTCCTCAATAGGGAGTGCGTCGATATCGGCACGCAACACCACCGCCTTCGACAAATCGCCCTTGCCCTCAATCTTTGCCAAAACGCCCGTCTCGGCTATGCGTGAGTGCGAAATGCCGGCCTTGTCAAGACACTGTTCTATGTATTCTGCGGTATGCACCTCCTCGAATGAGAGTTCGGGATGGCGATGTAACTCGCGTCTAAATTCTATTGCTGAAATCATTGTTCTATGAGTTTAATCTCGAATAGTTTACTCCAATTTTTGCCTGTAACGAAGATACGCTTTGTCGCCTTGTCGTAGGCTATGCCGTTTAGCACGTCGGTCTTGTTGTCGTACTCGCTCTCGGGGAGGATGTTTGCAAGGTTTATTACTCCCTCCACGACACCGTTGCTCGGGTTGATGATGACGATGTAGTTTGTGGTGTAGACATTCGCCCAAATCTTGCCGTCAATCCACTCCAACTCGTTTAGATGCGGTAGCGATTCGCCTCGCAATGTAACCTTTATAAGTCGCTCCATCTGCATTGTCTCGGGGTTGAGAACACGAATAGCTTGCGTTCCATCCGACATATA
>JAZQWU010000006.1:0-3526 GCA_045632505.1 Alistipes sp. | reverse complement strand
TATTATCTCGATTCAATCGAGAACAAAACAGTTTACAATGTAGGTCTTACATCGTTTACCTACAAGCAGTGCAAGGAGAAGGAGATTAACCTCGGTCTCGACTTGAAGGGCGGTATGAATGTTATGCTCGAAATTCAGGTTGAGGATGTGGTTAAGTCGCTCGCAGGCGAGAGCCAGCACGACCCTAACTTCGTAATCGCACTCGCTGAGGCTAACGAGGCTATCCGTCAGGGTACAGGTGGTTACATCGAGACTTTGGCTGAGGCTTATGCAAAGGCATCGAATGGTGCTCCTTTGGCTGACCTCTTCGTAAGCCCTGATCGCAAGGATATCAAGGCTGGTATGTCTGACAACGAGGTTGTTAAGATTTTGAAGCAAGAGACTGACGATGCACTCGCAGCTTCGTTCAACATCATCCGCAGCCGTATCGACCACTTCGGCGTTGTTCAGCCAAACATCCAGCGTATGCCAAACTCAAACCGTATCTTGGTTGAGTTGCCAGGTGTTAAGGAGCCAGAGCGTGTTCGTAAGCTCCTTCAGGGTACAGCATCGTTGGAGTTCTGGACAACTTACAATGGTCAAGAGCTTCTCCCAGCTATGCAGCGTGCAGACCAGGCTATCTTGGCTAACGAGGATTTCTCGGGTCGTTCGTTGCTCGCACTCTTGAATCCAGGCTATGCTGGTGGTGCGGTTGTAGGTGCTGCTACTGCTGCAGATACTATCGCTATCAACAAGTATCTCCGTATGCCAGAGGTTCGCGACTGCTTCCCAAGCGATGTTCGCTTCAAGTGGGGCATCAAGGGCGACAAGTTGGCTGACGGTCAGTTCTTCCTCTACGCTATCAAGGTTGAGCGTGCTGACGGCAAGGCTCCACTCGATGGCTCGGTAATCTCTGACGCTCGCGCAACTTACGCACAGACAGGCTCTAACGCCGAGGTTTCGATGGCTATGAACTCGAACGGTATTACCGAGTGGGCTCAGCTCACTGGCGAGAACGTAGGTAAGTGCATCGCAATCGTTCTCGATGGTTATGTATATTCGGCTCCAGTAGTTCGCGGTAAGATTGAGGGTGGTAACTCTTCTATCTCGGGTGACTTCACTATCCAGGAGGCTCAGGACTTGGCTAACGTATTGAAGTCGGGTAAGGTGCCTGCTCCTGCACGTATCATCCAGGATACAGTAGTAGGTCCATCGCTCGGTCAGGAGTCTATCAACGCTGGTTTGATGTCGTTCGTTTTGGCGTTCGTACTCGTCCTCATCTATATGGCGTTGTTCTACAGCACTGCAGGTTTGATGTCAGATATCGCTTTGATCGTAAACATCTTCCTCTTGATGGGTTGCGTAGTATCGTTCGGCTCGGTATTGACATTGCCAGGTATCGCAGGTATCGTCCTCACAATGGGTATGGCAGTGGATGCTAACGTTATTATCTACGAGCGTATCAAGGAGGAGTTGCGTGCAGGTAAGGGCATCAGCGCAGCTATCAAGGATGGTTTCTCGAATGCTTACTCGGCAATTATTGACGGTAACTTGACAACCATCATCACTGGTATCGTTCTCTTCGTATTCGGTAATGGTCCAGTTCAGGGCTTCGCCACTACACTCGTTATCGGTATCTTGACTTCGATGTTCTCGGCTATCTTCATCACTCGTTTGTTGATTGAGCGCATTGTTGAGAAGCGTGGTAAGATGGCGTTCTCGTTCAAGTGGTCTGAGAACCTCCTTAACGGTTTCCACTTCGACTTCATCGGCAAGCGTAAGTTCGCTTACATCACTTCGGGTATCATTATCTTGGCAGGTGTTATCTCGCTCGCATTCCACGGTATGAACTACGGCGTTGAGTTCACTGGTGGTCGTACATTTGTAGTTCGTTTCGACAAAAATGTTTCGGCTGAGCAGGTACGTGAGGCTTTGGATGGCGCATTCGTTGGTGCTGACGCAGCTAAGTCGTCGGTTGAGGTTAAGCAGTATGGTAAGGAGAATCAGATGCGTATCGTAACTCAGTACAAGTACGATGACACTTCGGAGGCTACAACTGAGGAGGTTGAGACAATTCTCTACAACGCATTGAAGCCACTCTTCGGTTACGACATCACTCTTGATGGATTCCGCAGCACTCAAGACGATGCTAACGGTATTATCTCGGCAGATAAGATCGGTCCTGCTATTGCGAAGGATATGACTATGGGTGCTATCTTCTCGTTGCTTTTCGCACTCGTTGCAATCGGCTTGTATATCGTATTCCGTTTCCGTAAGTGGCAGTGGGCTGCTGGTGCAACCCTCGCACTCGTACACGATGCCTTTATGATTATCGCAATGTTCTCAATCTTCTACTCGGTAATGCCATTCAACCTTGAGGTTAACCAGGCATTCATCGCAGCGATTTTGACCATCATCGGTTACTCTATCAACGATACAGTGGTTATCTTCGACCGTATCCGTGAGTACATCGGTCTTTATCCAAAGCGTGAGTTGAAGGCTACTATCAACGATGCGTTGTCATCGACTTTGATGCGTACTTTGAATACTTCGGGTACAACCCTCGTAACCCTCTTGGCAATCTTCATCTTCGGTGGTGAGACCATCCGCGGATTCGTATTCGCCTTGATCATCGGTATCGTTGTGGGTACTTACTCGTCGGTATTTATTGCATCTCCACTTGCATACGATATGCAGAAAAAGTAAAATAGTACGGCTCTTTTGTCGTTAAACTTCGATAGTCGAGCTCCTCACATACGCTTTAGTATGCTGCGGAGCTCGGCTTCTTGTTTGCCTAAAAGTAGCCGCACTCTTTTACTTTTTTCATTGTAGTGCAACCATCTGCTTAAAATCCTATTTATTGAGGATGGACAAGACGTATTGTCCCCCTAAGCTAGGGGAACGAGCGTAGCGGAGGGGGATAATTCCTTTATTTTCTTAGCATTCAATCATCCACGCAATCTCGTCTCGGAGATGCTGTGCGGTGGGGTTGTCGGGGAGTTGGGCGAGAATCTGCTGCACCGCCTCGTTCGATAGTTTTACAGCCAATGCGGTTGTTCCTTGTGCCACCAGTCGGTTATCCGAGAATCGCGCTACGGCTTGCAGCAACGCTTCGACTGCTACATCCTCCGCCACGTTGCCATTGCGAGCTGCAGAGAGCAATGCGCAGTAGGCGAGCAGTGCGTTGTCGGTGTTGCACCACGCGGTCAGTAGTTCGGCGATAGGTGCGATGCGCGAGAGTAGGGCGTGGGATGCTTGCTCGGCAACCTCCGAGTTGATTATGCCCTCTGCCCAAAACGAAAAATCAGCAGCCGACACCTGCGTGGCATCGGCAATCCACAACGCCACAAGGCGCACTTCACGAATGTTTTGGGTGTAGAAATATCGTGCGAGTTCGTCGTCAATACCAATCTCGCGTGCGAGGTTGCGAATGGCATATATCTGCACGCCATAGTTACGCTCGTAGTCCGCGCCAAAATAGCACATCGTATCGAGCGCAGCACCATTCATCTCCTTGCGAAGACGATAGAGTAGGAGTCGTTTTTTC
>JAZQWU010000005.1:0-8247 GCA_045632505.1 Alistipes sp. | reverse complement strand
TAAGGCTAACATTCCAGGATTCCGTCAGGGTATGGTTCCTATGGGCGTTATCAAGAAGATGTACGGTAAGGGTGCAGTTGCTGAGCAGGCTTACCGCAAGGCTTCGAACGCTGCATTCGAGTATTTGCAGGCTGAGAAGATTGACTACATCGGTGATGTAATCCCAGCTGAGGAGCAGGGTGACTTCGATTTCGAGAACAACACAACTCACGAGTTCGTATTCGAGTATGGTGTTGCTCCAAAGTATGAGGTTAAGCTCACTGCTAAGGACAAGATTACTTACAACAAGATTAAGATCGACAAGAAGATGCACGCATCGTTCCTCGACAACTACCTCCGTCGTTACGGTTCGTTGAAGGATGTTGACAAGGTGAAGAAGGACGAGGCTCTCAACGTAACTCTCGACAATGGCGTGATTCGTATCGAGGAGGCATATGTAGGCCTTATCTCAATGTCGGACGAGGAGCGCAAGCCATTCATCGGCAAGAAGGTTGGTTACAAGACTGACGTTAACGTAAACGAGTTGTACAAGAACCCAGCACAGCGTGCTTCTATCCTTGGCGTTAAGGAGGAGGAGTTGGAGGGTATCAATCCTAACTTCTCGTTGGAGATTACCAAGATTCGTCAGTTCGCTAACCCTGAGTTGAACGAGGAGTTCTTCAAGATGGCATTCCCAGAGGGTAACGTAACTAACGAGGAGCAGCTCAACGCATACATCGACGAGCAGATTGCTGCTGAGTTGAAGCGCGAGAGCGACTATATGTTCACCTTCGCAGTACGCGACTTCTTGATTGAGAAGGCTAACCTCCAGATGCCAACCGAGTTTATGAAGCGTTGGTTGTACACCATCAACGAGGGTAAGTTCACAATGGAGGAGATTGAGAAGGACTTTGAGTCGTTCCTCAAGATGTTCACTTGGAACTACATCCAGCGTCAGGTAATCACTGCTGAGGAGATTAATGTTTCGGCTGACGAGGCTAAGGCTGAGGCTAAGGCTTTGGCTGCAGCACAGTTCGCACAGTACGGTATGCCTAACGCTCCAGAGGAGATGCTTGAGAACTTCTCGAAGAATATCCTCGAGAACAAGGAGCAGAGCCAGAAGATCTACGAGAAGCTCTACGAGCAGAAGGTAGTTGAGTCGGTTAGCTCGAAGGTTAAGGTTACTGAGAAGGCTATCTCGGCAGAGGACTTTGCAGAGCTTGCTAAGAACTTGTAATAAAAGTCGTCTAAAAGGGTGATTTCGGCGTTGCGCGTGCTCTCGAAATCCTCATTTACGACAAGTAAACTGCGGTTTCTCGGACTTTGCGAGCCTTGAAATCCCTCCTTTTATACAACTTTTAACTTTTAGGAAATTGCAATATTGAATAATGAAAACTCTGTAGGTTGGTATTAAACTTGCAGAGTTTTTTTGACCAATCGAAAAAATGAAAATTATGAAAGAATTTGAGAAATTTGCACAAGGACATTGCGGCATCTCGTCGCTTCGATTGCACGACTATAAGGCGATTCACTCGGCATATATCAATCCAATGATTCTCGAGGAGCGTCAGTTGAATGTTACACAGCTTGATGTATTCAGCCGTTTGATGATGGACCGCATCCTCTTCTTGGGTGCGCCAGTAACTGACGATGTAGCAAATATCATCCAGGCACAGCTCCTCTTCCTTGAGTCGGTTGACCCATCTAAGGATATTCAGCTCTATATCAACACACCAGGTGGTAGCGTATCGGCAGGTTTGGGCATCTACGACACTATGCAGTTGGTGAACTGTGATGTTGCAACCATCTGTAAAGGTATGGCTGCTTCGATGGGTGCAGTGCTTTTGACTGCAGGTGCTGCAGGTAAGCGTACTGCATTGCCACACTCGCGCGTGATGATTCACCAACCACTCGGTGGTGTTCAGGGCCAGGCATCAGATATTGAGATTACTGCTCGCGAGATTGCTCGCACCAAGCGTGAACTGTACGAGATTATGTCGGAGCACTCGGGCAAGAGCATTGCCGAGATTGAGCGCGATGCAGATCGTGACTATTGGCTCACTGCAACCGAGGCTAAGGAGTATGGCTTGATTGACGCAGTACTTACAAAGCACACAAAATAGTTATGGCGAAGTCAGGAGGAAATAAGGGCGGTCAGCGTCGTGAGGACCGCTGTTCATTCTGCGGTCGTCTCCGTAGCGATGTTGATATCTTGTTCCAAGGTGTCGATGGCGCAAATATCTGCGGTGCTTGTATCGAGGTAGGTCACAAATCACTTACCGAAGCTGGCTTTAGCGTTGCTGAAACAACGAAGAGAACTAAAGCTGGTGGCGTCTCGATGAACGACGTGCCGAAGCCAAAGGAGATTAAGGAGTTCCTCGATAAGTATGTTATCGGTCAGGACGAGGCAAAGCGTTCGATTGCGGTGGCGGTATACAACCACTACAAGCGTCTCTCGGCTGAGCAGGGTACTGAGGAAGTCGAGTTGGACAAGTCGAACATCGTGCTTGTAGGACCTACGGGTACGGGTAAGACCTTGATTGCTCGCTCTATCGCGCGCTTGTTGAAGGTGCCATTCACCATTGTGGATGCTACAGTTTTGACTCAGGCGGGTTATGTTGGTGAGGATGTCGAGAGTATCCTCTCGCGTCTGTTGCAAGCGGCAGACTACGACGCTAAGGCTGCGGAGCGAGGAATTGTCTTTATTGACGAGATTGACAAGATTGCTCGCAAGGGTGACAATCCGAGCATCACTCGCGATGTGTCGGGCGAAGGTGTGCAGCAGGCCCTCTTGAAGATTTTGGAGGGTACTGTAGTGAATGTTCCACCGCAGGGTGGTCGTAAGCATCCCGAGCAGGCATTCGTGCAGATTAATACCAAGAACATCTTGTTCGTGTGCGGAGGTGCATTTGATGGCATCGAGAAGCGTATCGCACAGCGATTGAATACTCGCGCAATGGGTTATGGTCGCGTAGATACCGAGAGCATTGACCGCGAGAATATGTTGAAGTATGTTCAGCCACAGGATATCCGTTCGTTCGGTTTGATTCCGGAGTTGGTAGGTCGTTTGCCGGTGTTGACTCACCTCGAGCCACTTTCGCGCGAGGCGTTGCGTAATATCCTCACCGAACCAAAGAACGCTATCGTGAGTCAGTACAAGGCGATGCTGAAGATGGATGGCGTGGAGTTGGAGTTCGCGCCAGAGGCGTTGGACTACATCGTGGATAAGGCAGTCGAGTTCAAACTCGGCGCGCGTGGCTTGCGTTCGATTTGCGAGGCGGTGATGAAGGATTTGATGTACGAAGCACCATCATCGGGCGAGAAGAGCGTAGTGGTAACTCGCGAATATGCTGACGAGCGTGTGAGTCGCGCCCCAATGGCAAAATTGCATAAGATTGTGTAAAAAAGAGCACTAAATGCAATAAAAGTTAAAAAAAATGTCTACATTTGTAGTTACGAAGGTTAAAAAATAAATCATACAATTATGGCTACTAATTCAAATTTAGTTAAGGCGGCTGATAATATTCGTATTTTGGCTGCCTCGATGGTAGAGAAGGCAAAGTCGGGACACCCGGGTGGCGCAATGGGCGGCGCTGATTTCGTAAGCGTACTCTTCGCAGAGTTCTTGCGCTACGATCCAGATAATATGCTCTATCCATATCGTGACCGTTTCTTCCTCGACCCAGGACATATGTCGCCAATGCTCTACTCGGTATTGTCGTTGGCTGGTCACTACTCGATGGAGGACTTGCAGAACTTCCGTCAGTGGGATAGCGTAACCCCTGGTCACCCAGAGGTTGACTTCTTGCGTGGCGTGGAGAATACATCGGGACCTCTCGGTCAGGGACACGCAATGGGACTCGGTGCTGCTATCGCTGAGCGCTTTATGGTGGCTCGTTTTGGCGAGTGGCAGGCTCACAAGACCTATATTTATATATCTGATGGTGCAGTACAGGAGGAGGTATCGCAGGGCGTAGGCCGTATTGCTGGTAACCTCGGCTTGTCGAACATCATTATGTACTACGACTCGAACAATGTTCAGCTCTCGACCAAGGTTGAGGAGGTAGACCAGGAGGATATCGCAGCTAAGTATCGTGCTTGGGGCTGGCAGGTGTTGGAGGTTGACGGTCACAATGTCGAGCAGATTCGCGAGGCTTTGACCACAGCAAACGCTTCGACCGAGCAGCCAACTCTCATCATCGGTCACACCGTAATGGGTAAGGGCTTGGTTACTGCTGAGGGAGAGTCGTTCGAGGATAAGGTATCGACTCACGGACAGCCAATCTCGGCTGCTGGTGCAGACTTCGCTGCTACAATCAAGAATCTCGGTGGCGACGCAGAGAATCCATTCCAGATCTTCCCTGAGGTTGCAGCACTCTTCGCTGAGCGTGCTGAGGCACTTCGCGCAGAGATGGTTGAGCGCAAGAAGGTTGAGGCTGATTGGCGTCAGGCTAATCCAGCGTTGGCTATCAAGCTCGATTCGTTCCTTTCGGGCAAGTTGCCAGAGATTGACTATCGTTCAATCGCTATCAAGTCGGGCTCGGCAACTCGTGCTGCTTCGGCTACCGTATTGGGCGTATATGCAGAGCAGGTTGAGAATATGATTGTTGCTTCGGCTGACTTGAGCAACTCGGACAAGACTGACGGCTTCTTGAAGAAGACTCACGCCTTCAAGCGTGGCGACTTCTCGGGTAAGTTCTTCCAGGCGGGTGTTTCGGAGTTCACAATGGCTTGCGTAATGAATGGTATGGCTTTGCACGGTGGTGTAATCCCTGCTTGCGGTACTTTCTTCGTATTCTCGGACTATATGAAACCAGTAGTGCGCCTCTCGGCTTTGATGGGCTTGCACGTCATCTATATCTGGACACACGACTCATTCCGCGTGGGCGAGGATGGTCCTACCCACCAGCCTATCGAGCAGGAGGCTCAGATTCGCTTGATGGAGCACTTGCACAACCACAAGGGCGAGCGTTCGATGGTTGTTCTCCGTCCTGCAGATGCTGAGGAGACCGTTGCAGCGTGGAAGATTGCTCTCGAGGAGCATCGTCCAGTAGGTTTGGTACTCTCGCGTCAGGATATCAAGTCGTTGCCATACCACACTTCGCGTATTGACGAGGCTTTGCAGGCTTACAAGGGTGCTTATACTGTTGTTGATTCGGCTAACCCAGAGGTTGTTATGGTTGCATCGGGCTCGGAGGTTTCGACCTTGGTGGCAGGTGCAGAGAAACTTCTCGAGGAGGGTGTTGCAGTTCGCGTAGTTAGCGTTCCGAGCGAAGGCTTGTTCCGCGATCAGCCAAAGTCTTACCAGGATAGCGTACTCCCTGCTGGCGTGTTGCGTTATGGTATGACTTCGGGATTGCCTGTAACATTGCTCGGCTTGGTTGGTTCACTCGAGAATATCCACGGACTCGACCACTTCGGCTACTCGGCTCCTTACAAGGTGCTTGACGAGAAGTTGGGCTACAACGGAGAAACTGTTTACACTGAGGTTAAGAAACTTCTTGGTAAGTAAGAATCCCAGAATAGGATAATGAAAAAGAGAATGTTCGCGTGAACATTCTCTTTTTTTGTAGTTTCGTAAAAATTACTTAACCCACTTTGGCATCTCCTTGCGAGCAAAGAGGTAGTAAATTACAAGACCAATCCAGTTGGTGATGAAAAGAAGCACGATAAACAATACCTTCTTAATCATATCGCCCTCAAGACGATAAATCTCCAATGCAGCCAAGATGGTCAGGATGAAACCAATGATTCCAATGATAAAAACTAACATAGTAAAAAATATTTAGTGGTTAAAAACTTAACGCAAATATATAACTTTTCGGCGAGAAATTGATTAAAATTCACTACATTTGTATCAGAAAAATACTGAATCTAAAATATTATGAAAAAGACTTTTGCTTTTATTGTTGCTGCTTTGGGTGTTTTGACCGCCTCAGCGCAGTACTATCAGGACAATGTAAACCCCGAGATGTTGCGTATGGAGCATCCTCGTTCGCTCAATCGCAAGGAGTTCGTTGCTCCAGGTGTTGATGGCTTCACCGCCTACAAGGCAGACTTGCACAACCACACAATCTTTTCGGATGGACACCTTACTATGCAATCGCGCGTGCGCGAGGCGTGGGCTGATGGCTTGGATGTTATCGCAGTGACCGAGCACCTCGAGTTTCGTCCTCACGAGAAGGATCTCGTAAAGTATTTGAAGGGATATACCGGTAAGGATGCAAAGGCTAAGGCTTACGACTTTGTGTCGAAGACCTGCCCTGCAAAGGAGGATATCGGTGTAGATTTCAATGTTCCGGTAGAGATCGCTCGTAAGAGTGCGAAGAATTATGATATGACAATTATTCCGGGCATCGAGGTTACTCGCAAGCCCGATGAGTATTGCCACTTCAACGCCCTCTTCACTACCGACAATAATGCTATCTATGATCCGGATCCGTTGCAGTCGTTGCGTAATGCAAAGGCTCAGGGTGCACTCGTATTGCACAATCATCCGGGTTGGTTGCGCAAAGATTTGTCGATGACAAAGTTTGAGAAGGAGGCTTACAAGGCCGGAGTTATCGATGGTATCGAGATTATGAATGGCGCAGAGTTCTATCCTAAGGCACTCACTCGCGCTTGGAAGTACAACTTCTTCGTAAGCTCGAACACCGATATTCACCATCCATCGGCAGAGCGCTACCAGCGTTATGGCGAGCATCGCAATATGACCTTGATCTTTGCTAAGGATAAGTCGGTGGAGTCGCTCCGCGAGGCTATCGATGCACGTCGTACTCTCGCTTACTCGTATGGCACACTTGCCGGCGAGGAGACTTTGTTGCGTAAGTTCTTCGAGGCTTCGGTTTCGGTTCGCCAGATCTCGGCTGACAAGAAGGGTCGTCGTCAGATTATCGTAACCAACAATAGCTCAATGGAGTGGTGGCTGGTGCGCGAGGGTCGCAAGGCTGAGATTCTCGAGGCAAACTCTTCGATTATCTTGGGTGAGCGCACCTCTACATCGAACACCTTCACATTGGTGAATACCTGGTGTGGCGAGGATAAGCACGTCACAGTAGAGCTCTTCAAGTAGGAGCTATCGGAGTGTTCTCTTTTGGGTTTTTATACTCGCTTTTCGCGCAAAAAAAATCGATTATCGTGATTTTTGCCTATATTTGTAGCGATAAATTTTAATTTTCGAGATGTTTTTGAACGAATTGTGGGCGTTAATAAAACGCAATATCTTAGTGATAGTGTTGATGGTGACATTGGCAGTTGCTATGCCGTGGACACTTATATTCATCATTCCCCTCGCACTCATAACGCTGGCTCCCGTTTTCTTGTTGTGGCGTGTGAATAAGGCGCAAAAAGATATGTTTGGAAATCAGGCTGAAACTTCCAACACTCAACAGCAAGGCTTTGGACATCGCAAGCAGAAGAATGAGGGCAAGGTTACGGTAGTGCAGGCAGAACCTACCGAGCAACGTGTGAGTGATGATGTTGGCGAGTATGTCGATTTCAAGGAGATAAAGGATGATAAATCCAAATAGAAACCACCACTCTGCGGAGTGTAAAGTGGAGATATAAAATGAAGATTCTAAGCAAGTTTTTTGGAGCTATCGGACAATATGTGATGCTGATGCGTAAGGTCTTTTCCCGCCCGGAGAAGGCCGGCATCTACTATCGTCGTATATTGGTCGAGATTGATGCTCTCGGTATCAATTCGATGCCTCTCGTAGCGATTATTTCAATCTTTATCGGTGCGGTTATTACGTTGCAGATGGGTATAACCTTGGAGTCGCCATTCATACCTAAGTTTATGATTGGCTACGCTACGCGCGAAACTATGACTCTGGAGTTTTCGTCTACCGTCATTGCAATTATCCTTGCGGGTAAGGTCGGCTCGAATATTGCATCCGAGATTGGTACGATGCGTATTACCGAGCAGATCGATGCTCTGGAAATTATGGGTGTGAACTCAGCTTCGTATCTTATCCTTCCGAAGATTGTGGCTACCGTATTGTTCTTCCCTCTTTTGGCGTTGTTCAGTATGATGGTCGGAACGGTGGGAGGTTATCTCATCGCCTTCTTTACGGGCATTGTGCTTCCGGCAGAGTATATCGAAGGTCTGCACTACTACTTCATTCCGTTCGAGATTACCTACTCGTTGATTAAGATGGCAGTATTTGCCTTTATCACCACCTCAATATCGGCCTTTTATGGCTATATGCCAAAGGGTAACTCGCTTGAGGTTGGTCGTGCTTCGACTCGCGCGGTGGTGACAAGCTC
>JAZQWU010000004.1:0-2451 GCA_045632505.1 Alistipes sp. | reverse complement strand
TATTGATAGGTTGCAACACCTCGCGCCCAACCGTTGAGTGGATTGAGGGCGACCTCAACCCCGAAACGGGTCTTTACGAAAACGAGTTCGTAGTGCGCGGTGTGCCTGCCGAATCTACAGACTGGGTAATCTGGTTTTGGTCGCAGACGCTCACCAAGTACGAGGAGGTTGAGTCCGACGGAATGGAACTTAAGCCTTTCAAGGCACGCGTACATATGCTTCGCCCGAAGGGAACACCGAAGGTGGCTGGCGAGTACCGCCTTCGCTACCGCACCTCGGCAAAGATGTGGAACCAGAGCAAATTCCCAGGCCGATTCTCGTTCCGCAACGGCACCGACAAGCCAATGCTTATTGACGTCACCTACAAGATGTTGCCATTGTTAAGCGACGGCGAGCAGATATACGCGACCAATGATGTAGCCATTTCGGAGAGTGCTCCCGAGCACATCATACCTTGTCTAAAGCAGATTACTTATAGCGGAAATGGCACTACCGACCTTACGAATTGGTCACGCGAGGCGGCAGATGTCAAGATGCTCAACGAGAAGCACCCCGAGGGCTGGTATCGCATCACCCTCGATGGTGGTGTCAAGATTGAGGCGGCAGACGAGTTCGGCGCATACTACGCAGGTACAACCCTCGAGAATATCAAGGGCAACGCCACTACCGTACGCAATATGGTAATCGAAGATTACCCCGACTTTGATATTCGCGGATTTATGCTCCACGTAGCAAGCACCCACCAGGAGATGGATACACTCTACCGCTTGGTCGATATGTTGGCGCGCTACAAGGTCAATGTTTTGCATATGCACCTCACCGACGACTATGGCTGGCGCATCGAGATTGCCGACATCCCAGAACTCACAGACTTCGGTGCACGCAGTCAGATTCCACAACCCGACGGCAAGGGCTGGTACAAGGAGGATGGCGCGATAATGTCGTCGTCAGTTCTCGACAAGAACGACAAGAGCGAAGGTGGCAACCGCTACTACTCGCGCGAGGATTATATAGCATTAGTAAAGTACTGTGCCGAGCGTAAGATTCGTGTCTTGCCAGAGATTGACTTCCCCGGTCACAGCCGCGCTGCAGTCGAGTCATTACGTGCCTACGAGCGTCGTACAGGCGATACTCGCTACAGACCAACCCACCCCGAGGATAAGTCGGTATTCGCCTCGGTGCAAGGCGTAAGCGACAATACATTCGACATCGCACTCGAATCGACCTACAACTTTATGGGTCTTGTGTTCGACCGCCTTATCGAGATGCACAACGAGGCGGGAGCACCTCTCACCGAGGTGCATATCGGTGGCGACGAGGTGCCCGAGGGTGCGTGGATTGGTTCGCCAGCGTGCCAGGCATTGTTGGCAAAAGCACCAAAGGGCGCAGACGAGAAGGAGGTATTCTACTCGCACTTCGCCAACCGCACAATGGATGTTGCCGAGGCGCGTGGTCTGAAACTCTGCGGATGGCACGAGGTAGTCGAGCATCTCGACGCACCTACAATGCAACGTATGGCAGAGCGTTGCGCGTGGGTTAATTTCTGGGGCTTCGACCGAATGTTGCCTATCGTACAGAACGCCACAAATCACGGCATTAAGGTGGTACTCTCGAACTGCGAAACCACATATCTTGAAGAGATGTACACCCTCAACAAGCAGGAAATTGGCAACGGCTGGGCTGGCGCAATAGACATCGAAAAGGCATTTTCGCTCGACCCGCACAACCCACAATACCCAATCAAAAACAAGGATTTGATTATTGGCGTTCAGTCGCAGTTGTGGAGTTCGCACATCGACCATTTCGTATTCCCGAAGGGCTTGGGTAACTTTGACCGCGCGTGGAACGCTACTCCGCAGTGCAGCTACGACCACTTCTACTCTACGCTCGTAAACAACGAGTTACCATACATCCAGAGTCGTGGCATCAACCACCACATCCCACAACCAGGATTGAAGATTGAGGATGGCAAATTGGTAGCAAATGCGCCGTACAAGGGTGGCGAAATCCGTTACAATTTTGGCGAGGCAACACCGACAATGGAGTCTACCCTATGGAGCGAGCCTATCGAGATTTCGGATGATGTAAAGGTCATCTCGGCACGCTACTTCATCGATGGGCGCGCAAGCGTTACAACAACATTAAGAAGATAATTCCTAAAACTATGAAACGAACTATACTCACTTTTGCATTGCTCGCATTGATGCTCCCCGTAATGGCGGAGTCGAAGAAACAGACTAAAGCTCGCGCCGAAGTTTTATCACGCAGTCACGGCTTCTACAAGGAGGTGTTGATGGATGGTGGTGTTGCGCTAACATCGCGTTACGCCCTGCCTGCAGTACCATTCTTGGGCATCAAGATGGACTACTTCGCATCGGCATCAACCAAGAAACTCACCCAGCAGGATACCCTCGTGCAGAAGAGAATCATCTGTGGTAACGAGGAGGATAC
>JAZQWU010000003.1:0-7105 GCA_045632505.1 Alistipes sp. | reverse complement strand
CAACCCCACTCGCAAGGGAACTCGAACTTCTTGCCCGAAGCCTTCAAAATCTCGATACCCTCGGTATACTCGAGGCGTACGAAGTCGTTTGCGAGAACGAAGTTGAGACGCTCCAACAACTCGTTGTCCCACATCTTGTTCATAAACTCAAGATCCTCCTTGCAGTTCTCCAGTGCGTAGCGGATGAGGTACTTGAGGAAGTCCTCAGCCATCTCCATATTGTCCTGAAGGTCGTAGAATGCAACCTCTGGCTCAATCATCCAGAACTCAGCCAAGTGGCGTGGAGTGTTCGAGTTCTCGGCACGGAAAGTAGGACCGAAAGTGTAAATCTGACCCATCGACAATGCGCCGAGCTCACCCTCGAGCTGACCCGATACGGTGAGGCTACAAGGCTTACCGAAGAAGTCCTGTGCGAAGTCGATTGCGCCCTCCTCTGTGCGTGGGAGGTTGTTCAAATCCATAGTTGTAACCTGGAACATCTCGCCAGCACCCTCGCAGTCCGATGCGGTGATAAGAGGAGTGTGCAAGTAGTAGAAGCCCTTGTCGTTGAAGTACTTGTGGATTGCGAATGCCATAGCGTGGCGGATACGCAAGATTGCGCCAAAGGTGTTGGTGCGTGGACGAAGGTATGCGATGTCGCGGAGGAACTCCAACGAGTGACCCTTCTTCTGCAATGGGTAGGTTGCAGGGTCTGCAGTGCCGTATACCTCGATAGTCTCTGCTTGTACCTCTACGCCCTGACCAGCACCGAGCGACTCAACAAGAGTACCCTCAACTGCTACGCAAGCACCAGTGGTGATAGGCTTCAATACCTCCTCCGAAATCTTTGCGAGGTCGGCTACAATCTGGATGTTTGCAACACACGAACCATCGTTCAATGCCAAGAAGGCAACATTTTTGTTTCCGCGCTTTGTACGCACCCAACCCTTAACGGTAACCTTCGTACCGTAGTCGGTTGACTTAAGTAATTGTGCAATTCTCATACTATATCGTGTTTAATTTATTTTCTAAACGACAAAGATATAGATTTTTTTCGTGATAATGCTATTTCATAGCAAATAATTTTGTACCTTTGTGATATGACAATGCAAGATTACAATAAAATCATTGACCTTATCAAGCGCGAAGTGGTGCTTTCGATAGGTTGTACCGAGCCGATGGCGGTGTCGCTCTGCGTGGCTAAGGCTTGCGAAACTCTTGGTTCTGTGCCGCAGAAAGTATCGGTGGCGCTGAGTGCCAACATCTTCAAAAATGCGATGGGCGTGGGTATTCCGAACAGTGGAATGACAGGCTTGCCTATTGCCGTTGCTTTGGGTGTCGTAGCAGGTCGCTCGGAGTATGGCTTGGAGGTGTTGCGCGATGTGCAGGCGGAGGATGTCGAGCGTGCAAAAAACTTTATGCAGGAGGTTGAACCGTCGATTTTCGTCACCGACGAGAGCGACGATATTCTCTTCATCAAGGTCGTTGTCGAGGCGGGCAATGACTCTGCCGAGGTGATTATCTCGGGTACGCACACCAACTTCTCGTCTATTCGTCGCAATGGCGCGGAGGTGGCTGCTAACGAGGCTGAGAAGAAGGTCGTTGCCGAGAGCGAGGATCTGGAGTTGTCGTTGCGAAAGGTCTACGACTTTGCCACCGAGGTACCGCTTGATATGATTGAGTTTATCGGCGAAGCGGCAGAGAAGAATGTTGCCGCAGCGGAACTGTCGTTTACTGGAAAGTATGGTCACGGCTTGGGCGCGATGCTCCATAGTGGCGTGGCAAAAAATATCTTTGGCGATACGCTCTTTACAAATATTTTGGCGCACACCAGCGGTGCGTGCGATGCTCGTATGAGTGGTGCGATGGTGCCGGTGATGAGCAACTCGGGTAGTGGCAATCAGGGCATCTCGGCAACCGTTCCTGTAGCGATTTTTGCTGTTGCAAACGATGTCGAGCGCGAGAAGATGTTGCGTGCATTGGTGTTGAGCCACCTCACCGTGATTTACATCAAGCAGAGTCTTGGTCGCTTGTCTGCATTGTGCGGTTGCGTGGTTGCTGCGACTGGCTCGGCGTGCGGTATCACCTACCTGATGGGTGGCGGCTTCGAGGAGGTGTCGGGCGCAGTGAAGAATATGGTTGCTAACCTTACGGGTATGATTTGCGATGGCGCAAAGCCTTCGTGCTCGTTGAAGGTGACAAGTGGAGTTGCAACAGCGGTTTTGTCGGCAACACTTGCTATGAATCAGCGCGTTACAACCTCGTTGGAGGGAATCATCGAGAACGATGTAGACAACTGCATCCGCAATCTCACCGAGATTGGTCGTTCGGGAATGAGCGAAACGGACGCTTTGATTTTGAAGATAATGACTTCAAAATCAAATTGAGAATTGAGAATTGAAAATTGAGAATTAAAGGTATCGCATCGCTTGAGAAGGCGATGCGATATTTTTAGTTTTTCTCGAAGATGTTGAATTTGCGGAGACGAGGATTTCGACGGTCGAGAAGGAAACCCTCCAATAGAAGCAATCCGAGTACTACCCACAAAATCCAGTAGAACTGTTCGTTATACTCGTCGAACTGGAGCGTCGAGAGTTCGCTCTTCTCCATCTTTTCGATTTCGTCAACTATCTCAGACAGACCAAACTCGGCATTCGAGGCGCGTACATATCCACCCTTGCCCTTCTCGGCAATCTGCTGCAACAACTCCTCGTTCAGGCGCGACACGACCATCTCGCCCTTCTCGTCCTTGATGAACTCGCCACCAATCTTGATTGGCGCACCCTCGGGCGAGCCGATACCTATGGTGAAGATGCGGATTCCGCGCTCGGCAGCTCGCTCGGCAGCCTGTATGGCATCGGCGTCGTGCGCCTCACCATCGGTGATAAGAATCATCACGCGGCTTGCACCCTCCCTCTGCGAGAACGACAACGAAGCGAGGTCGATAGCGTCTGAAACATCCGTACCTTGCACCTCGACCAACTCAGGTGAGAGGCGTTTGGTGAAACTACGCGCCATACGATAATCAGTCGTAATAGGCAACTGCACCTTCGCTTCGCCCGCAAAGACAACTACGCCCACGCGGTCTTGATTCATCTGCGAGAATAGCTTGTCGATGGCGTAACGTGTTCTGTCCAAGCGGTTTGGCGTGAAGTCCTCTGCTAACATCGAGTTCGACACATCGACCACAAACATCATCTCCACGCCCTCGCGCTTCTCCTCGCGGAGTTTTGCTCCGAACTGCGGACGCGCAACGGCAAAGACCAATGCGGTGTAGGCGAGCGCGAAGAGAATGAACTTCGCGTGTACGCGCCACGACGACACGTCACGTAACAACGACTTTACGGTTTCGAGATTTCCGAAATGTCGCAGATTGCGTTTGCGCAGACGGAGGAGTATCGCAAAGACGATAATCATCACTGGCACTACGGCGAGCAACCATAGAAGATGTGGGTTTGCAAATCTGAACATTACGGTATGCGTTTTAATACGATATATTTCACAATAAATTCTACGATGAGCAGAGCCAATGCCAATAAGGCGTAGCGCAGATACTCCTCGTATACGTGGGTGATGTCGAACTTCTCAACCTTCGACTTCTCCATCGCATCAATCTGGTTGTAGATGCGCTCCAACGATGTTTTGTCCGTAGCGCGGAAGTACTCGCCGCCTGTCTTTTCGGCAATCTCGGAGAGCATCTTCTCGTCGATTTCGACCTTCATATCTACTGTGTAGACCTCGCGTCCGCGATTGTCAAACACTGGGTATGGGGCAGTGCCGTTGCGACCTACGCCAATGGTGTAGACCTTGATACCTTGCTCCTTTGCAATCTCCGCTGCAGTCATTGGGGCAATCTGTCCGCGATTGTTCACACCATCGGTCAAGAGGATTATAATCTTCGACTTCGAGTCGCTCTCGCGTAAGCGGTTTACAGCCGTAGCCAAGCCATTTCCGATTGCAGTACCATCCTCCACAACACCGCTACGCAAGCGTCCGAGCAGGGTCTGCAACGACGATTGGTCGGTGGTGAGAGGAGTCTGTGTAAATGCCTCGCCAGCGAATACCACCAAGCCGATGCGGTCGCCCTGACGATTCGCCACGAACTGCGATGCCACCTCTTTGGCAGAGGTGAGGCGATCAGGTTGGAAATCCTTGGCAAGCATCGAGCCCGAGATGTCGACTGCTAAGACGATGTCGATACCTTCGGTGGTGGTCTTCGTCTCGTGCTCAACCGATTGAGGTCGTGCCGAGGCGATGATAATCAACACCAAAGCAATGACGCGCAACGCTGCTGGTAGGTGACGCAAGTAGTAGCGCAGGGTGCGCGGTGCCGAGCGCAACGAGTCGGCAGAGGAGATGACGATTGAAGCTCCGCCCTGCATTGAACGCCACACGTAGTAGGCAATCCACAACGGAACAACCGCCAACAGCCACAATATTTTAGGATTTGCAAACTCCATACACTACCAATTTTTACCTCCGCGAATCAGTATGCCAGCCTTCTCCTTTAGCTTGTCCTGGGTCTTATCCTCCTCAGCCTGAATAGCCTGCAAGAGTGCCTCCTGCTGCTCTGGAGTCATTGCGCCCTCTGAACGTTGTCCGCCCTCCTGCTGCTCCTCCTTGCCCTCCTGGTTTTGAGGTTGTTGCTGCTGGTCTTGCTGATTCTGCTGGTTTTGGTTTTGCTGATTCTGGTCTTGATTCTGATCCTTGTTATCCTGGTTTTGTTGGTCTTGATTCTGTTGCTGCTGTTGCTGTTGTTGCTCCTGCTGCTGAATAAGACGCTTCGTGAAGGCGTAGTTGAACTTCGCATCCTCGTCCGCAGGGTTGCAACGCATAGCCTGACGATAGGACGACAACGCCTCCTTGTATTTCTTCTGTGCGAACTGCGCATTTCCGAGGTTGTATGCCACCTCGCCACGCTCCAACTCGGTGCGAGTAGAGTCGCTCACGATGGCTTGTAAGGTCTTCTCTGCCTTCTCGTATCGCTCGGTGCGATAGAGTGCCGAAGCGAGGTCGTACTTCGCCTCGAAGCAGGTGCTATCGTGCTGCAATGCTCGTTGGTAACTATCTGCACTCTTTTCAAATTGCTCGCGCTTGAACTCTCGGTTACCCGAGCGTACCAAACCGCGCTCCTTCATCTGCTGAGCCGATACCTCACCGCAAACGAGCAACATCACAACAATCGCCACGTATCTTACTAACGCTCTCATCGCTTCGCCTCCTTCTCGTTTTTGGTTGGTAAATCTTCCTCCTCGTCCTCGACCACCTCTATAGGCTTTGTCTCCTCGACAAAGTGGTACGACTTGTCGTAGGCGAGTTCGTTATCCTCCGCTTCAGGCGTAGCCTTGGCGAACTTCACAAGGTCGGCATCGCGCAGCACGGCGAGCAAATCCATCTTCTGCTTCTGCTCGATTTCCATATTGCGCAACGCATCTGCAATCTCGTCGGTGGTCATCTCCATTGCTCCCACCTCGAAGCGACCTGCAAGATAGGTGCGGAGAATGTCGCTGAGAGTAGAGTAGTAGAGTTTGTGCTTGTTGTTCTGCCACAGCTTCTCGTTGTGCAACTTCTCGAGCGCCTCAATCGCCACAATATGCGCTGGCACTGGCGGTGCAGGCTTGAAGAGGTCCGAAATGCGCTTTCCGCGCTTGTGGAGGTGGCGCACCAACAGATAGATGATGCCAGCCAACACCAACAGCACGATGAGTGCGATTCCGAGATAGCCCGAGAACTCCGCAAAGCGCAACTTCAATGTCATCTGTGGCTTCAAGTCGCGTACGGTGGTCATTGTCGAGTCAATCTGGAAGGTCTTTACGAAGAGCTCCTCCTCGCGCTCGGCGATGAGTGTATCAACAATATTCTTGTCGAGGAGCAACGCTTGCGCCTTGCCCATACGATAGATGCCTTCGTCGTAGACCGCCATTTCGTAGCGTTTGCGAAGCAATACGCGACGACCCTCCTGCGAAATGGTGTCGGGAGCATAGTCGTGAATAACCTCGATGCTTGGCTCGGCTTGCTCCGCGCCATCGGTTTGGGTGAAGTCGAACGATGGGAAGATGACGTGTTGCATCACATCCTTCTCCACCTCGACCGTAAGGGTTACTCGGTCGCCAATCATAACCGTATCGGCAGATAGGCGCGACGTGATGGTCGGAGCGGTAGTTTGTGCCACCGCCACCTGCATCGCCACCATAGCCGATACATATATTATTATATAGCGCAAAAGTTTCATCGTTTTTTGAATAGTTTTATCAACTCGGCAACATAATCCGAGTCGGTCGAAATATCGGCTATGTCGATGCGGTTGTGCAACAGAAGGTCGCGAGTCTTTGCTTCGCGCTCTGCCCATCGCTCGGCATAGTGATCACGCACGGCGCGCGATGCGGTATCAACCCACACTTTGCGTCCCGTTTCGGCATCCTGCAACTCTACGATACCTACGTCGGGCATCTCCCTCTCGCGAGGGTCGGACACCTTCAGTGCGATGATGTCGTGACGAGCCGAGGCAATCTTCAACGCATCGTTCAACGCCTCGTCATCGCGCTTCGAGTTCAAGAAATCCGACAAAAGGAATGCTGTGCAACGCTTCTTGTTTACGCCTGTAAGGTAGCGCACCGCCTCCGAAATGGCTGTGCCGTTCGACTCGGGAACGAATCCTACCAACTCGCGAATAATCATCAGGATGTGGCTACGTCCCTTCTTCGGGGGGATGAACTTCTCAACCTTGTCCGAGAAGAAGATGCAACCCACCTTGTCGCCTGTCTGCGATGCCGAAAAGGCGAGTACTGCCGCCAACTCGGTGATGATATTCTTCTTCAAGAGGTCGGTTGTACCGAACATTCGCGAACCGCTGACATCGACCATCAGCATCATCGTCAGCTCGCGCTCCTCCTCGTAGACCTTGATGTGAGGCTTGCGTGAACGAGCCGTTACGTTCCAGTCGATATCGCGCACGTCGTCGCCGATGCGGTACTCGCGCACCTCGGCAAACGACATACCACGCCCCTTGAATGCCGTATGATACTTTCCTGCGAAAATTTCATTCGACAAACCTCGCGTCTTAATCTCGATTTTGCGGACGCGCTTCAGGATATCGTTTTCGGTCTGCTCCATTAAGGAACTATTA
>JAZQWU010000002.1:0-6195 GCA_045632505.1 Alistipes sp. | reverse complement strand
AACAGCCGCTTGCAGCCTTACCTCGGTCAGGTATTCGGCGATGCTAAGCCAGATGCACTCATCTGCGATGCATTCTCGAACCCTTCGGTTGCACAGATTGGCTCGCGCATTCGCCCATTCATTGAGGCAGTACGCAAGAATAGCCCTAATATGCCTATTATCTTCCTTAATACTATCTATCGCGAGCACCGCAACTTCTTGCCTCGCTATGACAAGAAGGAGCAGTCGCGTATCGACTTCGTTGAGGAGACTATGGCTGCAGTTACCAAGGAGTACAAGAACGTTTACTTTGTAAATGTTCCTAACCAGACTGGTACTGACCACATCACTTCGGCAGATGGAACTCACCCATACTCTTACGGTTACCACCGTTGGGCTCAGGCTATCGAGAAGCCAGTGATGAAGATCTTGAAGAAGCACAAGATTAAGTAATCGGAAATAGGGTAGACCTATCGAAACAAATAGGCTCATAACATTGTGGCGCAGCAATTTGTGCATAAGGTTGTGAGCCTTTTTTAATAACTCAAAAACTATCTAAAGATGAAAAAATTATTTCTTGCCATAGTATGTGTGGCATTGTCGGTTTCGGTGTCGATGGCACAGAAGAAACAACCGAAGATTGACTTTGTAAATGCAACCGAGTTGACTATGCTTGGTAAGTTGTGCGAGACTACAAACCCTTACCACCGTGTAGAGGTTGAGAGTATCCCAGAGTTGACCAAGAGCGAGTCTCGCTTGTTGCGTCAGACTTCGGGCTTGGCTATCGCGTTCAAGACAAACGCTTCGGCTATTTATGTTAAGGCAACCTATGGTACACAGAACTCGTGGGGACCAAATACCCCATTGGCTGCATCTAATGGTTTCAACCTCTTTATCAAGGATCAGGAGGGTGAGTTTATTTGGGCTGCATCGAAGGCTCATAGGATGACTCCGATTCCAGGAAATCTTCCTAAGATGTCGCGTCCACTCCCAATGATTGCAAACCTCTATAAGGGCGAGAAGGAGTGTATCATCTACCTCCCACTCTCTTCGGAACTTACAAACTTGGAGATTGGTGTGAACAAGGGTGCTAAGATTGAGGCGTTGCCAAATCCTTTCCGCCACACTATCGCAGTGTTTGGTTCGTCGTTTACTCACGGCGCTAACGCTTCAGGTGCTGGTTTGACTTGGCCTGCATTCTTCTCGCGTTCGACTGGCTTGCACGTTTGCTCGTTCGGTATGTCGGGTAATAGCAAGTTGCAGCCATACCTCGGTGAGGTATTCGGAAAGTCGAAGGCAGACGCTCTTATCTGCGACGCCTTCTCTAACCCAACAATTGCTCAGATTGGTTCGCGTATCCGTCCATTCATCGAGGCTGTACGCAAGAACAATCCAAAGATGCCTATCATCTTCCTTAATACTATCTATCGCGAGAATCGTAACTTCCAGCCTCGTTATGAGAAGAAGGAGCAGGATCGTATCGAGTTCGTAGAGGAGACTATGAAGAGCATCGTTAAGGAGTACAAAGGTGTTTACTTCGTAAATGTTCCTAACCAGACTGGTACTGACCACGTGACTTCTGCCGATGGTGTTCACCCATATTCTTATGGTTACCACCGTTGGGCTCAGGCTATCGAGAAGCCAGTGATGAAGATCTTGAAGAAGCACAAGATTAAGTAAAAATAAAATCTAATCGAGATGAAAAGAGTATTACTGCTTGTCGGCTTACTCTTTGCAATTATCGAAATGTCAGCAGCATCCACAATCAAGTATGTGGATGCTGCGACGCTTACGATTGCAGGTAAGTTGAGCAAAACGACCAATCCGTATCATCGTGCTGAGGTGTCGGAGTACCCATCATTGAAGCAAGGACGCTCTCGTACTGGAAAGCCACTTGAGGGTACATTGTTGCGTATGTCAACGGGTGTGATGGTTATCTTCGAAACTGACTCGCCCGAGATTTGGGTAAAACCGGAGTATGGCTTCACCTATCCTTTCTACTCGATGCCAATGGCTGCAACACACGGATTTAACCTCTATATTGAGAAGAGTGGAAAACTCTGTTGGGCAGCATCGCGCGGTCGAACTATAGATGCTCAGGGTGAGGGTAAAGCCAAAGCAGAGAAGCCTTTGCGCCTTATTGCAAATATGGATGGCAAGATGAAGCGTTGCGTGCTATATCTGCCTCTCTACTCGGAGCTCCTTTCGCTCAAGGTTGGTGTCGCCGATGGTGCAACCATCCGCGCTGCCGAGAATCCATTCCGCCACAATATCGCGGTATTTGGCTCGTCGTTCACTCACGGAGCGAGTGCCTCGTGCGCAGGTCAGACCTGGCCAGCCTTCTTTTCGCGTGCTACGGGTTTGCACGTATGCTCATACGGAATGTCGGCATATAGCAAACTCCAGCCCGTTGTAGGTGAGATAATTGGCAAGGCGAAGCCTGATGCTCTTATCTGCGACTCGTTCTCCAATCCGAGCAACGAGCAGATTAAGGAGCGCATTCGCCCTTTTATTAACGCTGTGCGTCGCGAGAATCCAAATATGCCAATTATATTCTTGCGCACTATCTATCGCGAAAGCCGCAATTTCGACCAGCGTGCCGAGAAGAGCGAGCAATCGCGCATCGACTGCGCTTCAGCGGTTATGAAAGATGTTGTCAAGGAGTACAAAGGTGTCTACTATCTCGAAATAGATAATATGACCGGCACTACTGGCGAAACTTCAGCCGATGGAGTGCATCCTCACTCTATGGGTTATTATGAGTGGGCGAAGGCGATAGAGAAGCCGGTGCTTAAAATACTCAAAAAACACGGCTTGAAGTAGCAAACGAAAATAAGAAGCATCTGCTTCCCCTAAAAAGGCTTCCGACATCCTCACATACGCTCAAGTATGCTGCGGTGTTGGAAGCCTTTGTTATGGTTGCATCTATCTTCTTATTTTCATTTGCGGTTAGTCATCGCAACCATTTGCTTAAATCCCAATTTTAGTTTTTTTGTGATTCTTTGTCATTTTTGTGCCATTTGTTGTCATTCGATGTCATTTATTGCCATTTTGTCACACTCGCTCGTTTGTAAAATATCTTTTTTGGCAGAAAATGTGCTGAAAACGGGTTTGGCAAGAGGTTTGCTCTACGAAAGAAGCGTAAACAAAACTGAACAAAGCGAAAAAATTTAATAACAAATAAAAACTTAAAGATTATGGGAAAGATTATTGGTATTGACTTGGGAACCACAAACTCGTGTGTTGCTGTAATGGAGGGCTCGGAGCCTGTTGTTATTCCTAACTCGGAGGGTCACCGCACCACCCCGTCGATTGTTGCTTTCACCGATGGTGGTGAGCGTAAGGTAGGTGATCCTGCAAAGCGTCAGGCTATCACTAACCCTAAGCGCACAGTATTCTCTATCAAGCGCTTTATGGGTGAGCAGTACGACAAGGTAGTGGGCGATATCGAGCGTGCTCCATACGCAATCGTACGCGGTGCGAACAACACTCCACGTGTTGATATTGATGGCCGTCAGTACACTCCACAGGAGATTTCGGCTATCACCCTTCAGAAGATGAAGAAGACTGCTGAGGACTACCTCGGTCAGGAGGTAACAGAGGCTGTTATCACCGTTCCTGCATACTTCTCAGACTCGCAGCGTCAGGCTACAAAGGAGGCTGGTGAGATTGCTGGTTTGAAGGTGCGTCGTATCATCAACGAGCCTACTGCTGCAGCATTGGCGTACGGTATGGATAAGAAGAACAAGGATATGAAGATTGCAGTGTACGACCTCGGTGGTGGTACTTTCGATATCTCAATCCTCGAGTTGGGCGACGGTGTATTCGAGGTTAAGTCTACAAATGGTGACACTCACCTCGGTGGTGACGACTTCGACCACGTGTTGATTGACTATATGGCAGAGGCATTCAAGGCTGAGCACGGCGTAGACTTGCGTCAGGACCCTATGGCTCTCCAGCGTTTGAAGGAGGCTGCTGAGAAGGCAAAGATTGAACTTTCGGCTTCGCAGTCTACTGAGATTAACTTGCCTTACATTATGCCAATCAACGGCATTCCACAGCACCTTGTGATGACCCTCACACGTGCTAAGTTTGAGCAGTTGTGCGACCACCTCATTCAGAAGACTATCGAGCCTTGCCGCAATGCTTTGCGTGACGCAGGTTTGTCAGCTTCGCAGATTGACGAGGTTATCTTGGTAGGTGGTTCGACCCGTATCCCTGCTATCCAGAAGGTTGTGGAGGATTTCTTCGGTAAGGCTCCTAACAAGGGTGTAAATCCAGATGAGGTTGTAGCTGTAGGTGCTTCAATCCAGGGTGGTGTCCTCACTGGCGAGGTTAAGGATGTGTTGCTCCTCGACGTGACTCCACTTTCACTCGGTATCGAGACTTTGGGTGGCGTATTCACTAAGTTGATTGAGGCTAACACCACAATTCCTACCCGCAAGAGCGAGGTGTTCTCTACTGCAGCCGACAACCAGCCATCGGTTGAGATTAACGTATGCCAGGGTGAGCGTCCATTGGCACGCGACAACAAGAGCATCGGTCGTTTCCACCTCGATGGAATCCCAGCTGCTCCACGTGGTGTACCGCAGATTGAGGTTACTTTCGACATCGACGCAAACGGTATCTTGAACGTATCGGCTAAGGATAAGGGTACTGGCAAGGAGCAGAAGATTCGCATCGAGGCTTCGAGCGGTTTGACCGATGAGGAGATCCAGCGTATGCGCGACGAGGCTAAGGCTAACGAGGAGAAGGATAAGCTGGAGAAGGAGCGCATCGAGAAGATTAACGCTGCCGATTCGAACATCTTCGCTACCGAGAAGCAGCTGAAGGAGTATGGCGACAAGATTCAAGCAGACAAGAAGTCGGCTATCGAGGGCGCTCTCGCTAAGTTGAAGGAGGCACACAAGAATCAGGACTTGGCTGCTATCGATACCGCTCTGAACGAGTTGAACACCGCTTGGCAGGCAGCATCTCAGGACCTTTACAATGCTCAGCAGGCTCAGCAGGGCGCACAGGGCAATCCTGGTGCTGGTGCACAGGGCAACCCTAACGCAGGTCAGCAGCCTGAGGATGTAGAGTTCGAAGAGGTGAAATAAAAAAAACATTCTGATTGGCTCTTTTTGAGCTGCACTTCAATAGCGGAGTTGCTCACATAGGTTTACTATGCTGCGCACTCCGCTTTTCGTTTATCTCAAAAATAGCTCAATCACCTCTGATTTTTTTGCGTTTACTGAAGCCTTGCTCTCATCTGCTTAAATTCCAATTTTTTTAGGGGGGGGGTGATAGCGGCGTTAGAGTCGTTAGAGGTATTAGAGGTGATTAGTGGTAATTAGCGGATATTAGAAAATGCTGATAACCACGATTAATAAAAAAGCCCCCTTTGCAGAAAGGGGGTTTGGGGGATAGGTAACACACCTAGCAATTAGAAGGTACAAGACTATTTTTTGAACCTTCTTCAATAAAATAAAAAAGCCCCCTTTACAGAAAGGGGGTTTGGGGGATAGGTAACACACCTAGCAATTAGAAGGTTTAAAATTATTTTTTGAACCTTCTGATTGCTTCGTATGCTGCCTCGTGGCACTTCGAGCGAGGATTAACCTCGAAGTAGGTCTTGTTGCGACGGGTAGGGTAGACGCGGTTGGAGAGGAATACGAATACCAAATCCTCCTTTGGGTCAGCCCATACCATTGTGCCAGTAAAGCCCGAGTGACCGAAACTCTTCTCCGATGCTGATGGAGCGTAGTAGTAGGGCTTTGTGGTGCGCTCCTCGAGTGGCAAGTTGTCGTTGAGACGACGGCGGTCGAAACCAACTGCGCGGTGGTTGCCATTCTTCGGATATTGGCACGAAGTCCACTCCTTGATAGTCTTACGCTTGAAGTAGCGTTTACCATTGTACTCACCACCATTGAGCAGCATCTGCAAAATCGGTGCAAGGCTCTCGGTATTAGCGAACAATCCAGCATTGCCCGATACACCACCCATAAATGCAGCTGTCTCGTCGTGAACTACACCGTGAATCTGCTTGCGATAGCGATTGCCAATCTCGGTAGGGACAATGTTGTCGAGTGAATGCTTGCGTGCAGGGTTGTACATAGCATCCTTTACTCCGAGTGGCTTGTAGAACTCCTCGTAAAGATACTCCTCGTAGTTGCGACCAGTAAGACGCTCCACAAGGAATGCGGTGAGGTGGAAGTTGTAGCAAGAGTAACGGAA
>JAZQWU010000001.1:0-3310 GCA_045632505.1 Alistipes sp. | reverse complement strand
AGTAGCATACTTTACAAAGTAAATTGAGGATTGAGAATTAAGAATTGAGAATTAGAGTGTTAAAAGTAAAAAAAATAATCCTCAATTCTCAATCTTCAATTCTCAATTAAAAAACAAAGTTTTTATGAGTGTTTTAGGAGTTTATGGCGTTGAGAACGCCTCGTCATTGGTCTATTATGGACTCCACTCGATGCAGCACCGAGGTCAGGAAGGCTGCGGTATGGTAAGCGCAGAGCCAAGCGGTGAGATACATCGTCATCGTGGTTACGGTCTGGTGCAGGAGGTTTTCAACGAGGAGAAACTCTCCAAGTTGGAGGGTACAATGTGCCTTGGTCACCTGCTCTATACTACGGCAGGAGGTGGTCGCAATACCGACAATATCGAACCTCGTTCGTTCCTCCACAATACAGGTTCGTTCGCGATTGCCCACAACGGAAATATCGTGAACGCAAATCAGATTCGTGATTATTTGGAGAGCAAAGGAAGCCTCTTCCAGTCGAATACAAATGCCGAGTTGTTGGCACACCTCATCAAGAAGGAGGCCGACGAGCCACGCATCTTTACGATTATGGAGGCGTTGGAGTTGTTGGAGGGTTCGTTTGCGTTCGTTATTATGACACAGAATCGCATCTATGCTTGCCGCGATAAGTATGGCATCCGTCCATTGGCTATCGGTAAGTTGGGCGACGGCTATGTGGTATAGAGCGAGACTTGCGCCTTTGATGTTATGGGTGCAGAGTTTTTGCGCGATGTCGAGCCAGGCGAGATTGTAACAATCGACGATAAGGGCTTGCGCAGTCGTAAATATTCGCTCAAGAGCGAGCATAATATGTGCTCTATGGAGTATATCTACTTTGCTCGCCCTGATAGCGATATCGACGGATGTAATGTTCACGCCTTCCGTAAGGAGTCGGGACGTCGCTTGTGGCGCGAGGCTCCAGCGGAGGCTGATATCGTAGTTGGTGTACCCGACTCTTCGTTGTCGGCAGCGATGGGTTATGCCGAGGAGAGTGGCATCCCGTACGAGATGGGACTTATTAAGAATAAGTATATTGGTCGTACCTTCATCCAACCTTCGCAGTCGTTGCGCGAGAAGGGCGTAAAGATGAAGTTGTCGGCTATTCGCTCGATTGTCGAGGGTAAGCGTATTGCGCTGATTGACGACTCGATTGTGCGAGGTACAACCTCAAAGCGCATTGTTAATATGTTGCGTGAGGCTGGTGCAAAGGAGGTGCACGTTCGTATCGTTAGTCCTACGATGAAGTACCCTTGTTGCTATGGTGTAGATACTACATCACAGGATGAATTGATTAGCGCAAAGCACTCTGTAGAAGAGGTTTGCGAGATTATCGGAGCGGATACTTTGGCATTCCTTTCGGTTAACGAGTGCTTGGCTTCGTCGTGCGGCAAGTGCGAGAAGATGTGCTTCGCTTGCTTCGATGGCAAATATCCAACCCCGATGAAACACGATGTTTCGGAAATTAACAAGAAAAAATAGATAATATTATGGCAGTAAATTACGAAAAAGCAGGTGTAAACCTCGAGGCAGGTTACGAGGTTGTTCGCCGAATCAAACAACACGTTTCATCGACCAACCGTTTGGGTACGATGGGTAATATCGGTGCTTTCGGAGGTATGTTCGACCTCGCAGCATTGAATATCAAGGAGCCAGTATTGGTTAGCGGTACTGATGGTGTAGGTACAAAGTTGAAGTTGGCGTTCGCTATGGATAAGCACGATACTATCGGTATCGACGCCGTAGCAATGTGCGTGAACGACGTTTTGGCGCAGGGTGCTGAGCCTTTGTTCTTCCTCGACTATGTCGCACTTGGTCACAACATTCCTGCAAAGGTAGAGGCTATCGTAGCAGGTGTTGCTGAGGGTTGCCGTCAGGCAGGTTGCGCATTGATTGGTGGCGAGACAGCAGAGATGCCAGGTATGTATGAGGATGGCGAGTACGATATCGCAGGTTTCACTTGCGGTGTTGTTGAGAAGTCGCAGCTCATTGATGGTTCGAAGGTTAAGGTTGGCGACGTTTTGGTGGGTATCGCATCGAGCGGTGTTCACTCAAATGGTTTCTCGCTTGTTCGCAAGGTGTTGGCTGACAATAACTTGGATTTGAATGCTAAGTACGAGGAGTTGGGTGATCGCACTTTGGGCGAGGCATTGCTCTGCCCTACTCGCATCTACGTTAAGCAGGTGTTGGAGGTAGTTCGCAACTGCGACGTTCACGGTATTTGCCACATCACAGGTGGTGGTTTCGACGAGAATATTCCACGTATCTTGCACGATGGTCAGGGCTTGCACATCAACGAGGGTTCGTGGGAGATTTTGGGCATCTTCAAGTTGCTCGAGAAGTATGGCAACATTCCTCACCGCGAGATGTTCAACATCTTCAATATGGGTGTAGGTATGGTTATCGCTTTGGACGAGAGCGAGGCTCAGAAGGCACTCGATATCTTGGCTGCAGCTGGTGAGAAGGCGTCTATCATCGGTCACGTAACAGCTGAGGCAGGCGTAGTAATTGAGTAATAATATAAATATAAGTATATACAATGAGAGCATTGGTAAGTGTAAGCGACAAGACCGGCTTGGTTGAGTTTGTCAGCGGTTTGCAGTCGCTTGGTTGGGAGATTATCGCTACTGGCGGTACTCAGAGCCTTTTGGAGAAGAATGGCGTTAAGACTATCGGCATCAGCGAGATTACAGGTTTTCCTGAGATTTGCGATGGTCGTGTTAAGACTTTGCACCCAAAGGTGCACGGCGGTTTGTTGGCTCGTCGCGACTTGGAGAGCCACTTGGAGGCGTTGCGCGAGAATGGTATCGAGTTTATCGATATGGTTTGCGTTAACCTCTACCCTTTCCGCCAGACTATCGCTAAGGAGGGTGTAGAGATGGCTGAGGCTATCGAGAATATCGATATCGGTGGTCCTTCGATGTTGCGTTCGGCTGCGAAGAACTACAAGGATGTAACCGTAGTTTGCGATCCTTCGGACTACGCACAGATTCTTGAGGAGATTAAGGCTGAGGGTAATACAAAGGTTGAAACTCGTTTGCAGTTG
Organism: Alistipes sp.; assembly: GCA_045632505.1. Classification (GTDB taxonomy): domain Bacteria; phylum Bacteroidota; class Bacteroidia; order Bacteroidales; family Rikenellaceae; genus Alistipes. The sequence continues at coordinate 248 of JAZQWU010000001.1, read as the reverse complement.
TCGGCTAAGGCTTATACTCACACCGCACAGTACGACTCGTGCATTGCAACCTATATGCGTGCGCAGGCTGGTTTGCCAGAGAAGTTGTTCCTCGAGTTCGACGTTCAGCAGTCGTTGCGTTATGGCGAGAACCCTCACCAGTCGGCAACATTCTATCGCGACAACTCTACCACTCACTTCTCGTTGGCTTATGCCGAGCAGTTGAATGGTAAGGAACTTTCGTACAACAATATTCAGGATGCAAATGC